>NZ_JAWJBQ010000006.1:0-203847 GCF_046535955.1 Pseudoalteromonas sp. SIMBA_162 | reverse complement strand
CGGTACTAGCTCAGTTGGTAGAGCGCGACCTTGCCAAGGTCGAGGTCACGAGTTCGAGCCTCGTGTACCGCTCCAATTTCTAACCAAAAATGCGGTACTAGCTCAGTTGCTAGAGTGTTGAACGCGACCTGTCGCGCACCAACGTAAAATAACTAAAGAAGTAAAAATGCGGTACTAGCTCAGTTGGTAGAGCGCGACCTTGCCAAGGTCGAGGTCACGAGTTCGAGCCTCGTGTACCGCTCCAATATTTTTATCCCTTCAAAATATCTACATTAAAAAGCATAATTCAAACCTTTATTACCTAATTTTTCCTATTTGTAATATTCAGCATTCAGGCTTTGATTATTTGACGTTATCACTTTTGCGCAGAGCCAGCTTTTCATTAATAAAGCGATATTTTATCCTGAGGTCGTATAGTTGAATTAAGAGGGGGGGGGATACTTTTTGACTGAGAAGTTTTGAAATTTGAGTTAAAGCAGCTCACCTTGAATAGTTGCTATAATGCGCCTTGCGCCACCAACATCTCGGTGCTCGCCTAAATAAATACCCTGCCAAGTTCCTAAAGCTAAGTATCCATTTGAAATTGGAATACTTAACTCACAACCAAGTGTGCTGGTTTTTATGTGGGCAGGCATATCGTCGTCGCCTTCATAATCATGACGATAATAAGGCTGTCGCTCAGGTACAAATTTATTGAAGTGACTTTCCATATCCATACGCACAGTAGGATCGGCATTTTCGTTAATCGTTAGACTTGCTGATGTGTGTTGAATAAATAAATGCAGTAAGCCTACTTTGTAGTGGGCAATTTCGGGGAGTTGGTTTAAAACGTCATCATCAATTAAGTGAAAACCCCGAGAACGAGGTTTTAGTGAAATTGTTTTTTGTTGCCAACTCATAGTGTATCGAAACTAACTTCTATATTGGCTGTGCCAGCGTCGCTACTAAATGGCATTATGATTTTTTTGCCTTGGCTTTTATGTGTTATTGTATGGCCCGCACCTGAAACAACAATAGGTGTAGCCATATCAAAATCAAACCCTTTTTCGCCTAACAGGTTTTTTGCACCACCGGTTACCATATTAGTGATTTCACCCACCATGTCTGTGACTTCTTCATTAATAGTGTCTGGGCGCTCGCCAAGCATACGTTCCATAATTGTAAGAGCTAGACTTTCGTCAAATGTGATTGAGAACGACCCACGCGTTTGCGGGCCAACCATACCAATTAAACCAGATACATCGCCACAGGCGACTTCATCAGTTTTAATGCGCGGTTTACCAGGTTTCAACTGTGTTTGTGCCATGGTGCTTAACACGTTGATTAATGATGATAAAAAAGGATTGATAAACTCTACATTCATACTGAATACTCTTAAATTTGTGCTATTGAATGGCTACAACTTACTAGTATAGCCATAAAGAATTATTTTGTTTTTATAAAGCTCTGCAAGACTCACATTTACCATGAGCTTCAATTGTTTGCCCTGATACTACAAACCCACTTTCTGCCGCTAAGTTGTTTAGCTCATGAGAGATAACGGTAGAGTGAAGTTCTTTAACATATCCGCAGTTGTCGCAAATTAGCAATTGTACGGGATGAATATGATCAAAATGATGACACAACATAAATGCGTTGGTGCTTTCAATTTTATGAATAAATCCTAGTTCGGCTAAAAAGTCTAATGCACGATAAATAGTGGCTGGCTTGGCACCAGACTCAGTGATTTTTAGTTGTTCTAGTAGATCATAGGCACCTACACCGCCTTGTGCACTGGCTAATAAGCGAAATACTTTTTCACGGATAGGCGTAAAACGAGCGCCACGGTTTTCACATACTTGCTTAGCTTTACTAACTAGTGATTCTATATTCATCATTCTCTTATCCTTACGCTACCATGATATACTAACATACTGTGTTGTAGTTGCAGTGTTTTTATTAGGCGCTTTTTATTTAGGAAACCCCGAAATGAACGAATTATTAGCCATTTTTATCTTCTTTTTTGCGGTGATAGACCCAATAGGAACTGTACCTGTATTTATCGCAGTAACCCGAGGAGAAGATGATAAATTTAAGCGCAAAGTCATCTTTAAGGCCGTTGGGGTATCGGCTGTTGTGCTGCTATTTTTTGTTGTAGCTGGTGAGCTTTTATTAAATGCGATTGAAATTCCATTGTCGGCTTTTCAGATAGCGGGCGGCATAGTACTACTGCTTTTTGCACTGTCGATGATTTTTGGTGAAAGCAAACCCGAAACAGAAATAAAAAGCGTACGTGACAGCACTGAAACAGCCATCTTTCCATTGGCTATTCCTTCAATCGCGAGCCCAGGCGCTATGTTAGGTGCTGTGCTTATGACGCGTAATGAAGAGTTTACTTGGATTGAGCAACTGATGACGTCCTCGATGATGCTTGCTGTTTTGGCTTTGGTACTCATATTACTTTTACTTGCAACACACGTGCATAAAGTTATTGGCGATAGTGGCGCGAGTATTATAAGTAGAATAATGGGACTTATTTTAAGCTCTGTTGCAGTAACTAATATTTTAAATGGTATTGCGCATTACTTTGGTTTGCAGGTATATAGCTAATATTGCTGCTAGTCGGGGTTTTGTGTAAAATGCGCCTCCTTTAAACGCCTTGCTTTTATACCCACTTGGGTTTTACATTTGGATGAATATATTTTGGATAAACCAACTTTAAACAGACGCTTTTCTGTCGCCCCAATGCTTGATTGGACTGACCGTCATTGTCGTACTTTTCATCGTAAAATGACAAAGCACACCGTGCTATACACAGAAATGATCACCACGGGCGCTATTTTGTTTGGCCGAGGCGATTACTTGCATTTTAACCAGCATGAGGGACCTGTTGCATTGCAATTGGGTGGTTCTGATCCTGAGGCATTGGCAAAATGTGCAAAGCTTGCCGGTGAGCGTGGTTATGATGAAATTAATTTAAACGTAGGTTGCCCGTCAGATCGGGTTCAAAATGGTCGCTTTGGCGCGTGTTTAATGGCCGAACCCGAATTGGTTGCTCAGTGCGTTGCGGCAATGAAAAATGAAGTTAGTATTCCGGTGACTGTCAAAACGCGCATTGGCATAGACGAGCAAGATTCGTATGAGTTTTTATGTGCGTTAATTGAAGCAAGTAATAAAGTAGGCTGTGATGACTTTATTATCCATGCGCGCAAAGCATGGCTAAATGGTCTAAGCCCTAAAGAAAACCGTGAAGTCCCGCCACTTGATTACCCGCGTGTATATCAGCTTAAGAAAGATTATCCGCAACTCGATTTAAGTATTAATGGCGGCGTGAAAACGATTGAACAAAGTCTAGAGCATCTTCAATACATTGACGGGGTTATGGTTGGGCGCGAGGCCTACAGTAATCCGTTTATGCTTAACGAGGTTGATGAAAAAATTTACGGCGATACAGCTAACACGCAAACCCGTCATGATGTTGTGCGCTCTATGTATGATTACATTGAAGAGGAAATGCGATTAGGCGCTAATTTTTGGCATGTTGCACGTCATATGCTGGGTATTTTTCAGGGGCAACCTGGTGCGCGTGGCTTTAGACGTCACCTTTCAGAGAACGGCCATGGCAAACAGGCTGATTTATCTGTAATGGATAAAGCACTTAGCTTTGTTCCCGAGTAATTTTTTCAAACGTAATATATAAAGCCACTTATACAGTGGCTTTTTTGATCCTAAAAATTAGTCAAAAACATAATTTATTGGCCAATTATACTTAGCACTATTCAGTGTGTGGTCATTTTAATCTTATCTTTTTCATTTCAACTCTTTGATAATAAGCTTCTTTTATTAATATAAAGTGACTTGGCATAACTCTTGGAATCTACTCGTTGTAATTAATTAAAAATCAACAGGAGAATACAATGGGAATAGTTAATCGCGTAAACGATGTTATTCAATCAAATATAGTGGCAATGCTTGATAAAGCAGAAGATCCTCAAAAGCTTGTTAACTTAATGCTTAACGATATGCAGGATGCATTAAACGAATGCCGAAGCACAGCCGCTGCGCTTTTATGTGAAGAAAAAGCAATTACCCGCCACCTTGATACTAAAAAAGCAGAGCTTGCGACATGGCAATCTAAAGCTGAGTTAGCAATTGAAAAAGGACGTGATGATCTTGCAAAGTCAGCACTCATTTCTAAACAAGCTGTAAGCGAAAGCATTGAAAAGAAACAAGCCCAACGTGAGACTTTACAAGAGTCTTTATTAAAAATTAGATCTGACTGTGAACGCCTTCAACAAAAAATAGCAGAGGCAAAAACAAAGCAAGCTCAACTAGCGCAGCGCCATGATGTAGCCGTTGCCAGGTCGCATATAAATACTCAGTTAAATAGCGATAAAGTAGCTCATGCACTCTCTCGTTTTGAGCAAATAGAGCAACGTGTTGAGGGTATTGAAGCACAAGTCGAGGCGTATGAGTTAACTGATAAAGCTAATTCGACGGCAACTCAAATCGAGTCACTTGTTAAAAACGAAAAAATTGATACAGAGCTGGCTAGTTTAAAAGCACGCTTAAATGTTAGTTCTAAACAAAGCGTCTAGGAGGAATTATGAGTCGATTTAATCATCAGCGTGGTTGGTTTAAAGACACGCTAAATAAAAAGATATCTGGCGTATGTAGTGGCTTAGCTTACCGATTAGATTTTCCGGTGTGGGCAACACGTTTGGTTACTATTTTACTGTTTTTAAGTTTTCCGTTTGTAGTTGCGCTTAGTTATTTTATTGCGCATTGCTGTTTAGAAGAAAAGCATATTAAGGAATTTTAAAATGAAAGCTATAGCTGTTTGTATACTCATTTATTTGGTGTTTTTTACTAACTCATTCTCATTTTTAAACTTTGACACGTGGCAGTTTCCATTGTGGATTGCAGATATGAGCTGGGTTGGTGTTGAATTAGTGAGTGTACTTATAGCCATTGTAGCCGTTGCCGCAATTGCTGCGTTAGTGACTTTAGGTTTGATTGGTGCAGCAGCAGTGGCTGTTATTGGTACTGTTTTGGCTTTGCTATTTGGCTCAGTGATGATTGCATGGCCATTATTATTTATTGCCGTATTGTGCTGGTTAGTGGCTGATAACAAAAAAGTGGTTTCTTAATCCTTAATTTAACTCACTATTCCCCGTTAACTATGTTAAATTTAACGTGTGATATTACGTTTTTACAAGGATTAAAATGATGACAAAATTGTGTTTATCTTTTGTGTCTGCATTGGCTTTTAGTTTTTTTTCGTCATCTTTGGCTGCGCACTCTGGCCATAACCATTCAGCCAATACCGCACAACTTGAAGTAAGTAACGCGCAAGTTAGAGAGTTCTTACCTGGCGGTAAGGCAAGTGCCGCCTACCTAACTATTTCTAATCATAGTGGTGTAAATGCAACATTAACAAAGGCCAGTATTGACGGACTAGCACGTGTTGAAATACATGAGCATGCACATGTTGATGGTATGATGAAAATGCAAAAGGTTGAATCGGTCGTTGTGAAAGCGCATGAAAGTGTCGATTTTCAGCCTGGAGGCTATCATTTAATGGTATTTGAGCCACAAGAGCCTTTAAAAGCAGGGCAAGAACGCAAACTAACGCTATATTTTAGTGATGGTAATCGCTTATTTACAAATATTGAGGTGGTTACGCTAGAGTCGCAAATAAATAAAGCTAAGTCTTCAGCACAACATTCTCATCACTAGGAGTTTACATGTCGCAACACAAAGGAAAAATAGCAGGCATTATAGTTATACTGCTTATTATATTTTACGCCATTGCCGTTTACTGGAGTACTGAGCCTTCACGTTTTGATGTGGTTGAAAGTGCAAAAGAGCAAGCGCAACTTCGAAATGAAACGATGGTGACGGGTTACATTACTACATCAACACTTATCACTGTTGCAAATACGCTGCTTGATAAGCCAGGCGGATATTTATCAAACGACGTTATACCACCTAGCATTATTATGGATGATATGCCTGCTTGGGAATATGGCGCACTTGAAATGGTTCGTGATTTATCACTTTCTATGAGAAAAGATTTTAGCCGCTCTCAATCGCAATCAACTGAACACGAAGCGCTTAAAAAAGCACAACCTCAATTTAATATAAGTTCTGAAGCTTGGGCGTGGCCAAGTGCTGAGGGCGAGTACCAAAAAGGGATTGATTACTTAATTGTTTACCGTACGCAAATGGCTCATCAGCATGAGCGCGATAGTCAGTTTTATGCCCGCGCTGATAACTTACGTAGTTGGTTAAAAGAAGCTGAAAAACGTTTAGGTAGTCTAAGCCAGCGTTTAAGTGCAAGTGTTGGGCAAGATAAAGTTAATACTGATTTAGCTGGTAATTCTTCAAATAAGCAAGCAACGCTTGCTCCATTGCAGCAGCAAGTAAGAACACCATGGCTTGATATAGATGATGTGTTTTATGAATCTCGTGGTGCAACGTGGGCGTTACTGCATTTTTTACAAGCCGTAGAGTATGACTTTAACGATGTGCTTGAAAAGAAAAACGCACGCGTTAGCTTACAGCAAATCATCCGTGAACTTGAAGCCACGCAAGAAACCGTGTGGAGCCCACTAATTTTAAACGGAAATGGTTTTGGCTATGTTGCTAATCATTCTCTTGTTATGGCAAATTATATTTCTAGAGCCAACGCGGCTTTAATCGAACTTAGCGAACTATTAGCGCAAGGATAAAAAATGAAAAAGTATTGTTTAGCAGCTGCCTTATCTATGGCATGTTTAGCACCTGCAGCTCAGGCTGATACCCTATTAGGTTTATATGTAGGTGTTGATGGTTGGCAGTCGGATAATGAAGGTCAGCTTTCTTACAAAGCAAATGCACCTCAAGATTTCAACTTTGAAGATGAAACATACATAAGCTATTACGCCGCGCTTGAGCACCCGGTGCCATTAGTACCTAATCTTAAATTAAAGTATACAGAACTTGAGCTAAATGGCTCTACTGTACTAAATGATACGTTTAGCTTTAATGGTTCAGACTACGTAGTGGGTACAACCGTTAATTCTGTAAGCGATTTAACGCATGTAGATTACATTTTGTATTACGAAATATTTGATAATGACCTGATTTCTATCGATTTAGGTCTAAACGCGAAGCAGTTTGACGGTGACATCATTGTTAATGGTACAACGCAAGATGGCGGCGCAAACTTTACTGAAACTGTTGAGTTTTCTGGTTTTGTACCACTTGCATACGCGCGTGCAGAAGCAGGCTTACCACTTACTGGTTTAAGTGTGTTTTTTGAAGGGAGCCTTTTGGCAATTGACGATAGTAAAGTGCAAGATTATCAAGTAGGTGTTGCTTGGGAACTTGTAGATAACTTAGCTGTAGATATTGCTGTTAAAGCGGGTTACCGATCAATGGTATTAGAGCTTGACGATATTGATGATATTACTACTGATATTGACGCATCGGGTCCGTTTGCAGGTATTCAGATTCATTTTTAATTAGTGCCTTCTAATTAAACAAAGCGTGGCGTCCTATTTTGTAGGATGCCACGCTAAATCAAACTCTCCCTCTAGTGCCGTGTTTACCAGCTGCTTATATACTTTATTTACAGGAAATCGTATGAGTTTAGATAGTTCATCGCCGGTTTGTGTGAATTTGTAATAGCTTAAAACCAAATCACTATTTTTTGCTTTAAGCGTCACCTTTTGAGATAAAAACGACAACGTGAGTTCTTGGCCAGCTTTAAGCACCGCAGATTCGATTTCTTTTCTGTAAAGCAAATTCAAATCCATTAAAGTTAAAATATCAGGAAAGCCTATTCCTGTTTTACCTAAATTTAATGACACTTTATTTCCCTTACGAAGTAGGTCAAATAAAGACGGTTTTTTATAAAAGCCAAGTAAAATAAAGTGGCTATCGTCTTTTTCATTATAACCTGACAAAGACACGCATTTTTGCAAAGAGTCGGCTTCGCGCTGAGTCATGTGTTTTAGTGTTTGTAAGCTTTTAATTGAAAAAGTCCCCGGGCTTAATGTTTCACCGGTTAAAATTTTTGCCCACAATGCTTGCATAGAGCTATTTGAGGTGTCCTCACATAAAGCAATAAAGTGTTCAACCCAATCTGCATCAGGGTGTTTATTGCTAGCTACATCGGGGCAAAACTCCATTGCTTTGGTTAAGATAGCTTCTATATTTTGTTGGCGCTTAATAGCCAGTAAATCTTGTCTTTGCTTTGCGCGAGTCAGCAAAGGGTGTTCGCTATTTATATTGTACTGCGGTTTTACTTGCCCTTTTGTATTGTAACTTTGTTCTGATGATGGCGAAGTGTCGTTGTTGGGCACCTTAGTCACAGGGTAGCCAAGTAACGATTCTATTATATTAGCTAGATTAATCCGTGCTTGTGCTGTTTTTACTGTCATGGCTATTTGCTACGCTTTGTATATCGCTTAATTGTGCTACGGTTTTTAAATTATTTAACCCAAGCTCTAGAGTGTTATTTAAAATATACTCATATACGAGTGCCATATAGCCTGAAATGAGAAGAGTCGTTGATTGTCCCTCAATATAACAGGTCACGATATTGGCATTTGCCTGCGGTGAAAATGTGAGTGTGCCTTCAATAATGTGTTCATTATTTAGCAATATGTTGAACGACATTTCATCATCACTTAGGGAGGTTATAGTCATTTCACCATACCCCCATTTTCCTACCCATGATTGATGAGCGCCTACACCAGCGCCAGGTTCATTAACAATAAACTCAATGGTGGGGTCTACTTGCTGCCAAGGTGACCATGTGTGCCATTGGTTAAAGTCTGCAACAAGTGTTTTTATTGTGCTGGTATTTGCATTAATTTCTAAGTGTTTACTTACACGATAATCTTGAGGCAGCAGTAATCCGACTACGACTATTATAAGTAGTAAAACTAATACGTATTTGAACAGTACTTTTAATAATTTAATAACCATACCTTTGGTAGTTTTTTTAACTATATATGTAACAACTTTTTGTTAATCGACTATAGTATGAATTAGATCATAAGCCAAAAACTAAATTTATAGCTTTTTAAACATTACGTTAGAATATTTAAGCATTAAGCAGTACCAGAAAAAGGGTAAATATGTCGTCTGAACAAAATGATTTTCTATTTTTAGACCCACAGCAAGACGACGAAATAGTTGTTGAGCCATCTCGTTATTGGGATATTTTAATTGTAGACGACGACGAAGAAATTCATACGGTTACAAAGCTCGCATTATCTGGGTTAGAATATGGTGGTGCTAGGCTTAGGTTTCATCACGCATATTCTGGCGCTGAGGCCAAAAATATACTTACTCAGCCCAATGATATATCTGTTATTTTTTTAGACGTTATTATGGAAACTGACGATGCCGGCTTTCAGGTGGTTAAACATGTCAGAGACACTCTTAATAACAAACGCGTTCGCATTATTTTACGTACGGGCCAAGCCGCTAATATCCCCGAAGAAAAAGTTATTCGTGAATACGATATAAACGATTACAAAACTAAAACAGAGCTGACACGCTCAAAACTTGTGACAACGCTTATTGCTGCTATTCGTTCTTACGAACAGATATGCCTACTTGAGTATCAAGCGCAAGCGATGAATACTATTTTATCTGCCTCTAAATACATTTTGGGGCAAACAGATATAAAAGTATTGTGCAATAAAGCACTTGAATTTATGGGGGTTATTTTAGGTTGTAAATCTAACGGATTAATTTGTACCAAGCTTGATGGTGAAAATTTTATTCAGGTTCTGGGCGGGTGTGAAAAGTACGAAGAATATTTTGGTGAAAAATTAGTTAATGTTAACCAAACTGCGTTATCTCAGGTTGAGGCCTGTTTTGGACAACTCACTCATCAATATACAGATAACAGCATCACCTTTATTTTAAAAAGTAAGCACCGCAAAGCTGCTTTATATATTGAGAGTGGTGGAGCACCGACAGATATTCAACTGCAGTTTGCTGAAATATTTTTAACTAATATTAGTATTGCGCTCGATAATATACGGTTGTTTGTAAAGCTAAGAGATGCAGCTTATAAAGACCTACTCACTGGTATTTCAAATAGAACTGATTTTATTGAGCGCATAGATGATTTTCAAAACGTCAGTGAAAACAAATATGTGTTTGTTTTGTTAGACGTTATTAACTTCTCAGATATAAATGATGGCTTAGGGCAAGATGTAGGTAATAAGCTACTTATTGCTATTGTTGAGCGTTTGAGAGCAATTGTCCCCACAGCTCAATTACTCTCTCGTGTAGGTGCTGATGTATTTGGTTTTTTAATCCCAAAAAGTGAATTTGTTTTAACTGATTTTAATGAAAAGTTAAGTCCGTCGTTTTCTGCTGCGGAACATGTGTTACCCATCGATTTTAGAATTGGCTTATGCCAACAGCAAGACTTTCAAGGCTCTGGTTTAGAAACATTAAAAGTGGCTTATATTGCTTTAAATCATGCTAAAAAAATAAAGCACAAGGAAGGTGTTTATTACAGTATTGATATGCAAGAAAAAATGGAGTGGCGATTAGGTTTAATTAGACAGCTGCGCCATGATTTTGCCAGAGGGAAGCTCGAAGTATGGTACCAACCGCAGTTATCGTTTGATGATTTGTCATTAATTGGTTGCGAAGCTCTTTTACGCTGGCCGTTGGAAAATGGCACCTACATTTCACCCGCAGTGTTCATACCTTTAGCTGAAGACGCTGGACTCATCGTTGATATAGGGCAGTGGGTGTTAGAGCAAGCGTGCCAACAGCAAAAGCGATTAGAAAATGAAGGAACTGAAATATGTATTGCTGTTAACGTGTCGGTTCCGCAATTTAAAGTTAAAGGGTATGCGCAAACAGTAAAAAATACCTTACTAAAATACGGTGTGGACCCAAAAAACATTGAGCTTGAAGTCACTGAAAGCGTAGTAATGGATGAATTAGACACGGTTATTAATACTCTGAGGGAGCTTAAGGCGTTGGGTATTGAAGTTGCTATTGATGACTTTGGCACAGGGTTTTCTTCATTAAGTTATATACAAAGCCTTCCTATCGATAGACTAAAGATTGATAGGTCGTTTATTAAAGATCTTAATAATGGTGATACCGGTGCCGTTGCTGGATTAGTAATATCGTTAGGTGCAAAGTTAGGTTTAAAAACAATAGCAGAGGGTGTTGAAACGCAGGAACAAGCTAAGTTTTTAAAAGACTTAGGATGCGATGAAGTACAAGGGTTTATGTATGCTAAACCTATGCCTGAAAACAAGTTATTAGAGTTCATTAGTAAACGAAAAACATAGATAGTTATAGGCTTAGTGTTAAAGGTATTTCATACGTTGTAATGTTGTATATATAAACAAGTCTATGATGTATAATTTGCGCCTTTTGTTATTCTACGGTCACATTTATGAGCACACTCAAAGCTAAGCGCGCCTTATTCTCTTACCCCAAGTATTGGGCTGAGTGTTACGGCACTGCACCATTTTTACCTACATCACGCGAAGAAATGGATGCACTTGGCTGGGATAGCTGCGACATAATAATAATTAGTGGTGATGCGTATGTTGACCACCCAAGCTTTGGGATGGCAGTAATCGGACGTGTGCTCGAAGCGCAAGGTTTTAGAGTAGGTATTATTGCTCAGCCCAAATGGGATACAAAAGACGCATTTATGGAGCTTGGCAGGCCAAACCTATTTTTTGGTGTAACTGCTGGTAACATGGACTCAATGATTAACCGTTACACAGCTGAAAAGCGTATGCGCCACGATGATGCTTATACACCAGACAACGTAGGTGGTAAACGCCCGGATCGAGCGGTGATGATTTACTCTCAGAAGTGTCGTGAAGCATACAAAGGTATTCCTATTGTTATTGGCGGTATTGAGGCCAGCCTTCGCAGGATAGCCCATTATGATTATTGGCAAGAAAAAGTGCGCCGTAGCATTTTGTTTGACTCAAAAGCCGATATATTGATTTACGGAAATGCTGAGCGCCCATTAGTAGAAGTTGCCCACCGTATTGCCGGTGGTGAAACGATGGATACGATTCAAGACATTCGTGGTACCGCTGTGATTCGTAAAGAACCTTTGCCGGGCTGGCGGGGGAGTGATTCAACAGCTATTGATAAAATAGGTAAAATAGACCCCATTCCAAACCCTTACGGAGCCGATGATGTTGGCTGTAGCAAGTCTGAGTTTAAACAAGCTGGTATTGATTTAAAAGCAGAAGCTGCAAAGCCTATTACAGTGCAGCCAGCGCGCCCTAAGCCATGGGAAAAAACGTATGTTAAACTTCCAGCCTACGAGCAAGTAAGTGTTAACAAACCTTTATACGCGCATGCCTCAAGGATATTACACCAAGAAACTAACCCAGGTTGTGCAAGAGCTTTATTTCAGCGTCATGGCGATCGCTCTATTTGGGTTAACCCACCGGCTTATCCTTTAGAAACACATGAAATGGATGCGGTATTTGGATTACCTTATCAACGAATTCCTCATCCACGTTATGGCGACGCTAAAATACCTGCTTACGACATGATAAAAACGTCGGTGAATATTATGCGTGGCTGCTTTGGTGGGTGTTCATTCTGTTCGATTACAGAGCACGAAGGGCGTATTATTCAAAGCCGCTCGCAAGAGTCCATTATTGAAGAAATTGAACAGATCAGAGATAAAGTGCCTGGTTTTACTGGCGTTATTTCCGATTTAGGTGGGCCAACGGCCAACATGTACAAATTACGTTGTACAAGCAAAAAAGCAGAAAGTACCTGCCGACGCTTATCGTGCGTATACCCTGATATTTGTAAGCATATGGACACGGATCACACGCCAACAATCGACTTATACAAAAAAGCACGTGATGTAAAAGGCATTAAAAAAGTTCTTATCGCTTCGGGCGTTCGCTATGACCTTGCTGTACGCGATCCTCGCTATGTTAAAGAGCTGGTGACACATCATGTGGGCGGCTATCTAAAAATAGCGCCAGAGCATACTGAAGACGGTCCATTATCAAAAATGATGAAGCCAGGTATGGGGGCTTACGATCAATTTAAAGAATTATTTGATAAGTACTCGAAAGAAGCGGGTAAAAAGCAGTATTTAATTCCGTATTTTATTTCTGCGCACCCAGGAACTAAAGACGAAGATATGGTAAACATGGCTTTATGGCTTAAGTCTAACGACTTTAAGTTGGATCAAGTGCAAAACTTTTATCCATCTCCAATGGCCAATGCGACCACTATTTACCATACAGAGATGAACTCACTGCGTAATATCAAGAATAATAGTGAAGTAGTGCCAGTGCCAAAAGGAGCACGCCAGCGCAGATTACACAAAGCTATTTTGCGCTACCATGATGCATCGGGCTGGCCAATGATACGTGAAGCACTTCGCAAAATGGGTAAAGCCAACTTAATTGGCAAAGGGCCAAACTGTTTAGTGCCAGAAGAAGGCCGTGATGAAAAAGCGGGTAAAACCGTTAATAAAGGCCGTAAAGGGGCTCGCCCAGCGCTTACACGTCATACGGGATTTAGCCAATTTAAAAAGGCTAATACAAAACCTAAAGTGGGTGGAAATAGGCACAAAGCCAGATAGTTTTTACCGAGACATTAAAAAACGCGCAGCTATAAATTAACTGCGCGTTTTTTATAGCGGATTTTAAATTTATATTAACAACCAAGTGGCGGTGCCTAAAAAGGCAAAAATACCCACTATATCGGTGACTGTTGTTAGCACTACACTGCCTGCAAGTGCAGGGTCTATATTCATTTTTTTAAGTAAAATTGGAATACTTGCACCAGCAACACCTGCCACAACTAAGTTCATAAACATGGCAAAAGCGAGTACGCCGCCGAGCATAAAGTCCCACTGCCAAAGTGCAATGACACCCGCAATCAACAATGACCACAAAATGCCATTGAGTGCTCCAATAGCGAGTTCTTTCATCATTAAAAAGCGTTGGTTGGTTTGATTTATATGACCAACAGCTATACCACGAATAACAAGTGTAAGAGATTGACTACCAGCAACACCGCCCATAGAAGGAACGATGCCATTAAGCACTGCTAAAATGGGTAAAATATCGAGTGTGCTTTCAAAAAAACTGGCTACAAAGGCGGCCGCAAGCGCAGTTAATAAGTTAACTCCTAACCATACTGAGCGTTTTTTAGAGCTTTTTAAGACAGGGGCAAAGGTATCTTCTTCATCATCAAGGCCCGCCAAACTCAGTAAACTATGTTCGGCGTCTTCACGAATTACGTCAACAATATCATCGATCGTGACACGACCAAGTAGCTGATCGTTGTCATCAACAACTGGGGCCGAGATCCAATTATGGCGCTCAAACAGTTGTGCGACTTCACTTTCATCCATTGAAATTGGAATTGACTCACATTCTTCATCCATTAAATCGCGAACAATTTTTTCTGGTGGATTAGTTAGCAATGTACTCAGCGATAAAGCACCAATAAAGCAGTTATGTTTATCAACCACATACAGGTCATCAGTGCCTTCAGGTAACTCTCCGCGAAGTCGAATATAACGTAGTACGACATCAATGGTCACATCTGGGCGAATAGTTACCGTATCGGTGTTCATAAGTGCACCAGCAGAACGCTCTTGATAAGATAGCGCTTGTGTTGCGCGCTCTCTATCTTGGGTGTCCATGGCGCTAACAACGTCTTGGTAAACGGTGTCAGGCAAACTACGTAATACTTCACCTAGGTCATCGTGACCCATGTCTTCAGTGGCAGCAGCAATGTGCTCAGGCTCCATTTGGGCAATAATACCCAGGCGCACGTCTTCTGATAATTCTTCGAGTACATCACCTTGAACATCAGGATCAACTAACTGCCATAGCAAGCGACGAATTTTGTGTGGAGATGATTCTAATAATAACGCAGTATCACATGGCGCTGTTTTTGCGAGCATGCGCCTAACTTGAACAAACTGACCACTATTAAGTGACTTGGTCACTTGTTTTAGTTGTTGTAGTGGGTAGTCTTGTTCAAAAGCTTCGGGCATTGGCGTCCTTTATTTATACTGTAACTGTTACCTAATGGGTGGGGGAGTACGACCTAGCAGCCAGTTATTTTGATTATAGTTATTTTATTTAAATGTTAAAAATTAACGTTACTCTTGTTCGTTAAATCGTTGCGAAATAAGTTCTCCAATTGCATTTAAAGCTTGCTCTGCATCAGGCCCTTCACATACCACTTTAACTTCTTTACCTTGGCTACTTTCAAGTAGCATTAGTGCTAATACACTGTCACCAGCAGCTTCTTTATCATCTTGAAATAAGGTGATTGAAGCATCAAATTTTACAGCGAGTTGGGCTAATACAGTCGCGGCTCTGGCATGCAGTCCTAATTTATTTTGTATTAAAAAAGTGTCTTCTATACGCATACATTACTCTATCAAAGCTGAACAGGTTATTAGTTTTGTAAAATTACTTTTCTTGTTCTCTGTGACGTATTTTTACATTGGGATGCGTAACTGCAAAGCTTTCGCCAATTGTTTGCGCTAAATATACAGAGCGATGTTGCCCGCCAGTACAGCCAATCGCAATAGTTAAATAGCTTCTGTTATTTCGCTCTAGGTGTGGTAGCCATGTTTGTACAAAGGTTTGTATTTGCCATGTAAATTTTTGAACTATGCTGTGGCTAGCCAAATAATCTTTTACTGGTTGGTCTAGGCCATTAAGTGGTTTTAGTTCAGGCTCCCAATGCGGGTTAGGTAAAAAACGCGCATCAAATACGTAATCTGCTTCTTTAGGAATGCCATGTTTAAAACCAAAAGATTCAAATGTAACAATTAGCTGCTTGTCTTTTTTACCTAATATTTTTTCGCGAATTGATTCAGCAAGTTGATGAACGCTTAGCTCACTGGTATCGATCATGTAATCGGCGCGCGTAATTAGCACATCGAGAAGTTCTTTTTCTTTTTTTATGGCTAAATCAAGCGGAAGTGAATCTATTGATAAAGGGTGTAAGCGTCTGGTTTCAGAAAAGCGTTTAATAAGGGTTTGATCTTCACTGTCTAAGTAGAACAGCGTTGGTTTTGTAAAACCCGGTAAGTATTCGATGATGTGATTAAACTCATCTTGCTCTTTTGGTAAATTTCGCACATCTATACTAACGGCAATTTTATCGTAGTTATCAGAAACGCTTCTTACCAAAGAAGGTAATAAATTTACTGGAATGTTATCTACGCAATAATAACCTAGATCTTCAACAACGCGTAAAGCAACCGACTTACCAGAACCAGAACGGCCACTTATGATAATCAACTCCATTAATCACCCTTTAAATTTGTTACGATTGGTCAACAATAATTTGATACAACTCAGCATCCGATTTAGCACAGCGAAGCTGCTTACAAAATTCTTTATTTTTTAGTTTATCAGCTATCGTTGCTAGCGTCTTTAAATGCTGTTGGTTATCGCCTTCAGGTACGATGAGTGCAACAAAAATATCAACAGGGCGGTTGTCTATAGCATCAAAATTAATCGGTGTTTCACTTACTAACACCAATGCTAAAGGTTCTTGTGCGCCGCTCATTCGGCCATGTGGAATAGCAATACCTCTTCCTATCCCTGTGCTGCCTAGCTTTTCGCGGGTTAATAAAGCGCCCAAAATATCCTGTTGAGATAAATACGGTAATTTATCGTGAGCCAGCTCGCTAATAAACTCTAAAATTCTTTTTTTACTATTAAAAAGGACCGCAGCTTTACTGCAGTCCTGGCATATAAGTGAACTTAATTTCATCATATTAGTGTCGAGCAAGCTTCTCTTTGTGTTTAATTACTTGACGGTCAAGCTTGTCAATCAATGAATCAATAGCTGCATACATATCTTGATGTTCAGTGGATGCGAATAATTCAGCACCACTTACATGAATAGTTGCTTCTGCTTTTTGATTTAATTTTTCTATATCAAGAATGACATGAACATTATTAATATGATCAGAGTGCCTTTCTAGCTTCGCAAATTTGGTATTTATATAGTCTCTTAATGAATCAGTTAGTTCTACATGACGACCAGTTAAATTTAGTTGCATAAGCATTACCCTCTTTGTTTAGCGTCTTAAATCAGGCTCTTTCGCTGATTTGACGGTGGAATAGCCAGAGATTCGCGATATTTTGCGATTGTACGTCTCGCTACTTTAATTCCTTGCTCAGCCAATATATCCGCAATTTTGCTATCACTCAATGGTTTTGCTGAGTTTTCTGCTGCGATTAATTTTTTAATAAGTGCACGTATTGCCGTAGATGAACATTCTCCACCATTTTCGGTACTTACGTGGCTTGAGAAAAAGTATTTAAGCTCAAATATTCCACGCGGTGTGTGCATATACTTTTGCGTAGTTACGCGCGAAATTGTTGATTCGTGCATTTCTACCATTTCGGCAACATCATTTAAAACCATCGGTTTCATGGCTTCTGGGCCGTGTTCAAAAAAGCCCTGTTGTTGTTTAACAATACAGTTAGTTACTTTTAAAAGTGTATCATTTCTACTTTCTAAGCTTTTTATAAACCATTTAGCTTCTTGTAAATGTGAGCGAATAAATTGACTGTCGCCGCTTGATTTAACTGTACGCGACATCGCTGCATATTGGCTGTTTACACGAATTTTTGGCATGCTGTCTGGGTTTAACTCTACAATCCAGCGGCCTTTAATTTTTTTAACTGACACATCAGGTATTACATACTCAGACTCTTCTCGTACTATTGTGTCTGCAGGCTTAGGGTTGAGAGTATGAATAAGTGTCATTATTTCTTTAAGCTCATCTTCTTTGAGCTTCGTTTTTTTCATTAATGTACGGTAGTCACGAGCAGCTAACAAATCAATGTGCTCTGTTAAAATCATTTTTGTTTCATCAATAAAAGGCGTGCCTTTATCAAATTGATTTAACTGAATACACAAGCACTCTTGTAAGCTACGTGCCGCAATACCCACTGGGTCAAATAGCTGAATGCGCTTTAAAACCGCTTCTATTTCGTCAAGTTCAACCTCAACGTCATCGTCGTTATCTTGATTAAAGCTCTCTAAAATCTCTTCGCAGCTGAGTGTCAGTATGCCTGAATCATCCACCGCTTCTACAATAGCAATAGCGATGGCTTCATCTGTAGGGCTAAATGGCGTTAATTGTAATTGCCACATTAAGTATTCGTGAAGCGTTTCAGTTGATGCGCCCTGATATATAGACTCATCTTCAGGCATTGGGCCTGAAGATGATGCAGGGGCTGCACTCATATACTCATCCCAGCTAACATCCATTGCCATGTCGTCACTTACGGTATCTTTAGCAAGCGCTTCACCACTGTCTTGTTCATACTCGCTAGGGGCTTCATCTGCAGATACGGTTACTGTAACTTCATCATTATCTGCTTTTTGCTCATTTTTGCCCGCAAGATCATCGGCATAGTCTTGCTCCTCAACCTCAAGTAATGGGTTGCTGTCGAGCGCTTCTTGTATTTCTTGCTGAAGATCCAATGTACTTAATTGCAGCAAGCGAATAGCTTGTTGCAACTGAGGTGTCATTGTAAGTTGCTGGCCCATGCGCAGCTGTAGTGATTGCCTCATGTATCTCTAACAATCCTTTTAAGTTGTTATAATTAATACTAGCAGATGCTTATAAATAAGGCGTAAATGTTACAGCCTAAATTGCTCGCCTAAATATACATCGCGTACAGTTTTATCATTTAATACGTGTTCAGGGGTACCAGAAGCAATCAGTTCCCCATGAGAAACAATGTAGGCTTTTTCGCAAACATCAAGGGTTTCTCTTACATTGTGGTCTGTTATTAATACGCCAATCCCACGGTTTTTCAGGTGTTCAATAATTTTTTTAATATCTAATACTGAGATAGGGTCAACACCGGCAAATGGTTCGTCTAGCAAAATAAACTTTGGATCTGCGGCTAAAGCACGTGCAATCTCTACTCGGCGACGTTCTCCGCCCGATAATGCCATACCTTTGCTATCGCGAATGTGTTGAATGCTAAATTCATCCAATAGATTATTTAATGTATCTTCTCTGGCTTGCTTAGTGAGCTCCTTTCGAGTTTCTAAAATAGCCATTAAGTTTTGATACACTGTTAATTTTCTAAATATAGACGACTCTTGTGGTAAGTAGCCAATGCCTAATCTAGCACGACTGTGCATAGGTAAAAGCGTAATATCGTTATCATCGATAGATATTTTGCCTTTGTCGCTAGGGACTAAGCCTACAATCATGTAAAAGGTTGTTGTTTTACCTGCGCCGTTTGGCCCAAGCAAGCCTACAATACTTCCAGCTTTAACTTCTAAGCCCACATTTTTTACAACTTCACGGCCTTTGTAGCTTTTGGCTAGTAGCTCTGCTTTTAATGTACTCATGGTTGGCCTTTGTCATTTTTTTTAGGCTCCACAGGCACTAAGATAGTGTGTACACGGTCTGTTGAACTTTCATCTTTTTCGGCGCTAATAAGCTGCTGTTCTATATCGTAGGTAATGCTTTTTGCATTCATTTTTTGCCCAGCTTGAGATATCTCTGCATCTCCAATTAATGTTAAAAAACGCGTTGAAACATCGTACCTAACTTCATTAGCGCTGGCGCTCATTATTGTGCCGTCGGCTTGTTTTTCTTCAAAATATGCAGGCGTACCTGTGGCAATTAACAATTGCTTGTTGTCGCCTAGCTCATCGCGCTTGTGAACCTCAAGGCGGTCTGCGGTAATTTTTCTGTCGCCATGAATAATTTCAACATTTTTTTCGAAGATACCTACGTTTTCTTTTAGTTGACCCTCTTGTTTATCCGCACTAATCGAAATTTGATTTGCAGAAATTGGCGCTGTTGGTTCAGCGGCATTAGTACCTAATGCAAGTAAAAATGTTGGAATAATAAAGAGTGTTGATAGTTTATTGGTCATAATAAATAGTTCGCGTATGGTTAATTAATTTTATCACTTCGGTTTTTAAATCGGCTTCTAAGCCTTTACCGGTGATTTTTAAATTGGGCCCTGTAACAATGACAGGCTGCTCTGATTGCATCGTTAGTAATTTTATATCTACCTGAATGTTATCAGCATTAATTTTATCTATCATTGCGTTATCAGTTAAATTACTAGCAACAACGTTACCTTCTAATATTAATTGTCTGCCTTCGTATAATGTTGCTTCATTAGCGTTAATTCGCCATGTTTGTTTGTCGTTGTATAGCGTAAAAATAGGTTTATCAAAAAAGGTAAACCCTAATTCTTGATATAGCTCCATTCGCGCTGCCGTTACTTTATGGCTGATTTTCCCATTTTCGTCATACGCTGTTTGTTTTAGCTCTATGGCTGTGTAATCGGGCTTTGCAATTATGTCTGCTTCGGTTTGTTGTGGTAAATTTACTTGTGTGAAATAAGGGTACCAAAGCCAAACCATACAGCTGATGAATAAAACGCTTAATATTATGCGCGCTGCATTCATGAACTAGTCCCTTTTGTGGTCAAAGGTTTGTTATTTTCAAGCATTAGTAGGTCGGTAAGTTCTCTCACTGCACCAAAGCCACCTAGCATTTTTGTTGTATAATGCGCTAAACGTTTTATTAGCGGATGGGCGTCATTTACTGCAACAGCAAACCCTACTAACTCCATTACTGGCATGTCTGGGCCATCATCGCCAATGTAGGCAATTTGCTCATCATTTAAATTGAGCTTTGTTTTTAGTTCTTCGTAAGCGAGTAGCTTATTTTCTTGGCCTTGATATATATGTTGTACTGTTAGGCTTGTCATACGCTGTTGTACTATTTTTGAGTGGCGTCCTGTAATTACCGCAACTTCAAAGCCGCTATTAATTAGCGCTTTAATGCCAAAGCCATCTTTTGTATTAAATGCTTTGAGCTCTTCGCCTTGGTTACCCAAATAAATGCGACCATCAGAAAACACACCATCAATATCACAAATAAGTAGCTTTACTTTTTTTGCACGTGCTTTTGCGTCTTCACTCAATGGTTGATAGAGCTCTTCAAATTGCATTTATAATACTCCTGCTTTTAGTAAGTCTTGCATATTTAATGCACCAATAGGGTGGTTTTGCTCATTAACGATGATTAAACCATTAATACGCTTTTGCTCCATAATATTAAGTGCTTCAGCGGCCAAAATATCTTGCGTTGCCGTTGTGCAGGACTTGGTCATTACAACATCTATTTGTGTTGTATGTATATCAATTCGTTGTTCTAAAATACGACGTAAATCACCGTCGGTAAATAGCCCTACAAGTTGTTGCTGAGAATCAACTATGGCTGTCATGCCTAAGCCTTTTGCCGACATTTCTATCAGTGCATCTTTTATAGTTTGCGTAACGTTAATAATAGGTGTGTTTTTACCGCTATGCATGACATCTTTTAGGGTCAGCAGTAAACGTTTACCTAAACTCCCGCCGGGGTGAGATAGCGCAAAGTCATCAGCTGTAAAACCGCGGGCTTCTAACAGTGCAACCGCCATGGCATCGCCCATTGCAAGTGTTGCTGTTGTGCTTGCTGTAGGGGCTAAGCCTAACGAACAGGCTTCTTTTTGAACTTTTATGCAAATATGTACGTTTGCAAGCGTTGCCATTGTTGAGCTTGCGTTACCTGTCATGGCTATCATTTTTGCGCCAAGGCGCTTCAAAACAGGAATTATATTGAGGACTTCGCTTGTTTCACCAGAATTAGAAATTAGCATAACCACATCATTTTTAGTGATCATACCTAAGTCGCCATGGCTTGCCTCACCTGGGTGTACAAAAAATGCAGGGCTGCCAGTACTTGCTAAAGTCGCCGCTATTTTATTGCCAATATGACCCGATTTTCCCATGCCTATAACAATAGTTCGCCCTTGGCAGTCATATATTAACTGACATGCTTGATGAAAATTTTCATCCACATATTGTGCAATATCACTCAATGCTTGGCGCTCTATGTCTAATACACGTAGGCCTTGTTCAATAAAATTTAGCGTTGCCATTACTTACCCTACTTGACTGAAAATATACCCTTGGTAGCCTAAAAAAGCGATTAACAATAAGCCGCCCTCTACTCTATTGATGCGCTGAGCACCTCTAAAGTTCAATGACATGATAATAAGTGCAACCGTGGCACCAATCATAATAAGTATGTCGCGGTTAGCAACAGACGGGTCAATAAGAGAAGGGTTGATAATGCCTGCGAAAGGCAGCACGGCAAGAATATTAAAAATATTAGAGCCAACAATATTACCCAGTGCTAAGTCATCTTCATTTTTAAGAACCCCTGCAATTGAAGCTGCAAGCTCGGGCAAGCTTGTACCTATTGCAATAATTGTTAAGCCAATGACTAAATCGCTTAGGCCAAAATATTTTGCGATATCAACCGCTGACTCTATTAAAAAATGTGCACTGACAGGGAGTAATACCATACCAATAACTAACCAAATTACTGCTTTTTTTGTTGGTACGTCATTGGGTACTTCATCACATGCTTCTGATACAAATGGGTCTGTTTGATTTTTAGCACGTAGCGAAACAATAATCAGCCCGCCAATAAAGACGACAAAACCAATTAATAAGGCAACGCCTTCAGCAAGCGAAAAGTAGTTATCTGAAAAAATATACCAAGTAGCTAGAGATACAATAAGCACTAACGGGATTTCACGTTTTAATGTACTTGAAGAAACGCTAAGAGGCCTAAATAAAGCGGTAATACCTAATACCAGTAGAATATTTGTGATATTTGAGCCAATTGCGTTACCTACCGCTGTGTCTGTTTTTCCAGCTAATGCAGCAGAGGCTGATACCATCATTTCAGGTGCTGATGAGCCCATGGCAACAACAGTCAAACCAACAATTAAGGTTGGTACGCCAAAGTTTTTAGCCAGTGCGGCCGCACCATAAACAAACCTGTCAGCACTCCAAACTAGGGCTGCAAAACCAAGAATCAAAATAACAAACGAGGTAACCATTGTATTAAGCCAGTTATTCAAAATAGGAATGGCGCGAATAGTAACAAATGCCACGATGAAAGTATAAATAAAAGAGTAAGGTCAACTACGTAGGCTTATTCATTTTACTAAATTAATTAGTCGAGCCTGTTAGGCTTTCAGTACTAAAGTTTTACTGATGTATGGGGAATAACTACACCACCAGGTACTGACTTGCCAAAATTCTAAATAGGTTGCTGAAAATTTAACCTTAATAGGTAACAGACCCCAGTTTAAGTGTTGGTTAAGTGAAGATGAGTGAGTCTTAATGTGTGTTTTAAACGTACATTACAAAATCTTACGAATTGTTTTTTCCATATTGGATCAAAAAGATTTAAAATAGGGGCACTAGTGAACATTTTTATGGAGAGCGACTTGTCGCAATCAATAGTAGAAGTCAAGGATGTTAGCTTTTCCAGGGGCGATAGGGTCATATATAAAAATATGAGCTTTAGTGTGCCTAAAGGCAAAATCACTGCGATTATGGGGCCAAGCGGTATTGGTAAGACCACGATGTTGCGTTTAATTGGTGGTCAATTAAAACCTGATTCGGGTGATATTTTATTTGAGGGTGGCAGTATTCCTTCCATGACGCGTTCAGAATTATATGAAGCGCGTACAAAAATGAGCATGCTATTTCAAAGTGGTGCCTTGTTTACCGACATGTCTGTGTTTGACAATATTGCTTTTCCGATTCGTGAGCACACAAAACTAAGTGAAGATCTTATTCGTTTAGTGGTGTTAATGAAGCTGCAGGCTGTAGGTTTACGCGGTGCTAAAGATTTAATGCCCTCAGAGTTATCAGGTGGAATGGCAAGGCGTGCTGCTCTTGCTCGCGCAATAGCGCTCGACCCAGAACTCATCATGTATGACGAACCGTTTGCTGGCCAAGATCCTATCTCAATGGGCGTGCTTGTAAAGTTAATCAAATCGCTCAATCAAGTATTGGGTTTATCGTCTTTAATTGTGACCCATGATGTAACTGAAGTAATGAGTATTGCCGATCACGTTATTATTATTGCCGATCAGGGCGTAATAGGCTCAGGTACGCCAGATGAAATGCGCAATCATGAATCTGAGCTAGTTCAGCAATTTTTAAAAGGTTTGTCTGATGGTCCTGTGCCATTTCATTTCCCCGCGCAAGCCTATGCAGATGAGTTGCTTGGAGAAAAAGCCTAATGTTGGATTTGTTTCAAAAGTTAGGGCATAAAACTCTGGGTCGCTTTGCTGCCCTTGGTCGCTCAGCTTACATGTTGTTCAGCGCACTCGCGCATGTTCCTAATTTTAAAAAAGGCACTCCGCTGCTTATTCGCCAGCTTTATATGGTGGGTTCGCAGTCGCTGCTTATTATAATGGTATCAGGCTTGTTTATCGGTATGGTACTCGCATTGCAAGGCTACACCGTATTAGTAGGGTATGGTGCTGAAGATAGCTTAGGGCCACTTGTAGCACTGAGTTTATTACGTGAGCTAGGCCCTGTAGTTACTGCGCTATTATTTGCTGGGCGTGCAGGTAGTGCACTTACCGCAGAAATAGGCCTAATGAAAGCCACCGAACAACTCTCATCATTAGAGATGATGGCAATTGATCCACTTAAACGTATTATTGCACCTCGCTTTTGGGCCGGTTTTATTAGCATGCCTTTACTTGCAATTATATTCTCTGCCGTTGCAATTATAGGGGCTCATTTAGTCGGGGTTGATTGGTTAGGTGTAGATACCGGTAGCTTTTGGTCAATTATGCAATCGCAAGTGTCGTTTCAGGCTGATGTACTAAACGGCATAATTAAAAGCTTTGTATTTGCAATAGTGGTTACTTGGATTGCACTTTACAAAGGCTATGACTGTGTTCCAACGTCGGAAGGGATCAGCAAGGCAACTACCGAGACAGTAGTACATTCGTCATTGGCCGTTTTAGGTTTCGACTTTATTTTGACAGCGGTAATGTTTACCAGCTAATTAGGGTATAAATAATGAATTCACGGAAATTAGAAATTTTAGTTGGCTTTTTTGTAGCGCTTGGCATTTTAGCTTTTGCTATGTTAGCGCTTAAAGTGGCGAATGCAGGTATTAGTGGCTCAGGCGAAACCTATTCACTCAATGCAAAGTTTGAAAATATTGGCTCATTAAAAGCACGAGCCCCCATCAAAGTAGGTGGTGTGGTAATTGGTCGCGTTGAGTCAATTTATGTTCATCCAAAAGAGTTTTTACCTGTGGTTGATATGACTATTGATGCGCAATACTTATGTCGTTTTTCAGATACAAGCTCTATATCCATACTTACATCGGGTATTTTAGGCGAGCAATACTTAGGTATAAATCCTGTTATTGCCTCCAGTTCAGCTGAACAGCGTTGTTTAGGTGAAACAGTAACCAACAATGAACAAGATACTGCAATTGATGACTTATTTGGCGTAGAAAGTAAGGCGCTAGGGAATGGGGATTCAATTATTGATACCAAGTCTGCCATTGTGTTAGAAGAATTAATTGGGCAGTTTTTATTCAACCAAGGTAGTGAGTAATTATTATGTTGAAAAAGTATTTAGTTATTATAACGCTTAGCGCATTAAGCCTAATGCAAACGGTGAGTGCTGCAGAAGTAAAGTTAGACGATCCAAATAAAATGGTGCGCAAGGTATCAGAGCATACATTTGACCGAATCAAAAAAGATCAACCATTGATTGTTAAAGATCAAGAGTATCTTCGCGTTATCGTTGAAGAAGAGTTGATGCCCTATATTGATTATAAATACGCAGCACTGCGTGTATTAGGAAGTGAAGTATCTAAAGTGCGCGCAATCACAGATGATGCTGAAAAAGCACAAGCAATTAAAGATATTCAGCGCTTTATTGGCGTGTTTAGAGAGTATTTAGTTGCTACGTATGCAGGTGTATTTACCCAATATACTAACCAACACGTTGAATTTGGTGCACCGCAACCATTTAAAGGCCAGGATGTGGTTGTAGTAAAAACAAAGATTATCGAAGATGGTAAGCCAGATATCCGCATTGATTTTAAAGTTCGTGAAGATCGCAGTGGTCAGTGGCGTGCGTACGACATGATTGCTGAAGGGATAAGCTTGTTAGATGCTAAGCAAAGTGAGCTACAAGGTATTTTGCGTCAGCAAGGTATTGATAAGGTAAGTGACCTTTTAGAGCAAAAAAGTAAGCTTCCAGTTCAATTTAGAGGCAGTAGCTCGAATGACTAAATTGGCGATAAGCCAAATTGATGATCAACAGTTTCGAGCGAGCGGCGAGCTCTCTCGAAATTCAATTGGCGATGAACAACTTCTGAACAAGCAGCTACAAACTAAGCATAAAACCATCTATTTTGACCTAAGTGGGGTGTCAAGGGTTGACACAGCCGGCTTAGCTTGGTTAATTCACTCTTTTGCAGAATTAAAGCAGCAAGGTATTCGCCTTGAATTGCAAAATCCACCTGAGCAATTGCAAAATTTAATGCAATTGGGTCAAGTTACAACCCTATTTGAGTGAGAGTTATGGAAACTAGCCAAGTCGAAACATTATTACGCGAAGAACTTCAATTAGCAGAAGTTCATGTAAAAGCCAATGGAAGCCATTATGAAGTTGTTGCCGTGGGTGAGTGCTTCGACGGTTTAAGCCGAGTTAAAAAGCAACAGCTAGTATATGGTCCACTAATGAATACTATTTCAGACGGTACTATTCATGCAGTTTCTATTCGTGCTTTTACACCGACTGAGTGGAAACGCGAACAAAAATTTATTTTACCGCAATAAATAGGGCCTCCTAATGGATCAATTTGTAATTCAAGGTGGCACTTCACTTGCTGGTGAGGTGACTATTTCTGGTGCTAAAAACGCGGCACTGCCTATTTTATTTGCCTCACTTTTGGCCGACGGTAAAAGCACATTTACCAATGTGCCACGCTTACGCGATATTGTAACTACTGAAGCTTTGCTAAAAACATTAGGTGCAGATGTAAATTGGCAGAGTGATACCCTCGTCATTGATGGTGCAACTGTTGATAAAACGTTGGCCCCATACGATTTAGTAAAGCAAATGCGCGCGTCTGTATTAGCATTAGGGCCTTTAGTTGCTCGCTTTGGTGAGGCACAAGTTTCATTGCCAGGCGGCTGTGCTATTGGTGCTCGCCCTGTTGATATTCACATTCAAGGCATGGAACGTTTAGGTGCGCAAATTAGCGTCGAAAATGGCTACATTAATGCTAAAGTGGATGGTCGCCTTAAAGGCGCTGAGATCTTTATGGAGATGGTCAGTGTAGGCGCAACCGAGAACTTGTTGATGGCAGCAGCGTTGGCCGATGGTAAAACAGTACTAGAAAACGCAGCCCGTGAACCTGAAATTACCGATTTAGCAAATTGCTTGATTGCAATGGGTGCTAAAATTACAGGCGCTGGAACGAGCCGTATTGAAATTGAAGGCGTAGAGCGCTTATCCGGTTGTGAACATAAAATTTTACCGGATCGTATTGAAACGGGCACGTTCTTAGTTGCTGCAGCAATGGCTGGTGGTGAAGTATTGTGTAAAAACACAGACTTTCATTCACTTGAACCGGTTATTGAAAAACTGCGCGCGACAAATGCCTTACTTGAAGTGAAAGACGATTCTATTTATCTGGATATGCGTGGTCGTGAGCTTAAAGCGGTGAATGTTAAAACCGCCCCGCATCCTGGGTTCCCAACCGATATGCAAGCTCAGTTTACTGCACTTAATGTAGTGGCTAACGGCAGCGCGACAATTACAGAAACTATTTTTGAGAACCGTTTCATGCATGTGCCTGAGTTACAGCGCATGGGCGCAAACATTCGTTTAGAAGGCAACACAGCAATATGTGGTGAGACTAAAAGTCTTTCTGGTGCTCAAGTTATGGCTACGGATTTACGAGCATCAGCAAGCTTAATCCTTACAGGGATTGTAGCGCAAGGTGAAACCGTTGTTGATCGTATTTATCACGTTGATAGAGGGTATCAGCGTATTGAGGATAAACTCAGCGCGCTAGGCGCTAACATAAA
Organism: Pseudoalteromonas sp. SIMBA_162; assembly: GCF_046535955.1. Classification (NCBI taxonomy): domain Bacteria; kingdom Pseudomonadati; phylum Pseudomonadota; class Gammaproteobacteria; order Alteromonadales; family Pseudoalteromonadaceae; genus Pseudoalteromonas; species Pseudoalteromonas sp. SIMBA_162. Next base: position 175,864 of record NZ_JAWJBQ010000006.1, on the reverse strand, counting down.
GCGTAAAGCAAGCTAACACGTTTAAATGCCGGTCGGTGTGATTACACCGACCTTTCTTTATTTAGAGTTTGGTTTCAAGCTCAGCCACAGTAACCATTATTTTTTCGATTTTCCCATCTCTATACAATTCAAACTCTATTTCTTTACCTGGTTCAGTATTGCCAATTTTTTCGAGTACCTTTTGTGGATTAGCCACTGAAAGCCCTGCAATTTTTATTACAATATCTTGTTCTTCAATGCCAGCTTGCCACGCAGGCCCTAATGGATCTAAATTTGTAATACGCATGCCGCTCACAGGGGTTAAGTTGTCATTAACCTCTTTGCCTGTACTGTCTACAGCTGTGCCTTCAAACCCTAAGTAACCACGCACTACACGGCCATGGCGAATTAGCTTAGCCATTACTTCCTTAGCTAGGGTGTAGGGGACAGCAAAAAAGATGCCTTGGATGTTTAAGTTTTCGCGGGTTTTAAATTGCGCCGAAGTAATACCCACTAAATCACCATTTGAATTAACGAGTGCACCTCCAGAATTTCCTACATTAATTGCTGCATCCATTTGCAGTAGGTTATTAAACGGGCTATCGGTGATTTTTTGTTTACCTGTGGCACTAATAATCCCTTGTGTGATTGTTTGTCCTAGATTAAGTGGGTTGCCAATAGCTAATACAACATCTCCCACGCTAGTCGTATAGTCATCGTTTACGGGTATAACAGGAAGGTGTTCTGCATTTATTTTAAGTAGTGCTAGATCTGTAATTGTATCAAAGCCTATAAGCTGCACATCAAAAAAACGTCGGCCGTCAGTTAAAATCACCATAATTACATCAGCATTATTAACAACATGATAATTAGTAAGTATATAGCCATCTGGCGACATAATAACGCCTGAGCCTAACTCCTGAACGGTGTTTTTTCTTTTGTAGCGGGGCTCCTTGGAAATACTTTCAGAAAAAATCGTAACGACTGACGGGGCTGCGCGCTTTACTGCATCAGAAAAGCTTAAGTGGCTTGCACTCATTGCACTAGGGATAGGAACATTAGGCAGCAGCGCTGCTCTCATATTTGGGCTGAAAAAAACCACCAAAAAAGCAATACTGAGACCTGCAAATAGAGGAGGGAGGACAAATTTAATGAATTTCAGCACAAGTTTCTTATTATTAAAGGAGCAATCCCTTTATGATGGCACAAAAAAAATAACAGCGGCAAGTGCCACTGTTATTTTTATTACACATATACTGCGATTAATTACTGAATTAGGATAAATATAGACTCACGTCCACGTTTAACGCCTAGTACAATATTACCTTTCGTATTTTCGATGATTTTATTCATATCGCGAATTGTCTCAACACGTTGGCGGTTCACTTGAACTATCATGTCACCTTCTTCTAGGCCTACCCGTGCAGAAGGAGAGCGAGGATCGACAGAGGTAATTTCAATCCCCTTTGCGTTATTTTTCTGAACATTTTCTAATTCAGCCCCTTGAAATGCGGGGTGCAGTTCTTCGCCAACCGCTTTAACACCAGACGCGCCGTCGAGTGTAACTTTGAGCGTTTTTATTTTTCCATCTCGGTAAATACTGAGCTTTATTTCTCTGCCTTCACCTAATGTAGCAATTTTACTGCGCAGTTCATGGAAGCCGCTTATATCGCTGCCATTGATGCTTACAATAACATCCCCGGCTTTTATGCCTGCTTTACTAGCAGCAGTATCATCCATTACCTGCATTACATAAGCACCTTGTTTAACATCAAGCTGTTGTGCTTTGGCTAAGCCCGCATCAAGTGGACGACCCGATATGCCTAGCGAGCCACGGCGTACTTCACCATGCTCAATAATCTGATCAACCAAGTTTTTCATCATGTTAGAAGGAATAGCAAAACCAATTCCAACGTTACCACCAGATGCACCTAAAATAGCGGTGTTAATGCCAATTAGTTCTCCATTTAAATTCACTAAAGCACCGCCAGAATTACCTTGGTTAATTGCGGCGTCTGTTTGAATGAAATCTTCGTAACCTTCGATGTTTAAACCACTGCGTCCAAGGGCACTAACAATGCCTGAGGTGACGGTGTGGCTTAAACCAAACGGGTTGCCTATAGCAACTGCAAAATCACCGACTCGTAATTGGTCTGAGTTAGCAAGTTTGATTTCTGTCAGGTCATCAGCGTCTATTTGTAGTAGTGCAATGTCAGACTCTTTATCTGTACCAATTTTAGTAGCTTCAAATTCACGTCCATCTTCGAGTGTAACGATCATTTTTTCAGCATCTTGGATCACGTGATTATTAGTAACCACATAACCTTCATCTGCATCGATAATCACACCTGAACCCAAACCACTAAATTGGCGCTTTTGGCTGCGAGGTTGTTGCTGGCCAAAAAAGAACTCAAGTGGATCGGCGCGGCGGCGAACCTCTTTAGAGCCCGAAACCTGAATACTCACAACACCTGGGGAAATTTGTTCAAGCATAGGTGCAAGAGTAGGTAGCTGTTGCCCGTTAACTGCTATTGGTAACTTTGCGTAAGACGCTACCGGGCTCATTAATAAGCTTGTAGATAAAATAGCAGCACTGATAAGTGATAATTTCATTTTCATAGTCAAGGTTTACTCCACTTAGGAAAAACAAAAATTAAAAAAGGCTGCATAAGCAGCCTTTTTTAGTTTGTTAGTAAGATAAAACAACAAAGCTGTTATATCTAAAGACTATGGGGTCAAAAAAAAGTTCATCAAGATGCTTTAGAGCGTTCCTGTACTTTATTTTCACCAGCAAATAAACCAGACTCACCTGACACAAAGTCTGCCGGTTGCGCCTCTGCTGAAGAGCGATCAGAACGACGCTCTTTTAAAGATGCTTGTAATTGCTCTGTTGTTTCTTTTGAAAAGTAAGGGGCTGCTGGTTCTTTATTTCTATCTTCTAACAGTAATTGATTAGTTTCTTCTACATGACTCAAGAGCTGGTTGTAGTTATCTTTCATTTTATTTACAAGCTTGCTGGTGCTTGCTAAATGGTCAGCTACGTCTTGGCGGTATTGCTCAAGTTCGCTTTGCGCTTGTTCCGCTTGCTCTTTTAACTCATCTTGTTTGAACTGTTTTTTAGTAACAAATGCACCAATAAAAAATGCTATAACCGCAACAATAACGATTAAACCTACCCATATAACTGTGCCCATAAACTACCCCTTTGGGAAAATAACGAAAGAATGCTGATTCATTTATAAATCATATTAAGTGTAATATACCCCGAGTTATGATGCGTGTTAATATGCTTTACAAATTAAACTGCGTTTTGACTGAAAATACATATGACTCCTTGGCAAACATATCAACAAGATTTAAAACGAGATGACTTTGTACACGACGCAGCACAAGAAAATGCTGTGCGCCACTTGCAACGTTTATACGATGACCTCACGCAAGCAAAACCAAAATCAACAGGTTTTTTCGCTAATTTATTTGGTAAAAATGAACCAGAACCTATAAAAGGCTTGTATTTTTGGGGCGGAGTTGGACGTGGAAAAACGTATTTAGTTGATACTTTTTACGAGGCTTTGCCAAGTGATCGAAAAATGCGCGTGCATTTTCACCGTTTCATGCACCGTGTGCATGACGAATTAAAAAAACTAAATAATACGACCAATCCACTGGAAAAAGTAGCGGATATATTTAAATCAGAAACAGACATCATTTGTTTTGATGAATTCTTTGTGCAAGACATAACGGATGCCATGTTACTGGGTGGTTTAATGGAAGCGCTTTTTGCTCGTGGAATTGTTTTAGTCGCTACCTCTAATATTGTGCCTGACGATTTATATAGAAATGGCCTACAGCGGGCTCGTTTTATGCCTGCCATTGAACTGGTAAAACTCAATACTGAAATAGTGAATGTAGATTCGGGTATTGACTATCGACTGAGAACCTTAGAACAAGCTGAGATTTTTCACAGCCCGCTTGATGAACAAGCGGATAAAAATCTATTTGAATATTTTGATAAGTTGTCTGCTGAACCGGGTCAACTCGATCAATCTATAGAAATAGAAGGGCGCTTAATAAAAACGCGCAAAGTAGCTCAAAGTGTCGTGCTATTCGAATTTAGTGAATTGTGTGAGACTGCACGTAGCCAAGTTGATTATATGGAAATTAGCCGTTTATATAACACGGTAATTATTTCTAATGTAAAACAGCTTGGCCAAAGTAATGATGATGCAGCAAGGCGCTTCATTGCTCTAGTAGATGAATTTTACGAACGCCACGTGACGCTAATTATTTCAGCAGAAAAACCGATTACCGAACTTTACACCCAAGGTAACTTAAATTTTGAATTTAAACGCTGCATAAGCCGTTTACAAGAAATGCAGTCGTTAGAGTATTTGGCAAGAGAACATTTAGCTTAATAAAAATTAGAATGCCGGTCGTTTTGCGCTCTCAACACTTATTTTTAAATAGCGATAATTTTCTTGTGGGAAAAACAACCGATCGGTAGCAATGTGATTTAAGTGCTGGTATACTCCCGCGTCTGCCACGTTGCGTTCTATGCCTTCATATAGTTTAGCCACTAATGAGCGGCGCAAAAGTCTAAAACTCGAAGGGGTTATAGCAAACTTAGAGCAGTAGTTAATATTAACTACTTGTGGTTTTAATTGAAAAACATTGGATTTTTATAAATGAAAACGTTTGTTGCTAAACCAGAAACAGTAAAACGTGACTGGTACGTAGTTGACGCTGAAGGTAAAACTTTAGGTCGCATCGCTACTGAAATCGCTCATCGCCTACGCGGTAAGCACAAAGCTGAATACACTCCACACGTAGATACTGGTGATTACATCATCGTTATCAACGCTGAGAAAGTTACTGTAACTGGTAACAAATTCAAAGATAAAGTGTACTACGCTCACTCTGGTTTTCCAGGTGGCCTTAAGTCTACTACTTTTGATAAACTTCAAGCTGCAAAGCCTGAAATGATCATCGAAAAAGCAGTTAAAGGCATGTTGCCACGTGGTCCTTTAGGCCGCGCTATGTACCGTAAACTTAAAGTTTACGCAGGTACTGAGCATAACCATGCTGCACAACAGCCTCAGGTTCTAGACATTTAAGGAGCACTATCATGGCAAATCAATACTACGGTACAGGTCGTCGTAAAAGTTCAAGTGCTCGCGTATTCTTACGCCCAGGCACTGGTAACATCGTAATCAACAAGCGCTCTTTAGAAGAGTACTTTGGTCGCGAAACAGCACGCATGGTTGTTCATCAAGCTCTTGAGCTTGTTGATATGACTGAAAAATTTGACCTTTTCATCACCGTTTCTGGTGGTGGTACAACTGGTCAAGCTGGTGCTATCCGTCACGGTATCACTCGTGCACTTATGGAGTTTGACGAGTCACTTCGTCCACAACTTCGTAAAGCAGGTTTCGTTACTCGTGATGCACGTAAAGTTGAACGTAAGAAAGTGGGTCTTAAGAAAGCGCGTAAGCGTCCACAGTTCTCAAAACGTTAATCTATACGTTATCAAGAATTCAAAAACCCAGCTTATGCTGGGTTTTTTGTTATTGGCGATAACTTTCTTCTGATTCCTTTGAGCTTTAAAAAATTGTTAGCCTAAGCTGTAATTGCAAATTACTGTTTATGATGATCACACAGTGTAATAACGGCGTATTAATTGAACGAAAGGAAGTAAATAGCCAGATAGGTGCAAAAAAGTTAAATAATTATCGTAATTAGTTTAAATCCATCAGTTAATTGATGGAATTTTTTGCTACAATTGGCGTGGAAGTAAAACGATCAAGTTTTATAACACTATGTGTAGTCTTAAAACTTCCGCTTAGTGGAGTTGATCTTGGTCACTACATCGTTTTTACAGAAGTGATATTATTACTTTTCGGCTCGTGCTCGAACTAGCTTAATCAAACCATTGGTGAAATTAATATTTTTCAAGACCTGAGTTGTTAATAACCTTGTTTTAAACAAGGGTTTTAATTATTATCATTTCTATTTTAAAAATTTCGAATAATTAACCTGCTGTAACTGATGTTCTCAATATAGCAAGTGTTGAGAATCGTAAGTGGAGATAAGTGGATGAGCAATGCGCCTGTAGACAATGGCCGACGTCGCTTTTTAACCATAGCTACCTCTGTTGTTGGTGGTGTTGGTGCGGCTGGGGCTGCTGTTCCTTTTATTGCGTCTTGGAATCCAAGTGAGCGAGCTAAATCTGCGGGTGCGCCTGTAGAAGTAGATATAAGCAAACTTGAGCCAGGACAATTAATACGTGTCGAGTGGCGTGGTAAACCTGTATGGGTTGTATCACGAACCCCAAAAATGCTTGAGCAAATGAAAGAACATGAAGGTCAACTTCGTGATCCGCAATCGCAAGAGCCACAACAATTAGAATCATCAACAAATGACTACCGTTCATTACGTCCAGAGATTTTTGTCGCTGTAGGTATTTGTACGCATTTAGGATGTTCACCTAGCTTTTTACAAGGTGGCTTTGGTGAAAAAGTGGAAGGGACTGATGATGGTTTTTATTGTCCATGTCACGGTTCTAAATTTGATATGGCTGGCCGTGTTTTTCAATCGGTTCCAGCACCATTAAACTTAGAAATTCCACCATATACTTTTCTTGATGAAACCACTATTTTAGTGGGCGAAGAACAAGGGGTGGCCTAATGTTTGGTAAGATTATTGGTTGGATTGACGACAGAATCCCAATGACACGTGTTTGGAACATGCATATTGCACAGTATCCAGCACCTAAAAACTTTAACTTTTGGTACTTCTTTGGCTCATTAGCAATGTTAGTACTAGTTAACCAAATACTGACCGGTATTTGGCTAACAATGAACTACGTACCGTCTGCTGAAGGTGCATTTGCATCAATAGAATATATCATGCGTGATGTAGATTATGGCTGGTTACTGCGCTATCTGCATTCAACCGGTGCATCAGCATTCTTCATTGTTGTATACCTGCATATGTTCCGTGGCATGATCTACGGTTCTTACCAAAAACCACGTGAGTTACTGTGGTTGTTTGGTATGTTTATTTTCTTAGCCCTAATGGCTGAAGCATTCATGGGTTACTTATTACCATGGGGCCAAATGTCGTTCTGGGGTGCACAGGTAATCATTTCATTATTCGGGGCTATTCCTGTTATTGGTGATGACCTTACACTTTGGATCCGTGGTGACTACGTAATTTCTGGTGCAACGCTTAACCGCTTCTTTGCATTACACGTAATTGCACTGCCATTGGTTATTGTTATCTTAGTATTTTTACACATTGTTGCACTACACGAAGTGGGTTCTAATAACCCAGATGGTATTGATAACAAACGTAAAAAAGGCACTGTTCCTGAAGAAGATAAGCCTAAATTTAAGTTCCATGAATACTACACTGATAAAAAAGACATTATTGATGCGATTCCGTTCCACCCTTATTACACAGTAAAAGATATTGTGGGCGTGGTTGGTTTCTTAATCTTGTTCTGTTGGGTTGTGTTCTTTATGCCTGCTATGGGTGGTTTCTTTTTAGAGGCGCCAAACTTTGAAGCGGCAAACCCACTTAAGACACCGGAACATATATTCCCTGTTTGGTACTTCACGCCATTCTACGCAATCTTGCGCGCAATCCCTGATAAATTAATGGGTGTTGCAGCAATGGGTGCGTCAATTGTAGTACTTGCGTTATTACCTTGGATTGACCGTGGTTCAGTTCGCTCTGTTCGTTACCGTTGTGGTTTCCACAAATGGAACATTGCAGGCTTTGTTGTTACTTTTGTTCTTTTAGGTTGGGTTGGTGCTACACCGCAAACTGACTTTAAAACAATTGTTTCGCAAGTTTGTACTGTGACTTACTTTATGTTCTTCGTACTGTTATTTGTTTACAGTAAGAATGAAAAAACTAAGCCATTGCCTGAGAGGTTAACGAAATGATGAAAAAACTAATAATTGGTTTATTCGCTTTATCAGTAAATATGTTACCTGCAATGGCGGCAGGCCCGTCAGTTCCACTAATGGACGCGGGTAACGATATATCTGATCAGCCATCTTTGCAGCGCGGCGCTAAGTTGTTCATGAACTACTGTCTTGGTTGTCACCAAATGCAGTATCAGCGTTATGAACGTACTTTCCGTGATATTGGTATTCCAACGGAAGTTGGCCAAGAGCAGCTTATTTTTGATGGTTCAAAAGTAGGTAGCCATATTAAGAACTCAATGGCTAAAGATGATGCAGCAAAATGGTTTGGTGCGGCTCCGCCGGATTTAACTAATGTTGCACGTGTACGTGGAAGTGACTGGATTTACACGTACTTGAAATCATTTTATAAAGATGAGTCTCGTCCGTTTGGTGTAAATAATACGTTATTTCCATCAGTAGGTATGCCACATGTTCTACAAGAACTTCAGGGTGTTCCTACTCCTATAACTGAAGAAGTAACTGTTGACGGTGTAACAACTGTACATATCACAGGTACTGAAACAGATGGCTCAGGCGAGATGAGTGTAGATGAGTATGACCAAGCTGTTCGTGATTTAACGAATTTCCTAGAGTACGTAGGTGAACCTACTCGACTTGAATCGGAAGCGCTAGGTATTAAGGTAATTGGGTTCTTAGTTATCCTGTTTATCTTGGCATTTATGCTTAAGAAAGAATACTGGAGAGATGTTCATTAAGTTTGAACATATTTAAAGGTAATTTTGCAATAGGGGCTTAAGCCCCTATTGCTGTTTTAGTTATTTAATGGAGGTAGGCATGGCCGTAGCTGCCAATAAGCGCCCTGTAATGACCCTTTTCTCTGGGGCTAACTGTATGTATAGCCATCAAGTACGTATCGTACTTGCAGAAAAAGGTGTAAGTGTAGATATTCATTTGGCTGAAAAGGATAATCTGCCAGAAGCACTTCACGAAATTAACCCTTACGGTACAGTGCCAACACTGATTGACCGTGAGCTTGGTTTATATCAGGCAAATATCATCATGGAATACCTTGATGAACGTTTCCCTCATCCTCCACTAATGCCTGTTTACCCGGTAATGCGTGGTCGTAGCCGTTTAATGATGCACCGCATTGATACTGATTGGTACAGCTTAGCTGCTAAAATCAGCAATAACACATCAGATGCAGCACAAGCTCGTAAAGAGTTAACTGAGGCATTACTTGCAGTAGCTCCTATCTTTAGCGAAGCTCCTTACTTTATGAGTGAAGAGTTTAGCTTAGTAGATTGTTACTTAGCACCACTACTATGGCGTTTACCTGAGTTTGGTATTGAGCTTAATGGTGCAGGCTCTAAAGAGATGAAAGAGTACATGATCCGTTTATTCGAACGTGAATCATTCCAAGCCTCTTTAACTGAAGCTGAGCGTGAGATCCGTTTATAATGACGCCTAATCGTCCTTATTTATTACGTGCTTTTTTTGATTGGATAGTCGATAACGAATGTACGCCACATATTGTGGTGGACGCTGGTTTTGCGAATGTGCAAGTGCCTACACAATTTGTGCAAGATGGACAAATTGTGCTTAACATTAGCCCATCAGCAGTAACACAGTTTTCGTTAGACCTAACCCAACTTAGTTTTAACGCGCGTTTTGGCGGTCAGCCAATGCAAGTTTATGTACCTTTAGGTGCTGTGCTTGCAATTTACGCCCGTGAGAATGGCGAAGGTACAGTCTTCACTGCAGACGAGTTTGTAGAGGACGAAGACGAGTTTGATACAGGGCTAGAAAGTGTTGATTCATCTGAGTATATAGATGAAACACCGCCAGAAAAACCTGAAAAGAAAAAAGGCTCACATTTACGTGTTATAAAATAATATGTAGATTACAAAAAAACCGCTTAAAAGCGGTTTTTTTATCGCTGTAATTTAGTGGCTTTTAATTAATATATTCAAATACCTTTACTACTCGCTCAACGCCCGACACATTGCGTGCAATATCAACTGCACGATTAGCTTCATCTTGAGACACCAAGCCCATCAAATAAACCTCAGCGTTTTCTGTAACCACTTTAATGTTATTGCTACTAATATCTTTAGCTGCTAGTAACTGTGCTTTTACCTTTGAGGTAAGCCACGAATCATGAGTTTGAGTTGTTATACCAATATTTGAGCCAATACGAAGTTGGTTATGAATTTTACGAATACCGGCAATCGCTTCTACGGTTATTTGTGCTTCGTTTTTCATTTCCTGATTAGCAACTTGACCAACAAGCAAAACAATACCATTGACACTTATAGCGTTAACTCGAGCAGACTTTTCTAGGCGTTCAACTTCACTAATAGCAATGCTAGCTTTAATTTCTATATTGTTATCATCGATTTGAGAGCCTATAGTGCGACGGTCGTTTGCAGCGGTTACTGCACTGGCAGTGCCGGCTACAACAGCTGCAGCACAGCCTTGTAATAATACAACGGTACCTAAAATAATAAGGGAGCGTTTAAACATAATTTTCATCCTGCGGGAAAAGCGTTAAATCTATAAGTTCACTTAAACAATGTAAGTTAGTTAAATGCGACTCTATAATACGGCTTGGACGTTTAGACGGTGTTCTTATTTCAACATCATTAGGGCCAAGTAAACCTACTAATTCACCGCCATCGTCACCGACCATTACAATGACCTTCATATCGCGTGTAAGTGCAGCTTCAACGGCTGAAATTACCTGCTTTTCATTGCCATTAATTGCTAATACCAATAGTAAGTCACCTTGCTGAGCGAATGCACGGATTTGACGGGCAAATGTATCGTGATCATCACTGTGATTGTTTTGTCCAAGATTTATATTTCCTTGTGACAAAGCAATAGCAGGCAAGCAAGGACGCTCTGTTTCGTAGTGATTGACCAATATACCCGCTATATGTTGCGCAAGCATATGACAGTTAGCTGTCCCGCAACAAATTAACTTATTACCGTTAATAAGGCTTTGTGCAATTGTGAACGCGGCCGATTCAAGCGCACTGGGAAGGACCTCTCCAGCGGCTATTTGAACTTGAATACTTTCTGTGAAAATTTCTTTTATCGTGTCTTGCATAGCCTACCAATTCTTTTTAGTATTTTTAAAATACGTTTTTAAGCCAATTATATGTAGGAGATGATTCTCCGGTTATGGCTACATAGTCAATTCTTAATGCCTGATTTGTTAAGTTTTTAGCTGCTAAGTAATGATGAATACTACGTTTAAGCCGTGCTTGTTTTTGAGCGCTGAGCGCATAATTTGCACCACCTCGAGCATTGTTTTTGCGAAACTTCACTTCCACAAAAACAAGGGTGTTACCCTCTTTCATAATAATATCGAGCTCACCAAAGGGGCAGTAATAATTACGCTCTATAGGCTTTAAACCTTGCGCTACTAGGTATTTTTGCGCTTGTAGTTCGTAGTACTGACCTTTTTCACGACTATTTTGCCACAGCTCTTTAAACCACGACATGCCGCCCCCTTAATTTATCGTTTTTACACCGCTAGCCGACTGCATAAATAAGGGCACAGGGCGTTGTGTTTTTAACTGCACAGACTTAATTTGGCGATTAGTATATTGAGCCCAATCAAGTACGCGTTGAAGGTGTCCATTACTATTAACCGATAACTTACCGCTCAAACCGCTAAATTGATTGCCAGGCATTAAGCTCAACTGCCTAATGTCGTTAATAACGAGTACAGCATCGTATGCCATGGCGAATAAGCGCTGGCTAATATCGGCTTGCTCGGGCCAAAGTAAATTATACTGCTCACGTAAGTTATGTTGTGTGATTTGTGAGTTAAGCATCCAAGGTAGTTCTGTGAAATACAGGCCGTCTAAATCGCCTTTGTCGGTTGAGTCAATTTGCTTACTGTGACTTTTTGAGCTCGCATACAGCGGAATTCGCTCTGAGAATGTACTCACATTTACATCAAGGTAGGGCTTAATTAAGCGTGTTTCTATTGCATCACCTAAAATATAAATTACATCAATATCACTGCGTGAGCGTGTTTCACTTTCAACTTCTTGCTTAAATAAGGCTTTTATTGTTTTTATACGCTCTTTAGATTGATCAACTTCTAATAAGCTACTAATCGTTTTTGGCATGTCTTGATTGTTTTCATAAAAACCAATTTGAGGTTTAGTCTCGCTGTAGCGTTGCCATTGCTGATTAAAAAAATCAACTAAGCGGTGGCCATTCGTATTTTCTGGAGCGAGTAGCATGGGTTTTTGATACCCCATAGCTAGAAAATGCTCTAAAGCTTGTTCAACTTCGTGCTCTGGGTTTAGGGCAAAATAGTAGTGTTGGAGCGAAATAGTGTCTCCATCGAATGTATTTAAATGCAACGTAGGAATATTAATAAGCGTTTCAGCTGCCGTAAGCTTATCTATGTTCGCTTTAAGTAGTGGCCCAACTACAAAGTCAGGGTTAATTTGGTCAAGTTTTGCTGCAATGTCTGCAGTACTTAAATTTTCATCAATAAAAATAGCTTCATTAATATTTTGTTTATCTAATGCGGCTAAAGCTCCTGCTTTTAAAGCATCACCTAGGCGTTCGTTAGGACCTGATTGAGGGAATAACAAAACTAAGCGGTCAATGTTCAAAGGTGCTAATTCAACAAAGTTTTCATCTTGTTTAGGTAACACGGCTCCAGCAGGGTGCCCCACGTAACGGCGTCGCCAATTATTTATTGCTTGATCTAACTCTACACCGCTACCTGCATATACTTGATGGTATAAAGCAAGATTTACCCAGCCTTGCTGGATAACTGAGCCACGGTTAAAACGCTCCAGCGCATAAGAAGAAAGCTGTTTTAGGTTATCCCATAATTGTTGGTCGAGTTGTGGTATATCAATATTATTTTTTGTAGATGTTTCTGATGCTCTAAAAAAATAGGGAGCCGCTTTTTTAGGGAAGTTTTGTGAGGCGTAAATACTGGCTGTTAAAAACTGATGCCATGCAAAGTGTTCAGGTTGTGTCAGTTGACCATCTAACGATTGTAAAATAATCAAAGACTGGTCATTTTTATTTTGTTGCTTTTGCGCGTATGCAATATAAAGGCGATTTTGAGTTTGATCAACACTCGCTGTTAACTCTAGGTCGCTACCAATTTGCTCTAATAATGGCCAGTTCTTCTCAGAAATAGCAGCATCACGTGCGCTATACAATAATTGTATTTTATCTGCACCTTCGCGATTTACGGCCAATTGATAGATAGATTGAGCATTAGTCGCTTGATTTTTTAGCGCATTAGCACTGCTGCTGAAGTTATCGCTTTTTTTAATTGGTTTTTCGGTTGTGCTACACGCCGATAACCCTGACAATATAATTAATAGACCAACTAGTTTAAGTCGCACAATGATTTCCCAATAGGTTAACGCGATTTGCTTATATTACTGACTGACGCAGGAGACCTCAATGTTAAATGAGGAGAATTCACATAAAATTGGCACTCTTTACGTTGTTGCCACCCCAATTGGCAATTATGACGACTTAAGTCAGCGTGCTATCGCGACATTATCGCAGGTTGACTTAATCGCTGCTGAAGACACTCGCCATACAGGTAAGCTCCTTAGCCATTTTGGTATTAAGGCAAAAACATTTGCATTACATGATCACAACGAAAAACAAAAAGCACAGCAAATTATCGATCAGCTTAATCAAGGATTAAATATTGCTTTAGTATCGGATGCAGGCACGCCACTCATTAGTGACCCTGGATATGCGGTTGTAAACTTATGTCGTGAGCAAGGGGCAAGCGTAACCCCAGTACCAGGTGCGTGCGCTGCTATAACCGCGGTGTGTTGTTCAGGGCTGCCTACCGACCGCTTTCAGTTTATTGGTTTTACACCGGCTAAAAGTAAGGCTCGCCAAGATTTTTTTATTGATGCGATTAACTCAAGTATTACCAGTATAATGTACGAAAGCACACACCGTATTATGGCAAGCCTAGACGATTTAGAAACTGCGCTTGGCAGTGAGCAGCAGGTCGTATTTGCCAAAGAGCTAACTAAAACGTTCGAAACTTTTTTTAATGGCTCAGTGAGTGAGCTAAAGCAGTTTTTAACAGATGATCCCACTAAGCAACGCGGCGAAATAGTTCTCATGCTGCCGGGCAAACCTAAGGTGGTAGACGACATTCCACCAGAGGCTCGTAAAATGTTGGCTCTACTTGAAAAAGAAATGCCAATGAAAAAAGCGTGCGGTGTTGTAGCTGAGTACTTTGGCATGAAAAAAAATGCACTATACAAAACAATTATTGAAGAAAAAGAGTAAATATTACTGCGCTTGGCTTTAGCGTCATGTATAATGCGCGCCGAGTCAGCCAAGATAATCGCTGCCTGTGACGAAAATGATCAGGGGGAGGAAAGTCCGGGCTCCACAGGGCAGAGTGCCAGCTAACGGCTGGGGGGCGTGAGCCCACGACAAGTGCAGCAGAGAGAAGACCGCCAACTTCGGTTGGTAAGGGTGAAAGGGTGCGGTAAGAGCGCACCGGGCCGCTAGTAATAGTCGGTTGCAAGGTAAACTCCACTCGGAGCAAGACCAAATAGGGTTCCTTATGGCGTGGCCCACGTTGGAACCGGGTAGGTTGCTTGAGCCATAGAGCGATTTATGGCCTAGACGAATGATTATCACTTTCTTCGGAAAGGACAAAACCCGGCTTATAGGCTGACTCACTCATTCAATAAAAAGCCCGCAGTTAACGCTGCGGGCTTTTTTGCATCTAAATTTTATTAACTTAAATAATATTCTTTCCTTGTTCAGGATCCCTTGACTGCTCTGCTTGTTCGCGTATTTCGTCAGTATCACTGCTTACATCGTTAAGTGTTTGGGTTTGCTCGTGGGTTTCCGGTGGTTTCTTTTCATTTAAACGCTCTTTTATTGCTGAGCTTGAAAAATCCTCGCCAGAGGCATTTAATAAAATTCGTTCTCTAGCATCATCCGGCATACTTATATTTTGCTCAGTAAATTCATTAACTAGTTCACGCATAAGCTGAGAGCTTACTTTAAGTGGACTATGCTGCTCGCTATTAACCCAAAAATATAAAATAAAGTTTATTGTTGATGAGCCTAAATTTTTTATAAGTACTTGTGCTGGGGGATCGTTTAATACGGCCGTTTGTTTGTTTGCTATATTTAGAGCAAGCGTTTGCGCGCTGCGTATGTCGTTATCGTAGCCTATACCTATTTCCACTTTACCGCGCATTTTGGGGTTGGCAGTTAAATTTTTGATGGTATTTTTATACACCGTAGCATTAGGGATTTGAATGTGATTACCATCGTAATCAACAAGCGTTGTGGCACGAGCCGTCACTTTTTTTATAACGCCTAAACGTCCATCTACTTCAATTACATCGTCTATTTTAAACGGGCGTTGTACACTTAAAAGTAAGCTTGCTATAAAATTTTCTGCGATGTCTCTAAAAGCAAAGCCTAATATTAAGCCTATTAAACCGGTCCCACTCATTATGGCTACCGCAAATTCAGTAAGCCCTGCTAAACGTAAAAACAGATACAGGCCTAATAAAATGACTAAAGTGCTAATTCCGCGCCTTACAACCAGCAAAACTAGCTTACTATCGGTTACTAAATTGATAGGTTTTATGAGCATGCGTGAAAGAGGGCCTGCTGTAAAATAGCTGATAGCGAGTAAGAGTAAACCTAACAACAAGGTGGGTAATATTTGCGCTGTAGCGTGAACTAATTGCATGCTTTGGTCATAAAAAAATTGCCACGAAAACACATTTCCTTCCATTACGGGGTTCAATGAGGGGGTACTGGCAGCTGATGGTACGTCTGATGCTATTGTAGGCATTGGGTTTCTTCCGTGTTTAGTTACTTTTACTTTAACAGCAAGTTTAATACCAAACACTTTTTTTAAGTTGGCAGTTATTTTGCTTCATTAAAGTACTAATTATAGTGAGATTAAGTATGAAAAAGCCAAAAAGAGGTCAACATGCAGAGCAACCAGCACATATTCCAATTAAGGGCTGGTGGGATATTGCTAAGCGTATTTTTGCGCGCATGAGCAAAGACAATTTATCTTTGGTTTCTGCCGGAGTGGCATTTTATGCGTTACTTGCTATTTTCCCAGCTATTGCTGCTTTGGTTTCTATATACGCTTATTTTGCTTCACCTGCAGAGATCAGTGAGCACCTAAGGCAGTTTACAACCTTAATACCAAATAGTTCGCGTGAACTGATTTTATCGCAAATTTCAGAGCTCACGCAAAGCTCTCAGGCGCGGCTAACTTTAGGGGCGTTAGGCACGTTATTACTCACTATTTGGAGTAGCTCTAAGGGAAGCCAAGCATTAATTACAGCCTGCAACATAAGTTATCATGAATATGAAAAACGTTCTTTCTTGAGGGCGCAGTTTGTTCGTTTTATGTTTTCGGTAGGTGCTATTTTAGTCGCTATTTTTGCGCTGTTGATTATAGGTATTTTGCCTATAGTACTAAATTTAGTAGGTCTCAAAGACAGTATTGATTTGTTAATTAAGGTCGTGTCGTGGCCAATACTAGCCCTTACGTTTAACTTTGCATTGGTGCTTTTATATCGTTACGCACCGCATAGAAAAGCGGCTAAATGGCGTTGGATAACGCTCGGCTCTGCTATTGCAACCGTATTTTGGATTATAGCATCTATTGGCTTTTCATTTTATGTATCGCGCTTTTCAAGTTATAACGAAACTTATGGATCCTTGGGTGGGGTGGTCATCATGCTAATGTGGTTATATATAAGCGCGTACATCGTCACCATGGGAGCCGTTATTAACGCAGAAACAGAGCAGCAAACGGCAAAAGACAGCACAATTGGACCAGAGAAAGAGCTAGGTGAACGCGGCGCGTATGTTGCTGATCACCTGGGTATCAAAAACGATTAATCAATCGTTACTCTGCTGCAATTATTGCTGTAAGTTGATCTTTAAATTCTTGTGCTGCAGGGCCTAATCTATCAACATCGTTACACATTAAATATAAGTTAAGAGGACGCGTAATGCCTTGCTCAAGGTTTAGTACCTTGAGTGTATCATCATTAATAAGATGAGTGACTTGATCAAACGGAAGCCACGCGTAACCTAGATTTTGGCTCACCATATCAATTGAATTACGTAAGTGGCTAACGGTCCAGCGCATATCTGCGCCCAACCAACCTTCGTCTTGGTTAGTGTGTGTTGCAGAATCGCGCACTACAATTTGTCGATGTTGTTTTAAATCTCGAAAGCTTAATTGTTCTTCATGTTGGTTAAGTGGGTGATTTTTATGTGCTACGGCAATAAATTCAACATCTGTTAATTTGCTACAACTAATGCCATAAATAGGAACTGATGAAATAGCTAAATCAACCACCGCATTGTTAAGTAATTCATTGGCGCCAGTTAGCACGCTTTCAATCAAATCGATTTTTAGTAATGGATAAAGCTCACTTGTTTTAGCAAGTGCTTGATACAAAATAGGGTGAGGGAATACTTCATCAACTGCTATTTTTAATGTACTTTCCACTCCTTCACTTAGTGTATTTGCAACAGATTCTATTTTATTCGCTTCTTCAATTAAAAACTCTGCACGTCGTAATATAAGTTTTCCACTTTCCGTTAAAAACGCTTTACGGCCTTTCACCTCAAGTAGTTTTATTTGCAAAGCGGCTTCGAGTTTTTGCACTGCATGATGAACCGTTGACTGGCTTTTAAATACCGCGGCACTGGCGCCAGCAAAACCACCATGTTCTACCACGGCTTTAAACATCCGCCATTGATCTAATGTGGGTTTTGCCATTTGAAATCCTGTTAGAAATTTATTTGCTTCTTGGACTTGACCGTATAGACGCATTTTTAATTGCATAACAGAAATAGATTAATTTATGTTTAACCCAGCCCTAACAAAACTTACTAATCTCGGTAAGTTTACTTTGAAAGAATCACTTTTTTCTCAGCAATAAGATCCATAAAATCGCTTTTATTTAAAGGCTTGGAAAATAAGTAACCTTGCCCATAATCACAACCAGCCTCAGTTAGTAGCTGGTATTGTAATGGTGTTTCAATGCCTTCTGCTATTACTTTTAAACCAAGCTGGTGAGCCATTACAATTATTGCTTCACACAACGATAGTTCTTGGCTATCAGCTTGAATATTATCAACAAAGCGTTTATCAATCTTTAAGTAGTCAGTATCCATTTCCTGCAAGTAGGCAAGCGATGAGTAGCCTGTACCAAAATCGTCAAGCGCCAGTTGCATCCCTGATTTCACAATGTTTTTGAGGCGCTTTTGCGTCAGTTCCTCAGGGTTAACCATTAAGCCTTCTGTTATTTCAGCAACAATAGAAGAGGGGGAAATTTTAGCGGCATCAAGCATGGCATACCAATCATCAATACCACTATTAGCAGTAGATAATTGTACAGGGGAGACGTTTACACTTATTTGAAAATCGTCATCAGTAAATTTTTTTATATCAGTGAGTGTTTCTATTGCCTGGGAAAATACAAATTGGCCAATGGCATTAATTTGCCTTGTTTCTTCAGCAAGAGGAATAAACGCAATAGGGCTTATTAACCCTTTTTGTGGATGTTGCCAGCGTATTAAGCCTTCAGCCTTGTGTATATGTAAACCGTTTAGCGACACTATAGGCTGATAAAATAATTCGAACTGGTTATATTCTATTGCACAGCGTAAGTCTTTGAGTAATAACATACGAGCTTGTGCTTGCTCTCTCATATCACGAGAGAAAAATTCAAAGCCATTACGGCCATTATTTTTAGCCTTATACATTGCCTGATCGGCTGCTTTTAATAGCTGCTCGGTGTTTTCACCATCTTCGGGCGCACAGGCTATACCCATGCTGGCACTTATAAATACTTCTTCATTTTCAACATGTAGCGCAGACGATAAGCTTTGTAAAATATTGCTAGCAATTTGGTTTATATGCCGAGTACTTTTAATACGATTAAAAACAATAACAAATTCATCACCACCAATGCGGGCAACAAATTCTGCATTTTTAGCTGAATTAACAATGCGCTGCGACACCACTTTTAATAGGTTGTCTCCATAGTGGTGGCCTAAAGTATCGTTAATATCTTTAAAATGATCAATATCTAAAAGCATCACTACAAAGCTTTCATTATTAGCATTAGAAAACTGTTTATTTAGCCGTATTTTAAGCTCTAATCGATTTGGTAAATCGGTCAAATGATCGAAGTGAGCTTGTCGCCAAATGGTTTTATTTGCTTGTATTTTTTCAGTTAAATCAGTAAAGATAGCTATTCGGCGTGCAGGTTTGTTATTTTCATCGTAAACAGTATCTATATTTAGCCACTCAGTAAATAGTACCCCATTTTTTTTACGGTTTATAATTTCGCCTTGCCAGCGACCAGTGGCATTTATTGATGCCCAAATTTTTTCATAAAACTCTTTTGAGTGTTCACCTGAAGAAAGTATGCGGGTAGAGTGGCCAATCACTTCGTCTTTAGAATATTGTGTTGTTTCACAAAAGGCAGGGTTTACATCAAAAATAATACCGTTGGCATCTGTAATTGCCATGCTTTCGCTACTGTTACCATAAACAAGAGACGCTAAGTGAAGCGAGTCTTCATTTACTTTGCGTTGGCTGATATCACGAAGTACAAGTATTAGCTCATCACTTTTTTCAAGATGATTTATGTTCGCCTCAAAATAGTGATCCGCCACACCTGTACTGATTTTAAAATCAAAGGTGATGACGTCTTCGCGGTTGGATGCTTCACTCAAAATTTGTTCAGTGATATCTTTTGGTAATATGTCTAATAAGTTTTCAGGCAGTTTACTGCTTGCGGCAAATAGCGGGATAATGGTGCCGCTAACGTTAAGTATAGTACCCGTATTGTTGAATCTAAGGTACATATCGGGGAGAGCATTTAGTAACCCTGTCAACTCGTCGTGTTTGTTTTTTAAATCGGCTTCTGTTTGCAAACGTGTTTCAGCCATGGCTTCAAAGCGCGTATACAAAGCTGATAATTCAGGACTATTAGGTTTTATTTTATGAGCGGGCATATTGCCTTGTGCTAATAGGTCGGTTGCTTGGGAGAGTTTTTCAATAGGGTAAAAAATACTTTTTTTAATTAAATGGTGGCCAATAAAAGCAATAATTAAAATAGCGCTAAAAAATAAAATAATAGTTTCTAAAAAGTGTTTATTTGCTCGATCAATATATTTATCAGTGGGCGATGTGATGTAAATTTCTAAATTATTGTTATTAATGTCATTATAAATAGTTGCTCGGTGAAAGATTTGATTGACGTTGTTATCGTCTTTAAACATAGCTAATGAGCTATCGCCATGTAAAAAGTGTTTGTTGTTAATTTTTTCCCCTAAAGGTAGCAATGAGTTTGGGTAACTCGCCAGTACAAGGCCATTAGAATCAGCAATAACAGCGTTCGAACCAATTGGGAATTCGGCTTTGTCTAAAGCTGCACTCCACCAGTCAAGTGCAATCACTGTAACAACAACGCCCTTTAATTGCTTTTGCTTATCAATAATAGGGTGAGCAAAGTTAACACTGGGTGCTTGAATGCTTCTGTCGTATTGAAAATACCCAATTGAAAAGCTTTTATTTGCTATGGCATTTTTAAAGTATTGCCTATCACTAATAGACACATTTTTTACTATGCCATTGGTTACACAAATTAAGTTTCCTTTGTCATCAACTACACCAATATTGGCAACGTTTGTGTAGAGCTCTTGTATTTGGTAAAAATAGCTAGGGCACGTGTCCGGAAGGTTGGGTTCTGCAGCAATTGTGTTTGCTAAAAACCGAGTGAGTTGCTCAGTCTCTCCAATCATTGCTGTTTGTTGGTGGGTTAAATGCTTAGCAATATTAACGACTTTTTCTTCGCTTTTTTCAATCGCAGCCTCACGTTCTGCCCATAGGGCTAAAAATGTCACAAGAATGCCCGGGATACTAATAATGATTAGTAACCTATAAAATTGACTTTTGAGCGATGAGGTTAAAATACTCTGTCCCTTTTTTGAGTAAATTTAATGGTGATTGTAGTCAATAAAATATAAAAAAACCATATTTTATAAGTTGTTATGAAAAAATATTTTACTATCAAATCATTCTAAAAAAACGAATGGTTAGCGCGATATAAAGACATGGTTGTTTGGTTTTATCAGTGCTTAAATAAGTATAGATAATATTTCAGATAGTGATTTAAAAAATGAATATAGCAAAAATATTAACATCTTATGCAACTCAAGATGGTGACGGTGTCAATATAAGCCGTATCCCTGGATTCGATGGTAAATACCTTGACCCGTTTTTAATGATCGATGAGCTCAAGTCAGATAACGAGGCTGATTATATGGGCGGTTTTCCTGCGCATCCGCACCGAGGTATGGAAACGTTTACTTATATTATTAAAGGAGGATTTGAGCACAAAGATCAAATGGGTAATAAAAAAGCGATCAGAGCAGGCGATGTGCAATGGATGAGTACAGGCAATGGAGTGATCCACAGCGAAATGCCTCTGCCTGATGCCAAAGACGGACTCCATGGTTTTCAAATTTGGATCAATATGCCAAGCAAAGAAAAAATGCGCGATCCCATTTATCAAGATACAACGCAAAGCCCAGCTCCAACCTTTAAAAATGAAAGCGGTGTTACATTAACTGCCCTTGCTGGTTCATGGCAATTTGAGGCAGTTGAATTAACATCAAGTATTCAAAAGCTCTCTGCAAATGCCGCTTTAGCCGATGTAACTTTACCTGCTGGTAAGCAGCTAAAGCTTGCTCCTTTAAAACAACAAAATGTGATGCTTTACATACATTCGGGATCCCTTATCGCGCCAGATAATCAAACATTCAAGGCGGGTAAGTTACTAATTTTAGAGCAAGGTAGCGATATTGATATAGCAACGCAACATGGTGCAGGTGTATTAATTTTAGCGGGTAATCCGCTCAAGCAACCCATTGCACACATGGGGCCATTTGTTATGACAACACAAGCCGAAATACAGCAAGCCGTTCATGATTACCAAAATGGTCAATTTGGCACACTTATTTAATTTTTGAGGAGCAAATAATGGGATTACTTGTTAATGGTCAATGGCAAGATAAATGGTATGACACAGATTCAAGCGACGGAAAGTTTGAGCGTGAGGCCGCGCAATTACGAAATTGGATCACGTCAGACGGTAGCGCAGGTGAAACTGGCGAAGGTGGTTTTAAAGCTGAGGCTGGGCGTTATCATTTATATGTTTCGTTAGCGTGCCCTTGGGCACACCGCACACTTATTTTCCGTACGTTAAAAAAGCTTGATGAACTTATTTCTGTATCGATTGTAAGCCCTGACATGTTGGCTAATGGCTGGGAGTTTGATCAAAATAACCACAGCACGGGTGATGCCTTATTTGCTAGTGATTACTTACACCAAGTTTATACTAAAAATAATTCTAATTACTCAGGACGAGTAACTGTTCCTGTCTTGTGGGACAAAAAACAAAACAAGATAGTTAGTAATGAATCTGCCGATATAATACGCATGTTTAATAGTACGTTTAATGAAATAACAGGTAATAAAGACGATTACTACCCTGAATCACTTCGTAGTGAAATCGATGAACTTAATGCGTTAGTTTATCCAAATATTAATAACGGTGTTTACCGAGCTGGATTTGCAACAACAACGCACGCGTACGAACAAGCATTCGACGATGTGTTTACAGCTCTAGACAAAGTTGAAAAAATACTGAGTAAAAAACGCTACCTTGCGGGTGACAAAATTACGGAAGCAGATTGGCGCTTATTTACAACGTTAATTAGGTTCGATTGTGTGTATGTAGGGCATTTTAAATGCAATTTGCGCACAATTGAGAGTTACCCTTCGTTGAGTGGATACTTAAGGGATTTGTACCAAGTTGAGGGAGTTGCAAATACGGTTGATTTCTATCATATCAAGCGGCATTACTATTTTAGCCACACTATGATTAATCCCACCCAGATTGTACCAAAAGGGCCAGAAATAAATTATTTGCAAGCACATGGCAGGGCATAGTTAACCAGCTAACCAATTAACCTAATTAGCCAGCCGTATTTTCTTATAAGGCTGGTTTCACTTCTACCGGATTGAACGGCAACGCCAGCTATAAATGCGCTGCTTAAGCCTACTTTACTGGCTGCAAAACGCTTTAATCGATATATAAACGCGGCTTGGTGTTGTCGCTTAAGCTCGCTTTGTAAATCCATTTGTTTAGTCAGTGCTTTTACGTTTGCATCAGGGTTTTTAATCAACATATCAACTAACATATTAATGTCCTTGTAAGTTTAATAATTGTTTAATGCTTTTAAGGGTTTTGCTAAAACCTATTTTGTTGCTTAAATACGCAACGCTTTTCCATAGCCAAAACAAACATGCGACCTGTAATAGTGTAACGGTTGCAATACTTACCCACACAGAACCAAATAGGTCGTATATCGCATAACCTGCCGCACCTAATACGCCCGCCCACAACAAAACCAAACCACTGGCAAAACAGCCTAAAAATATAGAGATCAATGCAAGCGATCTTAACGATAAGCGCCATTCAGCCTTTGCAAGCTGGTGGGTGATCTTTCCTTGAGTGTGATAATCATCCTTGAGCTGCTTTGAATACGTTAAGAGTTTTGCAATATGATCTTGCCAATCATCCTTTTGGTACTGTTGATCAGTCGTTTGGTTTTGCGCTGTACCATCCTTGGTTGTGCTCGAGTGAAAATTTTCCATCAGGTTTTACTTACGACGGAATAATGACGTAATTAACATACCCGCTGCAAATGCAATTCCTGCTGTAGCTAGAGGATTCTCAGATGCGAAGGCACGTGTTTTAGCTGTGCACTCACTCAGCTTTTCGCGAGCAATTAATTGCTTTTCGCTCAGTGCCTCAGCAGAACTAGATGCACCTTTTCTCACGCTACTTTCAGCTGTTGCTGCTTTTGTAGACAGTGCGTCAACCGCATCGTGAGCAGCTGATGTTGCTTTTTCTGTCAGTGGGGCATCAGTCGTTTGTGCTTTAGTGTCAGACTTAATATCTGTAGTCGTATTTTGTTTAGTCGTCGTAGCAGTAGCCATAATCAATCCTTAATGAGTAAAAGTATTTAAGTAGTTCATTAACTGAAGCAACAATTAAACCAGACTGTGATATTTATATAACTAGTTGATTTTATACGTTATAATGTTTTTTTGTTGAGTCGTTTTTAACATATAATAAAAACGAAGCAGTAACTCTTACCACCGATCCAAGTAAATATTACAAAGTGAGTAAAACCCGCTAAAAAATTGTAATTATTCACTGTTTATTCAGTAATCAAACCATGTAAACAAAAAGTTATTAAAATGGATGAAAATATTTTTTTGTTTGTATCTCCACTTTTTCCCACGTAATTCAACCGCTTCGCCTGAACCCTTATTTTTTCTAGCTTAGAGACTCGTTAAAGGAGGTCAGCTTACTTGACAAAAAGGCTTGTCAAGCCCTAAACTGGAGCACTGTGGTAAAAAGTGGTTTTTAGTGGATCAAACTGGATCAGCATAGATTAATAGCTGATTAAAATAATTTAAAGCAGGCTAATTATGTTCCGTGGCGCGAGTTCACTGAGTTTGGATGATAAAGGACGTTTTGCGGTGCCGACCAAGTACCGAGAATCGCTGCTATCTGAAGATCAGGGAACAGTGATTTGTACCGTCGCGTTAAATGAGCCCTGCTTGTGGTTGTATCCATTGGCTGAATGGCAAGAAATAGAAAGTCGCTTAGCTAAAATTTCCAATATGAATCCACGTGCCCGTCGAATGCAACGCATGTTGTTAGGCAATGCGACAGAGTATCAACTTGATAAAAATGGTCGGATTTTGTTAGCGCCGTCGTTACGTGCGCATGCAGACCTTGGTAAAAAAATAATGCTAGTTGGGTTAATGAATAAATTTGAAATCTGGGATGAAGCGCGTTGGAACGAGCAAATGCGCCAAGATACTGAGCTTGAGAGGCTAGGTGATTTTGAGCCTAATTCAGATTTAGATAACTTTACACTTTAACGGCACAAAAAAAGGCAAACAATAGCTAATGACAGCGCAATTTGAACACGTATCTGTTTTGATGGACGAAACCATTGATGCCCTAGCAATTAAGCCAGACGGCATTTATATGGATGGCACATTTGGACGAGGCGGTCATTCAGGTCAAATACTTGCTCGTTTAGGCGATGCAGGACGCTTACAGGCAATAGACCAAGATCCACAGGCTATAAAGTCGGCTGAAAAATTTGCCGATGACTCCCGCTTTGCTATAGCACACACTCGATTTTCAAAACTCTACGATGTAGCTGAGCAAAACGATCTCATTGGTAAAGTGGATGGCATTTTATTAGATATTGGTGTGTCATCTCCACAACTTGATGATGCTGAGCGCGGTTTTAGTTTTATGAAAGATGGCCCGCTTGATATGCGCATGGATCCAACAAGCGGCCGAAGTGCTGCTCAGTGGTTGGCAGAAGCTGAGTTAGATGATATCACCCACGTCATTAAAAAGTTGGGTGAAGAAAAGTTCGGTAAGCGTATTGCACATAAAATTTTAGAAACTCGAGAGCACACACCCATTACAACAACTAAGCAGCTTGCTGATTTAGTTGATGAAGCCGTACCAGTGAAAGATAAGTTTAAACACCCCGCAACGCGCACTTTTCAGGCTATTCGTATTTATATAAACAGCGAACTTGAAGAAATACAAACGGCGCTGCAATCGGCCGTAAAAGTATTAAAGCCGGGCGGTCGCTTAGTGGTCATTTCGTTTCATTCACTTGAAGATCGCATAGTAAAACAATTTATTAGAAAACAGAGTAAGGGAGAAGCATTACCCAGAGGTCTGCCTTTAACCGATGCACAAATAAATCAAAACCTGACGTTAAAAGCAGTGGGTAAAGCTATTAAACCAAGCACTGAAGAAGTAGCGCGCAATCCGCGTTCACGAAGCTCTGTACTTAGGATTGCTCAGAGGTTGGGATGAATACAAAAGCAAATCATCGTCAACCTCCCAATTTATTTTTCGAAATAATTAAAGGCCTTGGTGCTAATAAGCTCACCTTGGCCTTGTTGGTTACGATATTTGTTTCTGGCTTTAGCGTAGTGCAAGTTACGCATTTAGCGCGCGGGCAGTTAATTGAACAAGATAAATTACTGCAAGAACGAGATGAGCTTGATTTAGAGTGGCGGTACTTACTAGTTGAGGAGGAGTTTTACTCTCAGCATGCGCGTATTGAAGAAGTGGCAACCTCGCAATTAAAAATGAAAAGACCGACGAGTCAGGATGAACAGGTAATTATAGTAAAATGAGAAATCGAGGCAAAAAACCAGTTAACAACTTAATCACATGGCGCTTTATGCTGGTGTGTTCGGTTGTGTTTTTGGTGTTTGTGACGCTTGTGTCTCGTGCCGCCTATTTACAAGTAATTGAACCTGATAAAGCACGTTCGGAAAGTGACAAACGTACAGTACGCGTCGAAAAACTTCATGTGCAACGTGGAATGATCTTTGACCGCAATGGCAAAGAGCTCGCGGTTAGTGTACCCGTTGTGAGTGTGTATGCTGACCCTAAAGCTTTACATAAATCACTGGTATCTAAAGTTGTTAGGCAAGCGCGAAAAAATGGTGAAGACAAACAAGCGTTGTTAGATAATGCAGTAGAGCTAAACAAACGCACCACACAGTATTACAAAAACGATTTACGTTGGCGCGAATTAGCTGATGTATTACGTATTGATCAGGCAAAAATTAACTCCCGACTTTTAAATGATCCGAGTCGTCGTTTTGTTTATTTAAAACGCCAAGTAACCCCTGCAGTAGCCGATTATATTGGTGGCTTGCGTCTTCCTGGTATTCATTTATTGGATGAGTCTAAGCGTTACTATCCGGCTGGCGAAGTGACCGCGCATATTATTGGCTTTACCAACATCGATGGTAAAGGCATTGAAGGCATTGAAAAGCTCTACGAAAACGCTTTAACCGGTGAAGAAGGTCGTCGAACTATAAGAAAAGACGCCCAAGGCCGTGAAGTACAAGTGCTAGATGAGCGAGAGCGTGTAGAGCCCGAAAGTATTCAACTAAGTATTGATCAACGTATTCAGGCAATTGCTTATAAAGCTGTAAAGTCAGCGGTTTTATCTTATAAGGCTACATCGGGTTCAGCCATGGTGGTTGATGTTAAAACCGGTGAAGTATTAGCAATGGTTAATAGCCCGTCTTTTAATCCAAATAATCTAACCGATGCGGCTCCCCATAAACGCAGAAATCGCGCTATCACTGATTTGTTCGAACCGGGTTCAACCGTTAAGCCACTGGCCATTTTAGCTGGGCTAGACTACGGCGCAATTCAAGCCGATGAACAAATTGACACCTACCCAGGTTGGATGCGTTTAGGGGGAAGTTTAGTCCAAGATACGCGTAACCATGGTGAAATGTCACTACGAGAAATACTAAAATATTCGTCAAATATGGGGGTGACTAAGGTTACTCAGTTGGTTCCAAAAGACTACCTCGTGGGTTTATTCCAAAAGGTCGGATTCGGATCTGACTCTGGCACGGGTATGGTAGGTGAAAGCAGTGGTTTATTTTACCCTAATCGTCGTTGGTCTGATCACGAAATTGCTGCATTGTCATTTGGTTACAATATTGCTGTTAGTACTGCGCAAATGGCTCGCTTCTATGCCATGTTAGGCGCGGGAGGTGTCAACAGACCGCTCACTGTACTAAAGCAAGATTCTATCCCTGAAGGGGATCGCGTTTTTCAACAGCAAGATGTTGAAGCGGTAGTAAACATGATGGAAAGCGTATTTGAAAGTGGTGGCACAGCACATAACGTTAAAGTTGATGGTTACCGTGCAGCGGGTAAAACGGGTACTTCTAAAAAAGCCGCAGTAGGTGGTTACGGTGATGAATATGTTGGTTATTTTGCAGGTGTTGCACCAGCAAGTAATCCACGTTTAGCTGTGGTAGTAATGATCAATGAACCTGGCGGTGATGTGTACTATGGAGGTGCCACTGCAGGCCCTGCATTTGCAGAAATCGTTTCTAACGCATTAAGAATATTAAACGTCGCACCCGACAAGGAAGAAGTTGCGTACGTAAAAGGTAAAAAGAACGATGCGTGATTTAAAAAGCATTTTAAAATACATAGAAATAGATGCACCATCGCAGCTTGTAAATCATTTGCGATTAGATAGCCGAGACGTCAACCCAGGCGATGTATTTGTAGCAATAAAGGGCCATGCGCTAGATGGCGGGCAGTTTATAGCTAAAGCAATTGAAAAGGGTGCTGTCGCAGTTATTGCCGACAGACTGTGCGAGTTTGATGTTGCATTTGAGCCACTTTATTTAGTGTCTGAGCTTGATAAAAAGTTGGCTGAACTGGCTAGTCGTTTTTACGATAAACCGAGCCATAGCCTTGATTTAATTGGTGTAACTGGTACAAACGGTAAATCGACTACCACGGCTATGATTGCTCATTTAGCGCAGTATTGTAATACGCAGTCAGCAATTATTGGTACGCTTGGTTTTGGCCATCCAGATAATTTAACGCCGCTTATAAACACCACGCCTTCAGCAGTCGATTTACAACATATATTGAGCGACTTACATCAAGCAGATAAAAAGCTGGTGGCAATGGAGGTGTCGTCGCACGGACTTGTACAGCACCGTGTTGCACAGTGCCAGTTTAAAGCTGCTGTATTTACTAACCTTTCTCGCGATCACTTAGATTACCACGGTGATATGGCGAGTTATGGTGATGCAAAACTCATGCTATTTCGTGATTTTGACCCACAGCTTGTTGTACTAAACCAAGATGACAACCAAGCAGAGCAGTGGCTTGAAAAATACGATTTTAATAATTTAATTTGCTACGGACGAAAAAATTTAGCGCCTAAAAATGCACAGTATGTGTACTTTTCAGATGTTGATTATTCGGCTGAAGGTATTTCGGCGCAATTATCTACAAGCTGGGGTGATATTAAGGTAAAATCGCCGCTGTTTGGTGAATTTAATCTTTATAACTTAACAGCTGCTTTAGCCACGTTATTGGGTTTAGGTTATCCCCTAGAGCAACTTATTGCAGGTTGCCAACAACTTCAGCCAGTAGCAGGACGAATGCAAGCATTTAGTGTTGCGGGTAAACCAACTTGCGTAGTTGATTATGCGCATACGCCAGAAGCATTAGCTTTAGCATTACAAGCATTGCAAAAACATGTGCCAGGTGGCGTGAGCTGTGTATTTGGCTGTGGTGGTGACAGGGACAAGGGGAAGCGCGTATTAATGGCCCAAGCTGCTGAAAAAAATGCTAACAAAGTGATTATTACCAGCGATAACCCACGCTCAGAAGATCCAAATGTGATTATTGCAGAGGTAGCTTCAGGTTTAGCTGCACCTCAAAGCGCACATTTAGAAGCAGATAGAGCGTCAGCAATTAGTTATGCAATTAATAATGCAGCTTCTAATGAAGTGGTGTTAATTGCGGGAAAAGGCCACGAAGATTATCAAATTATAGGCGATGAACGTATCGACTTTTGCGATCGCCAGTTTGTACAAGAACAATTAATAAAAACAGATAGAGGGACTCAAGCATGATCCCGATGGATTTTGATTGGTTAGCCAATGTGTTAACAACCGATTATCAGGGTGATAATCAGCAAGTGCTCAACATAAATACAGATACTCGCACAGTATGCGAAGGTGAAGTGTTTTTAGCACTTAAAGGGCCAAATTTTGATGGTCATAAATTTATAGCTGAGGCAAAACAAAAAGGCGCGATAGGCGTTATTGTCGATCATAAAGTCGATGTTGATATTGCCCAGTTTATAGTGAATGACACGCGTATAGCATTAGGCGCTATTGGTACAGCGGTTATGGCGCAAGTAGCACCTAAAACAATCGCTATTACGGGCAGTGTGGGTAAAACCACAGTAAAAGAAATGTGCGCGGCTATTTTATCTGTGCATGGCGATGTGCTGGCAACCAAAGGTAATTTTAATAACGATATTGGCGTACCGCTAACGTTGTTGCGTTTAGAGCCACAACACCGTTTTGCAGTAATAGAGCTGGGTGCAAATCATTTAGGTGAAATTGCATACACAACGGCAATGGCCAAACCTGATGTAGCGGTAGTGTGTAATGTAGCACCAGCCCATTTAGAAGGTTTTGGTAGCTTGATGGGCGTGGCCAAAGCAAAAGGCGAAATTTTTGATGGTCTTAAAGAAAATGGCGTAGCCATAATTAATTGCGATAGTGAGTTTAGTCAATATTGGCTAGATAAACTTGAAGGGCGCAACATAAAGCGCTTTTCAACCTCTGAAAAACTCGATATTTGGGCTGAAGATATAAGCTTAGACGCTAATGCACGTGCAAGCTTTACGTTATGTACAAAACAAAAAAAAGTACCTGTTACTCTCGCATTACCGGGTAAACATAATATTAGCAATGCACTTATTGCAGCTGCACTAACAAGCGAGCTTGATGTCACTTTAGATGATATTGCTCATGCGTTAGCGACGATGGGCGATGTAAAAGGGCGCGTAAACTTAATAGAAGTGTCTGACATGCTCACCGTGGTTGATGATACCTACAATGCCAATGTTAAATCAGTAAAGGCTGCGATTGACTTACTGAGTGATATGCAAGGGCATCGTATTTTAGCGCTGGGGGATATGGGGGAGCTTGGTGAAGACGCACGTAAATACCATCAAGAAGTTGGCGAATATGCGCTTGAAAAAGGCATTGATGAGCTATTTACTCTAGGTGTGTTGAGTAAGTGTGCAAGCGATGTATTTGCACTTGCGAATCGTCACTTCTCAAACCGTGACCAGATGCAGCAACAAATTCAAGCCACAATTAATCAAGTAAATAAAAAAACGACCATCGTCGTGAAAGGATCACGCAGTTCTCGCATGGAATTATTAGTAACCGATTTAGTTAATGGCCAGCAACAAGCCATCAATGGAGTATCATAATGTTAGTTTGGCTGGCTGAGTATTTAACACAGTATTTTAGTGGTTTTAATGTTTTTTCGTATTTAACACTGCGCGCTATTTTGGGGATTTTAACTGCGCTCATTATGTCTCTGTATTTAGGGCCAAAGCTAATTCGTGGTTTGCAAAAAATGCAAATTGGGCAAACAGTACGCGATGATGGCCCACAATCACACTTATCAAAATCGGGTACGCCAACTATGGGTGGCCTGCTTATTTTAGCGGCAATTTTTACAAGTACCTTATTGTGGGCCGATCTCTCCAATAAGTATGTGTGGGCAACGTTATTTGTAATTGGCTCACTGGGAATTGTCGGCTTTATCGATGATTACCGAAAAGTTATCCGTAAAGATCCAAAAGGGCTTATAGCGAAATGGAAGTACTTTTGGCAGTCAGTAATTGCACTTGTGGTTGCAACTGCATTGTACTTTACAAGTACGCAAGCTGCAGAAACGTCTTTAGTTGTGCCGTTTTTTAAAGATGTTTTACCGCAGTTAGGCTTGTTTTACATTGTTATTACCTATTTTGCATTGGTTGGAACATCAAATGCTGTAAACCTGACTGATGGTCTAGATGGCCTCGCTATTGTACCGACTATTTTAGTTGCGGCGGCACTTGCCATAATTGCTTACTTAACCGGTAATATTAATTTTTCTGCTTACTTACATATTCCTCATTTGCCATTAGCCAGTGAGCTTGTGGTTGTGTGTACTGCCATTGTTGGTGCAGGGCTTGGGTTTTTATGGTTTAACACCTACCCGGCGCAAGTATTTATGGGTGATGTAGGCTCATTAGCATTAGGTGGAGCGCTGGGGATTATTGCAGTGCTGGTTCGTCAAGAACTTCTACTGATTATCATGGGCGGTGTCTTTGTAATGGAGGCATTGTCGGTGATTTTACAAGTGGGCTCGTATAAGTTACGAGGGCAACGAATTTTTAGAATGGCGCCTATTCACCATCATTACGAATTAAAAGGTTGGCCAGAGCCGCGCGTTATTGTGCGTTTTTGGATTATATCTATTGTGTTGGTTCTCGCAGGTCTTGCGACATTAAAGATAAGATAAATGCAATATTTAAACGAGATAAAGAATAAACAAATAACAGTGCTCGGACTCGGTGTAACCGGTCTGGGCATTGTGCGTTTTTTACTATCTCACGGTTTAACGCCAAAGGTTGTCGACAGCCGAGCAAATCCCCCAGGGATTGAATGGCTGAGCAGTCATGCGCCTAGTTTAAATACACACTTTGGCAGCTTAGATGCTGCTGGGCTTAATAGCAGTGATATGATTATTGTAAGCCCTGGGTTAAGCCTTAAAACGCCTGCCATTGCGAGTGCTATTAATTCGGGTGTTGAAGTCATAGGTGATGTTGAGCTATTTGCGCGCATTAATACTAAACCTGTAGTGGCAGTGACTGGCTCAAATGGTAAATCAACCGTAGTGACTTTAGCCTATGACGTGTTAAAAGCGGCTGGCTTTAATGTGGCACTTGGCGGCAATATTGGTACCGCAGTGCTTGATTTACTCAATGACGACTTTGATGTTTATGTGCTTGAGCTTTCGAGCTTTCAATTAGATACCACAACAAGCTTAAAATCGGTGAGTGCAACGGTGTTAAATGTATCTGAAGATCATTTAGATCGTTACGATAGCTACCAAGCATATATAGATTCAAAGCTATCTATTTACAACGGTACACAATGTCTTGTTGTTAATGAAGATGACAAACAAACGCACCCGTCCAGTAGCAGTGCTACGGCTAAAATTGCTTTTGGTACTCAACAGGGTGAATATTATTTAGGGCAGCATAATAGCAGTACGTATTTTTTCGCTAGCAATGAAGCGTTTTTACCTGTTGATACACTTGCTGTTGTAGGTAAGCACAATTATTTAAATACGCTTGCGGTTATGGCGTTACTAAGCCCCTTTAATATTAGTAAAGAGGCTTATAAAAAGGCACTAAATGAGTTTAGCGGATTGGCTCATCGCTGCCAATTTGTTACTCAGCAACATGGCGTTAAATACTTTAACGATTCAAAGGCAACAAACGTAGGCGCTACCATAGCAGCCATAGACAGTTTGGCCACAGAAACTCAAAACTTAATTGTGATAGCGGGAGGCGATGCAAAAGGCGCTGATTTAAACCCGCTTAAACCTTACTTACAAAAGCATGTAAAAGCGCTGATCTGTTTTGGTAAAGATGCCAAAAAGCTAGTGGCTCTGAGCAGCAAAAGCCATTTAACAAATAACATGAGTGAGGCGGTTAATTTAGCTAAGCAGCTTAGTTCGCCGGGTAATGTAGTTTTATTAGCGCCAGCATGTGCAAGCATTGATATGTATAACAACTATATGCAACGTGGTGATGACTTTGTTAAGTGTGTTTTGGCGGATAACATATGATTGCGCTTGCACAAATAAAAGACACATTAACACCAAAACCTTCGCCGCAGCTTTATGATGTGCCTTTGCTTTATTCAATGCTAATGCTAATTGGTGTTGGCTTTATTATGGTGATGAGTGCGTCTATGCCCACGGCAGAGCGCCTTTTTGATAACTCACATCATATTGCTATTCGTCACGGGATGTTTTTGGCCGTTGCGTTTGTTCTTTTTTGGATCACGGTTTGTGTGCCAATGGATTGGTGGAAACGCTCAAATGCATATTTATTGATACTGGGCATGGTATTGCTCATTGCTGTATTAATTATTGGCCGCGAGGTTAATGGTGCCAAGCGTTGGATCCCAATTGGACCTATTGGTTTTCAGGTGGCTGAAGCCGCTAAATTGTACTTTTTTAGTTACATAGCGGGTTACTTGGTCCGAAAGCGTGAAGAAGTACAAGAGAACATTAAAGGTTTTGCAAAGCCTATTGCAGTGTTTGCTGTGTATGCATTGCTTATTTTGTTGCAGCCTGATTTAGGCACCGTAGTTGTTATGTTTGTAACAACAGTTGGCTTATTGTTTTTAGCGGGCGCAAAACTATGGCAGTTTTTTGTCCTTATTTTAACCGGGATTGGCTTGGTTGTTTTGTTGATTATTGTTGAGCCTTATCGTATGGCGCGTGTTGTTGGCTTTTTAGACCCTTGGGACGACCCATTCGGAAAAGGGTACCAGCTCGTTCAATCGTTAATGGCGTACAGCCAAGGTGGATGGTTTGGCCAAGGGTTAGGTAATAGCGTGCAAAAGTTGCAATACCTTCCTGAAGCACACAATGATTTTATTTTTGCGGTTATTGGCGAAGAGCTTGGTTTAGTTGGCGTGGTAAGCATTTTAATGGTGCTCGCCACTTTAGTATTTAGAGCACTATTAATTGGCCAGCAAGCCTTAAAGTGCGGTAAAGAATACGAAGGCTACTTTGCCTTTGCAATAGGTATTTGGTTTGCGTTTCAAACCATGGTGAATGTAGGGGCAAGTGCGGGAATTTTACCGACTAAAGGTCTTACATTACCGTTTATTTCTTATGGTGGTTCTAGTTTGATGATTATGACCATAGCAACTGGAATATTATTACGCGTTGATTTTGAGACTAAAATGGCAACTAAGCAAGCGACCTCAGGCGGAGGTAAACGATGAGTAAAAAGTGTGTTGTAGTCGCTGGTGGAACTGGCGGGCATATATTTCCAGGTATTGCAGTTGCTGATTACTTAAAAGC
The DNA here is from genome assembly GCF_046535955.1 of Pseudoalteromonas sp. SIMBA_162. Lineage (NCBI taxonomy): Bacteria > Pseudomonadati > Pseudomonadota > Gammaproteobacteria > Alteromonadales > Pseudoalteromonadaceae > Pseudoalteromonas > Pseudoalteromonas sp. SIMBA_162. The sequence goes on along the minus strand of NZ_JAWJBQ010000006.1, from coordinate 141,249 downwards.
ACAGGGGTGGCAAGTTACTTGGATTGGCACACCCGATAGAATGGAAGCAAGCGTTGTTCCTAAGCACAATATAGAAATTGATTTTATTAATGTAAAAGGCGTGCGTGGCAACGGATTAAAACGCCTTGTTAAAGCGCCATTCATGGTCATTAATGCAATATTGCAAGCGCGTAAGGTATTGAAAAATCAACGTCCAGATGTTGTTCTTGCAATGGGAGGATACGTAACTGGACCAACAGGTATTGCTGCAAAAAGTTTAGGTATTCCGTTAGTTATTCATGAACAGAATGCGGTTGCTGGCATGAGTAACCGATGGCTTTCACGATTTGCTAATCGCGTTTTAGCGGCTTTTCCAAGCGCTTTTGATGCAGGACAAGCCGAACTTGTCGGCAATCCAGTTCGTCAAAGTGTAATAGACATAGCAACGCGTGACGTTTCAACACCGGTTAATATGTTGGTTGTGGGAGGGTCGTTAGGGGCTCAGGTACTAAACCAAACACTTCCAAGTGCATTTAAAGCGCTTAACAAAACCAGTGCAATAAATGTATGGCACCAGACAGGTAAAGGGCATTTAAACAGCGTTGAGCAAGCCTACAAAACGCACATGTTTGAAAGCGATAATGTAAAAGCTGCGGAATTTATTGATGACATGGATGCAGCGTATGCTTGGGCTGATATTGTTATCTGCCGAGCTGGTGCGCTAACGGTAAGTGAAATTGCAGCAGCGGGCAAAATGGCTGTATTTGTGCCATTTCCTCATGCAGTTGACGACCATCAAACGGCTAACGCCCAATATTTGGTTGAGGCAGATGGAGCGTTACTCATGCAGCAAAGTGTATTTAATGAGCAATCGATTGTTGCGCTATTAACCCCTTACTTAGTAAACCCTAGTTTAATTAATAAAATGGCTAATAACGCAAAAAAACAAGCCATTTTAGATGCCACAGCAAGCGTAGCCGCGCACTGTGAGCAAGTATCAAATAAGAGAGCGTAAGTGAAAGAAGCATCAGTACAAAACAAAAGTATACGACCTGCAATGCGTCGAATAGAAACCATCCACTTTATTGGTATTGGTGGAGCGGGTATGGGCGGTATTGCCGAAGTGCTCGCTTTTGAAGGTTACCGTATTACAGGGTCTGATATTGCGCATAGTGCGATGACAGATCGCTTGATTAAAGCGGGTGCAGAAGTATTCATTGGTCATCACGAAAACAACGTAAAAGATGCCAATGTGGTGGTAGTTTCAAGTGCTATTGACGAAACTAACCCTGAAATAATTGCCGCAAAAGCTGCAAGAATTCCTGTTGTTCGTCGTGCTGAAATGCTAGCTGAATTAATGCGTTTCCGCCATGGTATAGCCATTGCAGGTACACATGGTAAAACCACAACAACAAGTTTAATTGCCAGCATTTATGCACAAGCTGGGCTCGATCCAACCTTCATTATTGGTGGTTTATTAAATAGTGCAGGCAGTAACGCTAAAGTGGGTAAAAGCGATTTTTTAATTGCAGAAGCTGATGAGAGTGATGCGTCGTTTTTACACTTACAACCTATGGTATCGGTGATCACTAATATTGAAGAAGATCACATGGATACATACGGTGGCAGCCTTGAAAAAATGAAAGACACTTATGTCGATTTTATACATAACCTGCCATTTTATGGTCTGGCTGTTGTATGTATCGACTCTGAGGTAGCCGCCGAACTAATTCCTCGTTTTGGGCGTCCTATTATTACATATGGCGAGTCGTCAACGGCTGATTATCGTATGAGTGATTTTAGCCAGTCAGCTAATACGTGTACGTTTACGGTAACCAATAAACAAGGTGAGTGTTTAACGGCAACCCTAAATATGCCAGGTAAACATAACGCATTGAATGCAACAGCAGCGATTGCAGTAGCAAAAGATCAAAATATTGCTAACCAAGCAATTTTAGAAGCATTACAAAAGTTTGAAGGTATTGGCCGTCGTTTTCAACACTACGGCGAATTTGAAAACGAACGCGGCAATATAATGTTAGTGGATGATTACGGTCATCACCCTTCAGAGGTTGCAGCAACTATTGCGGCAGTACGCGAGGGGTGGCCCGATAAACGCTTAGTAATGATTTATCAGCCGCATCGTTATAGTCGTACTCGTGATTTATATGAAGACTTTGTAAAAGTACTTGCCGATGTAGATCAGCTTTTATTGTTAGACGTTTATGGCGCAGGCGAAGAGCCTATAGTGGGCGCTGATAGTAAAAGTTTATGCCGAAGCCTTCGTCAACGTGGCAAAGAACCATTGCACGTAGCATCAAGTAAAGAGCTTGCGGGTGTATTAGCAGATAACCTGCAAAATAATGACTTAGTATTGACCCAAGGTGCGGGTAATATAGGCCAGTTAGTAAAAACGTTAGCAGCAACAGGCATGTCGATAGAAAAATTAAAACAAGGTGAAGTATGACCCAAGTAAATGCACAATTTGGTAAAGTAGCGGTAATGCTTGGTGGTAACTCAGCAGAGCGTGAAGTGTCATTAAAGTCGGGTCAGGCTGTTTTTAATGCATTACAAAATTGCGGTGTAGATGCGATTGCATTCGATCCTCAAAATCGGTCATTGTGGGAACTCAAAGAGTTAAATGTAGATCGTGTTTTTATTGCACTACACGGCCGAGGTGGTGAGGACGGAACTGTTCAAGGTGCATTAGAGTTTATGAACTTACCTTACACCGGCAGTAACGTACTGGGTTCAGCGCTGGCAATGGATAAAATTCGTTGTAAGCACTTGTTTAAATCGGCAGGCTTAAGCACCGCGCCTTATGCCGTTGTAGATGCTAAAAAAGGTTTTGATGCACACGCTATCATGGCTGAATTTAAAAAAGTGATGGTTAAGCCTTCTCATGAAGGGTCGAGCATTGGTATGGCACAGGCAACTACTGCGCAAGAACTTGAAGATGCATTAATTAATGCATTTAAGTTTGATAGCCAAGTGTTGGTTGAGCAGTGGATAACGGGTCGTGAATTTACAGTGACTGTTTTAGGTGATGAAGTACAGCCCGTAATTGAAATGACAACGCCAAATGGCTTTTACGATTATCAGGCAAAGTATCAATCAAATACTACGCAGTATCATTGCCCAGCCAATTTATCGGCGCACGATACGCAGCAATTACAGGCTATGTCGTTAGAAGCGTTTGACTTAGTTGGCGCAAGCGGTTGGGGCCGCGTAGATGCAATGCAAGATGAGCAAGGCAACTTTTATTTATTAGAGGTTAATACTGTACCCGGAATGACAGAAAAATCATTAGTGCCTATGGCAGCTAAAGCAAATGGGGCAAGTTTTGAGCAATTAGTTGTTCGCATTTTGGAGCAAACGCTTTAATATGCATCCCCTTTTAGAAAAAGCTCATAAAATCAAACAGAACCTAAATTGGTCGCTGATTTTTGGCGTGAGCTTTTTTTTATTTGTTATTATAGGCTTAGTGCAAATTACAACGGGTGTATCTGATTGGTTAGTAAAAAATAAAGATGCACAAATAAAGCACTTAACGGTGCAAGGGCATCCTAAATACACAGATGAAACCGCAATAATAACAGCAATAAAAAAAGCGGATTTAAGTAGTTTTTTTGAGCTTGATGTAAAACATGTACAACAGCTAGTGCAAAATCTACCTTGGGTGGCCACTGTATCGGTGCGAAAACAATGGCCTGATACGATTCAGGTTTACGTTGTTGAACACGAGGCGGTTGCGCATTGGAATAGTGACTTGTTAATTAATAACAACGGTGAGGCTTTTCAAGCTCGCAGCGATAAGTTAAGTAAAGATTTACCTCAGTTATTTGGCCCAGAAGGGAGCGAACAAGAAGCATGGATTGCTTTTAAGCAGTTTGACGAAATGCTTAAAGTAAACGCGTTAACGCTTAAAAGTTTAGCTTTATCAGAGCGTTTTTCTTGGCAGCTTTGGCTTGATAGCGGGGTGCGCTTAAATTTAGGGCGTAGGGATAAAGCCAAGCGTGTGCAACGTTTTATAGACGTTTACCCACGTATGGAATATCCAGAAAAAGCACAGATAGATGCAGTCGATTTACGGTATGATACCGGCCTTGCAGTGAGCTTTAAGCCAGTGCAAGAAGAACAATTACAAAATAAGAGTAAGGCATGACTAAGTCAGCAGAAAGAAACCTCGTGATTGGATTAGACGTTGGTACCTCGAAAGTGGTAGCCACGGTAGGTGAAATCACCGCAGATAACAAGCTCAGCATTGTTGGTGTGGGCAGCCAGGTATCCCATGGTATGGATAAAGGTGGCGTTAACGATTTAAACTTAGTGTCTGAGTCTATTCGCCGCGCTATAGATGAAGCCGAATTAATGGCAGATTGTCGAATTAGTTCGGTGTACTTGGGGATTTCTGGTAAACATATTCAATGCCAGAACGAAAGCGGTGTTGTTGCTATTAATAATACTGAAGTAACAGACGAAGATATTGAAAATGTGATTCACATTGCGCGTTCTGTGCCTATTTCAGCTGAACGTAAAATGCTGCATGCACTACCGCAAGAGTACAGCATAGACATGCAAGAAGGGATTAAAAACCCACTAGGCATGAGCGGTGTGCGTATGGAGGCACGTGCTCACATTATTACTTGCTCTAACGACATGGCTAAAAACATAGAGAAATGTGTTGAGCGTTGCGGCCTTGAAGTCGACCAATTGATATTTACAGCATTGGCTTCTTGTTATTCAGTTCTCACAGATGATGAAAAAGAGCTTGGAGTCGCTGTACTCGATATTGGTGGTGGTACAATGGACATCACTATTTATATCAACGGTGCGCTGCGTCATTCAGCAGTAATCCCTGTGGCGGGTAATCAGGTAACGGGTGATATTGCAAAAATATTTCGTACACCTATATCGCATGCAGAGTCACTCAAAGTACAATACGCATGTGCAAGCAGCCAATTGGCAAGCAGTGAAGACACTATTGAAGTACCAAGTGTAGGCGGGCGCCCTGCAAGATTAATGTCACGTCATACATTATCAGAGGTGGTAGAGCCTCGTTTCAGAGAATTATTTGAACTTGCGATGGAAGAAATTCGTCGTTCAGGTTTAGAAGACCAAATTGCGGCAGGTCTCGTTATAACAGGCGGAACTGCTAAAATGACTGGTGCAATGGAAGTGGCGGAAGACATTTTTCAAATGCCAGTAAGAATAGGTAAACCAATCGGGATGGTTGGTTTAACAGACTACGTAGATGATCCTTCGTACGCAACCGCTGTTGGTTTGTTACAATACGGGCGCACCATGCAATCGATGAATGCACAAAAGTCGAAAGCAGAGGATAACAATAATTGGTGGAACCGCATTACTAAATGGTTTCAAGGCGAGTTTTAAGACTCAAGTCGGAGAGTGAACATGTTTGATATAATGGAACAACACAGCGAAGAAGCTGTAATAAAAGTAATTGGCGTGGGCGGCGGCGGCGGTAACGCTGTTGAGCACATGGTAAAACAGCAAATCGAAGGCGTGCGCTTTATTGCCGCTAATACAGATGCGCAAGCATTACGAAATTCGGCTGCTGATGTAACAGTTCAATTAGGCACACAAATAACCTCTGGGTTAGGTGCGGGTGCAAACCCTGAAGTAGGCCGCGAATCGGCTGAAGAAGATGCAGAGACTATTCGTGCAAGCCTTGAAGGTGCCGACATGGTATTTATCGCAGCGGGCATGGGCGGCGGTACAGGTACAGGGGCTGCGCCTGTGGTTGCTAAAATTGCTAAAGAGCTGGGTATTTTAACTGTTGCGGTAGTGACGCGTCCTTTCGACTTTGAAGGTAAGAAGCGTGCAGCGGCAGCTGAACAAGGTATCAGCGAGTTGTCAGAAATTGTAGATTCGCTTATTACAATTCCAAACAATAAATTACTTAAAGTTTTAGGCAAAGGCACTACACTTCTAGATGCATTTGCTAAAGCTAATGACGTATTATTTGGTGCAGTACAAGGTATTGCAGAACTCATTACGCGCTCTGGTTTAATTAACGTGGATTTCGCTGACGTACGAACTGTTATGTCTGCTATGGGTACTGCTATGATGGGTACTGCATCTGCGTCAGGTCCTGATCGTGCACAAGAAGCCGCAGAAGCTGCTATTTCAAGCCCATTATTGGAGGACGTTGATTTAACAGGTGCCAAAGGTATCTTAGTCAATATCACCGCGGGTATGGATATTGCGATTGAAGAATTCGAAATTGTCGGTAACCACGTTAAAGCACTTGCCTCTGAAAACGCAACGGTTGTTGTGGGTGCGGTAATTGATCCTGAAATGAGCGACGAGTTACGTGTAACTGTAGTTGCAACGGGTTTAGGCGGCGATCGTCGTCCACAGTTTGGTATTGTTGATAACGGTTTTAAAAAGGCTTCGGGTTCTGATGTTGCAAACACGTCTAACCAAGCAAGCAGCATGTATGTGCCTAGCTTTGCAAGCCAAGACAGCACCGATGAAAGTGCAGCTAAAGCACAAACTGAAAGCGCAGAAAAAGCGAGTTCAGCAAGTTCTAGCAATACAGCAAGCTCGTCGTCGCAAACGAGTAAAAAAGCGGATAAATCAGAGGGTGGTGATTACTTTGACATCCCTGCATTTTTACGCAAACAAGCAGACTAATAAAAAACGTTATTTTGCTGGTAAATTGAGCGAATATTGTAAGGCGCGCGTATATATGTTACTATCCGCCGTCTAACTGTAATAAATTTAAGTGAGCGAACCTATGATTAAACAGCGTACGATTGCAGAAGTAGTCAAAGCCATAGGAATTGGACTTCATAAAGGTGAGAAGGTCACAATAACTCTCCGACCTGCGAGCGCAAATACTGGGATTGTATTTCGTCGTGTCGACCTTGATCCGGTTGTTGAATTTGAAACAACACCTGAAGCCGTTGGCGATACGCAGTTGTGTACCTGTTTAATTAACAAAGATGGCGTTCGTTTATCAACTACTGAGCACCTAATTGCTGCGGTTGCAGCAATGGGGATTGATAACCTAATTGTAGAATTAGACAGCTCAGAAGTGCCAATTATGGATGGTAGTGCATTACCATTTATTTATTTATTACAAAAAGGCGGCATTGAAGAGCAAAATGCAGCTAAACGCTTTATTCGTATTAAAGAAAAAGTTCGTATTGAAGAAGGCGACAAATGGGCCGAAGTAGAACCGTACGACGGTTTTCACATCGACTTTGAAATCGCTTTTGATCACCCGGCTATTAACGAAAGTCGTCAGCGTGTTGGTTTAGACATCACGGCTCAAAGCTTTACTGAAGAAATTAGCCGTGCTCGTACCTTTGGTTTTATGAAAGATATTGAATACATGCATGCTAATAACCTTGCTTTAGGTGGCAGCATGGACAGCGCAGTAGTACTTGACGAGTTTAAAGTACTAAACCCAAATGGTTTACGCTACAGCGATGAGTTCGTTAAGCACAAAATACTAGACTGTGTTGGTGACATGTTTATGACAGGCCATAACATTTTAGGTAAGGTGACTGCGTTTAAGTCGGGTCACGATTTAAACAATAAGTTGCTTCGTAAAGTAATGGCAACCGAGTCAGCGTGGGAGTGGGCAACATTTGAAACGCCTGTAACGATGCCTGCACCCGGTCTTGAGTTAGCAACAGCCTAACCAAGCACTTTAAAGTACACACTTAAAACAGTTACAAAAAATGACGCTTATTAGCGTCATTTTTTTTGCTATGTATCTATTTTTTTAAAATAGTAAGTTTTAAAAATTAAATACCTAAAATGGCCTGTAACTGTTCTAATTTGGTTATTGTGTAAGTGGGGGTTATTCCTTCTGGTAATTGTTCACCAGGGTGTTGCAACCAACATGTATCTATACCTACATTATTACCGCCAAGTATGTCACTTGATGCGGTATCACCCACCATTAATATTTGACTCTTATTTGGGTTACCCATCAGTTCGAAGGTATGTTCAAAAATAGCTTTGTTAGGTTTTGCTATACCTACAAGCTCAGAAATAACTAACCATTCAAACATATCTTTTAAACCAGTATGCTCTAAACGTACTGTTTGTAGGCGAGCAAAGCCATTAGTAATGATGCCTAACCTAGCATGAGGTTTTAATTTATTAAGCAACTCTACAGCACCTGGTAATGGCTCACAAATTTGCGCCATTGCATCTAAAAATGCATCGTTTAACTCTTTAGCGGGTACATTTAATTTTGCTGACCATTCTTTAAAGCGGGTTACCTGTAAGTAATCAGCGCTAATAACGCCATTTTGATAATCAACCCACAGTTGTTTATTGGTTTTTTGATAGTGAATGTAATCGTCTTTAGTAAAGTTAACGCCGTATTTTTTAAACATACGGGTCATACCGGCTAATATATCAAACCTAAATAAAGTTTCGTCTGCATCAAACAACACGTAGCTGTATTTCATTCAATTTCCTGTATTTTATTTGCGATAAAGGTCGCTATGTAAAAAGGGTGCCATGGCCAAGGTTAGTGCTTGGGTATAGGTACTTTCACGTGTTGCATAGTTATTTGTAAGCAGACCAATGGCGCCGCCTTTTTGTTTTATATTTGTGGTGTTAAATGCTTTATCCATTACATCGCCAAGCTCTTCGCCATTAAGTAATGCTTTAAAAAGTATATTGGGTAATGGAAGGTTACTGCTTCGCCCTACAACCTGTTCTGTGGCGTTATCAATAACAACATAGGCAAAGGTCGCTGCACCATAGCTAAATTGCTCTGCACCGCCTTCCATTGCCACGTAGTAATCGGCTTGATGGTGCTTTTTACAATAGTTAACACGGTTTTGCGCGCCAATACGTGTTTCATCTTCACCAATAGGTTGATCTGGCACGTTTGAAGGAGCGTTAACACCTAGGCAATCAATGGTGTTATTTGGAAAGTACATAGTAAAAATATGCTTTGCTGCATTTATTTTTACTGGATTTTTAGATCCAACTATAACTTTTAACAATGATGACATGCTGATCTCGTATTGAGTAAAATCAGCAGTGTACGTGACTTCTGTTAAACAAAAAAGAGCACTAGAGCGATAATACTAAATAGGCAAATCAAGCGGAGCAAGGTTCTCTAGTGCGCGCTTTTTCATAATAATATCTTTTATCAGCGGTGTTAATACAAGCTCCATTGCAAGGCCCATTTTACCGCCCGGCACTACCAGCGTATTAATACGCGACATAAAGCTGCCTTCAATCATTCTCAGATAATAAGGAAAATCAACATCTTCAATGCCTCTAAAGCGGATCACAACAAAACTTTCATCAAGTGATGGAATGTCTTTTGCGCTAAATGGGTTTGATGTATCTACGGTTGGCACACGCTGAAAGTTAATATGCGTTCGTGAAAACTGAGGGGTAATATGATTTATGTAATCGTCCATACTACGCACAATTGACCCCATCACGGCTTCGCGAGAGTGGCCTCGCTCTGAAGTATCGCGGATTAGCTTTTGTATCCATTCAAGGTTAATAATAGGTACCATGCCTATGAGTAAATCAACATGCTTGGCTACATCAACGTCTTGGTCAACAACTCCGCCATGCAAACCTTCGTAGAACAAAATATCTGTATTATGCTCAAGGTCTTGCCAAGGAGTAAATGTGCCTGGCAGTTGGTTATAAGGTACAGCTTCATCAAAGGTGTGCAAGTAGCGGCGCAATTTGCCTTGCCCTGTTTCACCATAATTACTAAATAACGATTCAAGGGCGCCAAAGTCGTTAGCTTCACGGCCAAAGTAACTAATATGTTTACTTTCTTGTTGGGCTTCGCGTATTTTTTTGTCCATTTCGGGACGTGTATAACGATGAAAGCTATCACCTTCAATAAATGCTGCCTGAATATTTAGGCTACGAAAAATATGCTTAATGGCATTTGTCGTGGTAGTTGTGCCTGCACCCGATGAACCAGTAATTGCAATGATAGGATTTTTAGCTGACATGTTAATTCTCTTTTTTAGGACCAGGCTATATAACCAGACTAAACTTAACACTTTTTTAAGTCGTTTGGGTATCTTACGTGTTGACTGACTAAGCTCAAGTGACGCCATCAGCAAATAACGTTATCATGAGGTGCTTAAAATTAAAACGAGAGAAAGCATGAAACTTTTAAAACCATTACTTAGCTTCTTTTCATTAAGTGCGTTAGCCGCAGGTTGTGCGCACGCTAACATGCCTAAAAGCCAAATATTACTTGCTGATTTAAATACGCCATATGGTGTTCAAGTGACCATAGTAAGCGACAAAACAAGTTACAATAACCAGCCTTACTTAATTAATGACGATTTATACTTTACCCATGAGGTAATAACTAATAACCAAAGCCAAACCGATATTGCACACTACAATTTAACAACACGTGAAATAACTAACTTAACAAATACACCTGTCAGTGAGTATTCGCCAACGTTAATGCCTAATAAAACAAGTTTGTCAGCCATTGTTGTAGAGGCCGACTCAAAACAAAAGTTGTGGCAGTATCCGCTTGATACACAAAGTGCGCCTAGTCGTATTTTTGATTGGATAGAGCCTGTTGGCTACCATGCTTGGGGCATTAAAAACGATTTAGTGATGTTTATTTTAGGTCAGCCGCATACGCTTCAATACACCTCAGTAGACGCTGCTAGAGGTGAAATAGCCGCCAGTGATATTTCTCGTACACTTATTTATAACCACAACGCGGCGATGTTTTTATTTAGTTACACTAAAAATGATCAGCATATTTTAGCGAGCTTTAATCCACAAAATAAACAAGTAGGCGATTTATTAAGGCTACCCACTCAGGTACAAGACTTCATTTTAAAAGATGATAAAACAATTGCTTACGCTATTAAAAATCGGGTTTATCAACGTAAGCTCGATGGCAGTAATGAGATATCGCAATGGCTTGATTTAAGCACATACTGCGAAACAAATATCACCCGAATGAGTTATAACAACGATAAGCTTGCATTTGTATGCGACGTAACACAATAAAGTAAGACTTCAAACTGCGTATGCGTTAAGGTGATACGCAAATTAACGAATAGGGATAAACATGGCGTACAGTGCAGATGAGTTAACAGAGCAGCTTATAAAACTACAATGCAGAAGTAATTTTAAAATTAAAAACATTGCTGAATACATGTTAGTTAATTCTAAAGAGGCCTTTTACACTCACAGTGAAAGCGGTAAAGGTAAAATAGTGATTCGCCCTGCGTTTGAAGTATTTAGCGATGACTTTAATGACATAGATGGTGTAACACGTGCACAAGGGTATTTTCATAGCAGTGAAATGACCCGTTTTCCAACTCGTATATATAAAAGCGCTCAACCAATTCATTATGGTGTCGCATTTAAAATAAATTCAGAGCAAGCTGCAAAAGACTTTATTGCTAAGTTGACGATGATCATTGGTAATTAATCTGAACTTTAGTTAAGAAGTTTATTATCCAGAATTCGAGTTAATTAGTTTCGCCCTAAAATTATAAAGCCGCTGAGTGAATACTCAGCGGCTTTTTTATAGCTTAATCACATAGTGGTTATTTACTGTTTAAGAAGCTATTAACCGAATCAAGCTCGCGTTTTTTTAGTGCAATACAATCAAGCGTACTTTCTTCTAGTTTACTCAATGTACGGCTGTACCCAGGCACTTCTGAAATTTTATCGTTAAAGAAGTTTTGAGTGGTTGCTAAGCTTTTGGCATCACAGCCTACGGTTGTAAAGTACGGTAAATTAGGAATAAAGAACGGCGGTAAACTTGCTGTTACTTTATCGTAATTGTTATAAACCCAATCGATAAATAATGCTTGGCGCTCTTCTGTGTAACTTTGCCCAGATAAAATAGTACGCATATCAGAGGCGGTTACTTCATCAGTTAAGCTGTAAGCCAGCACTGTATTTTGTAACTCAGACTCACCAAAAAAGCCCATAGCAGCTAGCATGTTAGTGCGCACTTGAGGGTCTTTAGTCGTTTTAAATGTTGTCATGAATTGATCAAGCAAGGCTTTATCACCATGAAAAGCCGCGAGTCTTAAATAAACACCTGCTAAGTATGGGTCTACTTTTTGAGGATTAGTCAAATACACTTGCGTTTGTTCTTTGGCTTTATTGATTACGTTTTGGTCTTCGCCATCAAAGCCTAAGCGTGATATAACGGCTGCACGAAGTTGCGATACTGCACCATCTTCGTCAATTTTTGCCTCTAAACCATATTTTTTAGCAGCAGGAGTCACTGCGTCACGGATAAATGCAGGCCATAAGTCTTTATTGCTTTCATCTTTGAACGTACGTTGCTGCGATACTAAGTAGCCCAGTGCAGTATTTGCTACACGAGGGTGGCTGTCACTTACAAATACTTCAAGTGTTTGCATTAACTTGGCGGCAGAGATAACGCCAGCCTTAAGCAGTGCATCGGTGGCCGATAATAGCGCTAAACGTTCGCGGTCAGTCAGCACTGTTGGCGCGTTTTCAATTAATGCGTTAAATTGCGCGTCATCCATTACCCAGCGGTAGTAGCCAAGAGCACCTTGGTCAGGGTAAATCCACTCTGGCGCAAAATCTAAATCAAGCGTTTGGCTTTGTTTGTTTAGTAAAACACTGGCTGTTTTAACGTTGTCGCCTGCACCGTATTTAATCGTTACTGGCACATTCCAAAGTTGTGTTGGCGCATCAACACCAGCATTCACAAAGCGGCTTTGTGAAATGGTTACTTTTTTGCCTTGCTGTTTAACACTTACAAGAGGAAAAGAAGACTGCTCGATAAATGATTTTAAAACACTAGCTACATCTTTATTTGATGCTTTACCTAGTGCTTGCCATAAATCAGCCGCTTCTGCATTTTTATAAGAGAAGTCTTTTAAGTAACGCTGAATCCCTTTTTGGAATGCTTCTTCACCAATCCAGTTTTCAACCATTGCAAGTACTGAGCTACCTTTACTGTATGCAAGGCCTAAACCGTCCATAATGTCAGCTTCGGTTTTAATTGGCTTACGAATAGGCTTAGTGCTTAAGCGGGCGTCTAATGCCATTACGTTATTTTGTGGTAAGTCTAAATGTGATTCAAACTCAGGATTTAGCTGCTTGGTCATTTTAGCTGCCATCCAGCTTGCAAACGCTTCGTTTAACCACAGGTCATTCCACCACTTCATGGTTACCAAGTTACCGTACCATTGGTGTGCTAGTTCGTGAGCAATAATAGATACGTTACGTTGTTTTTTACTGCGTGTCGCTGCAGCTAAATCAACGAGTAAAATGTCTTCGCGGTAAGTTACTAAACCTGAGTTTTCCATTGCGCCAAATGGAAATTCAGGTACGGCAACTGAGTCGAGTTTTTTATACACATAAGGAATACCAAAATACTCTTCTAATGCTGCAAGTACGCGCGGCATATTATCTTTAGCATATTCGGCTAAATGAATTTTACCTTGAGGAGTAATAACGCGCCCAGGAATGGGCATACCTTCAATGTCTATTTCTTCAAACGGGCCAACAGCCATTGCAACTAAATATGATGGAATAGGCGGTGTTTTATCAAAAAAGTGGGTTGTCATATCACCATTTATTGTTGTTTTTAGTTCTGGTGTATTGGTATATACTTTTTGTGAGCTTGGAGCCGTTATTGTTAACTGAAAAGGAATTTTATAGCTTGGTTCATCAAAAACGGGGAAGGCACGACGTGCATCACTCATTTCAAATTGGGTAAATAAGTAAGGCGTACCTTGATCCAATGTTTTGTATAACCCCACACTTTGGCGGTTGTAGGGAGCAGAAAAATCAATATTAAGCGTGTATTTACCCGGTTGGATTTTTTCATCACAGCTAAATTTAACTTTACCTGTTTTAAGTATTTCATTACTTAAGTCACAGTTTTCTTTACCTAAAAGTTGCGCCATTTTTACAGCATAATCCACACCGTTTAGCTCAATGTAATGTGTTGGTTTTAATACTTCTAAGGCAATTTCAGTCATCCCTGTGAATGTATCTTTACTTGGGTCAAGTGTCAGCGATACATTTTGCGAACTTGGTTTTGCGAGTTTTTCGATAACGAATTCGTTAGCGTTTGCTGCATTTATTGCTAGCGCAACACTCACAGTTAAGAGGCTTTTAAGAAACATAGTGATCCCTTGTTTATTGTTAGAAACGCCCAGATTTTTATGGGTACAGTTTATCCTACCAGTTTTTGTGAGGCGCGTAATTGATTTAAGAAGTGGCTTTGATGGTAAATAGTAACAAAGTTTGTCAGTGGCTTTCGCGTGATAGAAAACGTTGCCAGCTGAGTTGTGTATTTATAATACGTACTTGTTGAATAACCGTATTTAATAAGCTGATTTCATCAAACTGATTATCTGGGTATTCATTAAAACCCATTAAATAATTAAAAGCATCTTTAGAGTTAGCCTGAAGCGCATAAATACGCACTTGTTGTTCAAAGTTAAGGCGTAAGCTACTAATGGCGGTTTTCATACCGAGCTGGTCAACGTTGGGGATATCACATTTTTGCAAATAGCCGGCACGATCGCCTTCACCCGAAAACCAAATACGTACTTTTTCACTGTATCTGCCTGTTTTAGCCGGGAGATCAAACATAAGTCGCTGGTGGTTTTTAGACTTTATAAACTCAACATAATCGCTAAATCCTGCATCGATAAGTGCTTTATGTACAGGGACTAAGCGGGGCTTTATTTTACCGTGAGTATGAAAGCTAAAACATAAAATATCATCAATAATACAAAGATCATCAAGTGTTAAACAGCCAATTTCATCACTGTAAGCACCGCTGTAATAGGCTATTAGTGGCAGCCAAAAGTGCCAATGTTTTGCTTGCTCGCGGGGGAGTCGAACATCACCGTATATATATCCATTATAAATAGTGTGCAGTTCCATGGCTGAAAAAGGGCGGCGACCAAGATGGGTTTTCAACGTAATACCTTGAAAATAGTGAGATGTTTTATTTTATACCCAACTAGCACTAGATGCTAGTCGGGTTATCAGGCTTTAAGGTCCTGTGTGTAAATTATTATTCACTTAATGCACGAGCTAAACCCGTTGGTTCAATCTCAACACATACTTGATCATCATTCCAATTAATGCCAACTAATGCGTCGTCCTCATTTAAATCTTCAACCCATGCATCTAAAAATTCATCAAGGTTAATTTCTACCGGACTGTAATCTTTCCATTCTTCTTTACACTGCGCTTTAGCCGCTTCTTCACTTTCCCAGAGCAGTAAAACATCAGTGTCGTCAAATTGGTTTGAGTCGCACACTACAAAGCCATTATCTTCTGCGCCCAGTGCCCAAATGACTTCGCTAACACGTACTTTTTCTACGAAGTTAACTAGCTGTGATTCAATTTCAATATCGCTCATGTGTTTACCTTATTAAGTTAGTGACGAGGATTAGTTTCTATTGCTGATTGACGTTCGCTAAATTGTGCATGAAATGCAACAAGTTCACTGTACTGACTAAAGTCAGTTAATTCACGAAAGCTAATCCAATCAAGCAGGCAGTATAAACTGATGTTGAGGTATTCACAGCTTTTAAATTGTTCATCGTTTAAATGGTTGTTTAAAAAGCTTAATGTTTGTTCTATTCGCTCATTTTGCAGATTAAAAAATAATGCATCGCTTTGTGTATCTAAACCTGAGCGCTTGCATAATAGCATTTCAACAAGCGAGTCGTTGCAGGCATTAATAGTGGTAAGTAAGTGCTCTTGCGGCCAGTTTAGCTTTGATTTGCCTGTTTTTTCTAATAAGTAGCGTATTATTGAGTTTGAGTCGCTCAGTGTTAAATCACCATCAATTAAAATAGGTATTTTTCGGGCTGGGTTTTTATTGGCCATTTTAGGGCGGTCTTGAGCTGAAAATATGTCTAAGTTTATAAGCTCTATATTACAGTTGTTTTGCAGAGCCCATATTCTAATTCGACGAACGTAAGGTGAGGGAACAGAACCAATTAATTGCATAATCACTCCAAAAAAAAGCCGCTAAAGCGGCTTTTATTAAACGTTAATAGCAGTAAAGCTCAATTTATTCTGAACGGCTAGTAACTTCAAGTAAATGGTAACCAAATTGCGTTTGTACAGGGCCCTGTACCTGGTTTATTGGGGCAGAAAAAACCACTTTATCAAACTCAGGAACCATCATACCTGGGCCAAACTCACCCAGAGCGCCACCGTCTTGTCCTGATGGGCAATTAGAATGTACTTTTGCTAATTCAGCAAAGTCTTCGCCTTGTTCAATTTTTGTTTTTAAGTCTAAACATTGTGCTTCGCTGTCTACCAAAATGTGTCGTGCGCTTGCCACTGCCATAAAATCTCCTGATTATAAGTGGTGTTTTTTTAACCTAGTGTATTGCCATACTAGTTAGTTTGTACAAATTGTACCAGTATAAATTTAGATTTTAGACAGGGAATTTTCCACTGCCTTAATCATTTTTTCTGAATCTGGTTTTACTTTGCTGTTAAATCGTAAAATTGTTTTACGATCAGCAGATACTAAATATTTATAAAAGTTCCAATTGGGCGAACTTGTTTGCTCGTTTAAATGCTTGAATATAGGATTTGCATCACTTCCTCTCACTTCGCTGGTGGCGAACATAGGAAAGGTGACCCCATAATTAATAAAACAGACTTTGGCCGTTTCTTTTTCGTTATCTTCTTCTTGGAAAAAGTCATCAGAAGGGAAGCCCAATATTACAAGCCCTTCGTCTTTGTATGTTTTGTGTAGTTTTTCTAAGCTTTCAAACTGAGGGGTGAAGCCACAGTTACTCGCAGTATTAACAATTAACAGAGGTTTGTTTTTGTAGTCGCATAAGTTAATGGACTCTTTAGAGCGAAGCTTTCGGATATCAACGTTAGTAAAATCGTCACAGGCTTGGGGATTTACGGCTTCATTACTTGGCTGTGTTTGTGCCATTAAAGTTGAACTAACCAATAACGCAGTAAACCCTATTATCATTTTTTTAAGCATCATATTACCTAACTATCCGATTGTTTGATTGGCTGATCATACGCTAATATGGAGGAAATTGATCAACCACTTAAATTTACTATGACAACTCGCTTAGCAACTATTGACGACCTTAATGATATTGTCGCCATTTATAACGAAACCATAGAAGGGCGAATGGTAACGGCAGATACCGAAGAAGTAACTGTTGAAGAAAAAAAAGATTGGTTTAATAGTCATACACAAAAACGCCCAATTTATGTGTATTGCGAAAACGATACTGTACTTGCCTGGGTGAGTTATAAATCGTTTTACGGACGCCCTGCTTACGATGGAACCGTAGAAATGAGCATTTACATAACTAAAAATGCACAAGGTAAAGGCTTGGGTAAAAAGTTAATGCAGTTTGCGCAATCGGAGGCTAAAAAGCTTGATATTAACGTGTTACTTGGCTTTATTTTTAGCCATAATTTGCCAAGCGTAAAGTTATTTAAGCACTTTGGTTTTGATGTGTGGGGGGAGTTACCAAACGTTGCCGTTATGGATAATAACTTATACAGCCTAACCATATTTGGTAAGCATTTAGAATAAGTTACGCTTATTTATTGGTCATATTTGTTTACAAATAACGCACAGGAATGTGTGTTTTTTTCGTGTTTTTATACTACGCTGGTAACATATTAATTTTATTGGTTGTAAGTGTAGTTTAATGGCTAGAAAAATATTAATCATAGACAGCAGCACCATCATAGCAATGAGAGTAAAAGTACTCTTAGAGCTCATTGGGTGTAATGTTGAGCTGATTCATTTCTCTATGCTTGAGATGTTTACTCACGCCGAAAATTACGATTTAGTTGTTATAGCTCACGGCGTGCCGGTTGCCCCTATTAAGCCGCTAATTGATAAACTATCTCATGGGCGTTTATTATTACTTGCCCCTAAAACCGAAAATACAGAGCAGTTAACCGCATTTGCAGGCCTAAATAAAATAGTACCTGATGCTACGGTTGTTTATCCTTTCTTCTCTAATAAAGAGATCACCTCTCTTTTAGAAAGCTTATTAGAGCTAGACTCTAACCATATGATGCAACTGCCCACTATATTGTTGGTCGATCATATCCAAAATCGCCTTGATAATATGAAGAGCAATTTAATTGGCGCACATATTAAAACCCTTACGGCAAGCAGCTTAAATGACGCACTCACTATTGCAAAAAGTAATAAAATCGATATTTTAATTAGCGATTTTAGCCTTGGTGAAGCGACTGGCCTTCAAATATTTTCAAAATTAAAAGTGTCGCAACCAAATGCACGGTGCTTACTTTTCACTTCCCGCCCTGACCAAGTTTCAATGATTGAAGCTATTCGCCAAGGTGTTGAAGACGTACTGATTAAACCGCTCAATGAAAATATTTTACTGCAATCAGTGCATAAGCTTTGGCAAACTGAATTATTAAAACGCCGCAATGCCGAGTTAGTTGAGCGCCTTCAAGAAACCGTCGACGCTCTAATAGAAAAAGACAGCTTGCTACAAGTTATTTATAAACACACTCCTGACGCTATCATGCTATTTAAACGCAACGGTCAAATTATTGAAGCAAATGACGCTTGCTTAAGATTGTTAGATCTACCGTTTAGCGGGCTTTCTGGTAAATCGTTATTTGATTTTTTAGATAACGATTCGATTGCTGGAATCAAAGAAAAAATTTCAACATTAAACAGCAATCGTCAGTTCAGTTACGATTTACGTCTACCCATTAAAAGCGGTGGAACAGTGCCTTTGTTTGGCTCTTTTAACGAAATAGATCACCATGGTGAGATTGCACTGGCTGTAATTTTCAAAAATGTAACTCACTTAAAACAAAAAGAAGAGCTACTTCAAGAAGCTAAAGGGTTACTAGAAGAAGAGGTCAAAGCCCGTACATCGCAGTTAGAGCATGCTAAAAATGTAGCCGAAGCGGCAAATTTAAGTAAATCAGACTTCTTAGCAAATATGTCACATGAGCTGCGAACCCCCATGCACTCAATTTTAAGTTTTGCACGCTTTGGACTCGATAAGCTAGAAGCTGGCGACTTTGCTAGAGAAAAGTTACTAAAATACTTATCTCGTATCGAGTGTAGTGGCGATAGGCTGCTATCTTTATTAAATAACCTTCTTGATTTATCAAAGCTTGATGTGGGTAAATTTCCGTTTAACCCGCGCCCTCATAATTTAGAAAGCATTATTAAAACAAGCATTGACGATGTGTCGGGCACGGCGATGGAAAAACACATTAATATTATTTTTCCTGCGCCAGATTCACCGGTCATTGTGCAATGCGATGAAGAGCAAATAAATCAGTTGTTGCGCAACGTATTGGGCAATGCATTAAAGTTTAGTGAGCCCAAAAGTAACATCACGCTTAAATTAGCATCGGATGGCCAATTTGCTGATATTGAAGTCATTGATAGTGGTATAGGTATTCCTGAAGATGAGCTTGATCATATTTTCACAAAGTTTGTGCAAAGCAGTAAAACAAACAGTGGTGCGGGCGGTACGGGGCTAGGCTTAGCACTTTGCCGAGAATTTGTATCGTTGCATCAAGGTCAAATTAGCGCGTGTAATAATACCAATGGTGGTGCCACAGTTCACATAAAATTACCACTTGAAATAAATTTAGACGAACACCTAGTCGATGAATAAAAGTATGCTAAAACAGTAAGTTGTTTATGTTAATACAATTTATTTTTGAATTTAAAAGGATGATTTAGTTATGGCTTTAACAAAAATACTAGCAGTAGATGACGAGCCCTTTAACCTTGAGATAATTGAAGAAATTTTAGAAGACTTAGATTTTGAGTTAAGGCTAGCCAACAGTGGCCCTGAATGCTTGGATATGGTTGAGGACTATATGCCTCAAGTTATTTTACTTGACGTAAGCATGCCGCAGATGAGTGGTTACGAAGTGTGTAAAACGCTTAAATCAAACCCAAGTACCGCACATATTATTGTTATGTTTGTATCTGCAAGAGGAACTGTGGAGGAGCGCATGGAAGGCTACTCAGCCGGCGCTGAAGATTACATAGTAAAACCATTTGGGCATGATGAGCTTAGATCTAAATTAAAAAATCTAAACCAAGTATTAGTAGAGAAACAAAGCCTAGAAAAACAAGTAGAAGCGGCAACTTCAACCGCGTTCAATGCTATGGCTAACAGCAGCGAAATGGGGCAAATAGTCAACTACGTAGAAAGCATAGCACTCATAACTAACCCAGACGATTTAGCAAAAGCACTTATTGATTGCCTACAATCTTTTGATTTACAAAGTAATGTAGAATTTAGATACGACTCTATTGTTAAACATTATGCTTTACATGGTGTTTGTTCGCCTATTGTGATCGAGCTATTTGAAATGCTTAAAAACAAAGGCCGTTTGCATGAGTTTTCGCAGCGCTTATTAGTTAACTACGAGCTAATTAGTTTACTCATCTTAAACATGCCAGGACACGATCCTGATAAACACGGCAGAATACGCGATCACGTGTGCTTTATTGTTAGTGTTACAGAACAGCAGTTACGCGCCATAATAACTAAGAACTTATTAGATGCGCAGCAGGTAAAACTAAACGCAGTAGCAAGTACAGTACACAGTAAATTTCATGGTTTGATAGATTTACTTAATGAAAATCGCCTAAACAACGAACAAGTATTTAAAAAACTTCAGGAAGAGCTTGAGGTTAGAATTCCAACAATGGGTTTAGACGAAGACCAAGAAATTTTTATCTATAAAAAAGTAGATGAAACAATTCAAAATTCAGTAGCCCGCGAGGAGTCTGTTATTCAAGTAAAAGAGGCGTTCGCAGACATTGAAAGAGAGCTTTCGATACTGCTAAACCATAGCCAATAATAAAAACATGGACTTACTTTTTGGGCTTGTTTGCCATTAATATCAGGTTTATCGCCCTATAATGGTGAATAATCACACTCCAATAGCTCTGATTTGCTTTAGTACTAAATAGGCTTCTATGAATTTATGCATCTCGTGGTAAGCCTTTTTCCACTATCCTAATAAGTCTTTGCGTTTTTCTAAGTGAGGGTTGTTTATTGTTTTGCTGCTCCAGTGCCCACTGAATATGCTCTTTTACTAGATCACTACAACCATCAATTTTTTGTTCTAACGCGCTAACAATGTCAGGGTCAAAGTTTGCATTACCTAAACCAACAGCTAAATTACGTAACCAACGTTCATGACCAATTCGGCGAATTGGGCTGCCTTCGGTATTTTTTAAAAATGTGGTTTCATCCCAACTAAACAGCTCAAGCAGGTCTTTGTCTTTTAAATGCGTACGCGGATGAAAGTCTCGTTCGTCGGTTATTTGTCCATAGCGGTTCCACGGGCAAACTAATTGACAGTCGTCGCAGCCATAAACTCGGTTACCTAATAAAGTTCTGTATTGCTCAGGAATAGGGCCTTGGTGTTCTATTGTTAAGTATGAGATACATTTACGCGCATCAACCACATAAGGTTCTACAATTGCACCTGTAGGACATAAGGTTATGCAGGCTACACACTTACCGCAGCCTTCAAAGGTATTTTCATTATCAACAGGTAACGGTAAATCAATAAACAATTCACCTAAAAAAAACCACGATCCAGCTTCTTTGTTTATTAGTAATGAATGTTTTCCACGCCAGCCCAGTCCCGCTTTTTCAGCCAATTGGCGCTCTAATACAGGGGCAGAATCAACAAAGGGTCTAAAGCCATATTCACCTACCTCTTGTTCTATTTTTTGGCCGAGCTTTTTTAATCGATTACGAATTAATTTATGGTAGTCTCGGCCAAGTGCGTAACGGCTAATATAGGCTTTTTGTTTGTTTTTTAATGTTTTAGCAAAGCCAGCATCGGGGGGCAGGTAGTTCATTTTTACCGATATAACACGTTGTGTGCCGGGAATAAGCTCGTCAGGGCGAGCGCGTTTCATTCCATGTGCCGCCATATAATCCATTGAGCCATGAAACCCGGCGTCAAGCCAACGTTGAAGCTGTTGTTCATGCTTACTCAAATCTATATCAGTGATCCCTACTTCGCTAAAGCCGAGTTCTTTTCCCCATGCTTTTATTTGCTGGGCTAATTTAGGGTAGTCAGGAGTTAGGTTGCTCACACATATTCACGCATATTAAATAATCGCCCTGTAATTTAGCATAATTACAAGGGTGTGTTGAGGTTTACGCATCAATAGGTGTTTAAACGTAAACCGCATTTATGATAAAAATTAAAGTACAAAGCGCTTCAATTGCTGCTGTGTTTGTAAGCTTAACTCTTGCGACAATTGACTGTCGGCAAGAGCGGTGTCTATTTGCTGTTTAGCCTGCTCGCCTAATTCAACAATTTGCTCTACCGATTGATGGGTTAAATTTTGCGTATCTTCTAGTAAATGTACGGCGCTGGCAATTTGCTGTAATTGCTGTTGATTACTCTCAAATTCATTAAGCATTTTACTAAACCCTTCAGAGGTTGAACAAATTGAGCTTTGCGCATTTTTAGAATGGTTAATAAGTTGCTCTGACTCTTTATTTGTTTCACTTACTAGGTCGTTCATTTGGGTTATAAAATCACTGATTTGGCGAGTAGCTCCACTTACTTTAACCGAGAGGGTACGTACTTCATCAGCAACAACAGCAAAACCACGTCCGGCTTCTCCTGCTCGCGCAGCTTCTATCGCGGCGTTAAGCGCGAGTAAGTTAGTTTGATCAGAAAACTCCTCAACCATTTTTAAAATACTTCGAATATTCTCACTGTTTTCCTTCAAGCCATCAACGGTGCTCGCAAAACTGCCTAACATATCAGTTATTAACTGCACTTTCTCAACCAGAGAACTCAGCTCTTGAGCTGAGAGTTTTACAAAGGCTAAGTGCTCATTATTTACAGTATGAACACTGTCGGTATTACCCACAATATTTTGTAAGCTTTGTGTTATTTGGTTACTGGCATCAATAATTGTATGACTTAAGGTAATTTGCTGTTCGCTCGAATTTTCCGTACTTTGCATTGACTCAGTTGCGGCTTTATTACTTTGTGCGCTGGCTTCAGCGCTTGTGTAAGTCGTGTTAAGTAATTGGCTTAAGTGGCTTGTAAAATCGTTATATTGCGTACTTAACGTTTTAAATTCGTCGTATGAAAAATGCGGAAGTTTAGCGTTTAAATTGGCATCTTGTTGATTAATTTTAATAAGCGTATCGCACATTGCTTTTACAGGGCGAACAATCAAAAAGCGCATGTAAAAAAGCGTAAACGCAAAGCCTGAAATAATAACCAAGGTTAGTAGCCAAAAAAGGCCAAGATTTTGTTGCTCACTTAAGCTGTCATAAAGCCAAAACAAAGTAATAGCTTGAAACAGAAAAACAAAACTTAAGTTACCAACAATTTTACGCGTTAGAGTAAAAAAGAATGTTTGTTCGATGTAATTATAAATTTTCATTAAGCCACTCATCTTGCTTAAACCTATGTTTGAACGCTTTTACGCAGGCATTTGCAAGGTATAAGCGACTCTATTTATCAGCTAACGATAGCAAATATGCCTTGGATTGCATGGGAAAGTTAGTAAAAATCCCGTCTAAACCGAAGTCATGCATAAGTGCAATATCTTGTTGTTTATCGACTGTATAAGCGTAAACTTCAAGCCCGCGTTTTTTAGCATCATCTACAAACGCTTTGTTAATAAAATTTTTATCTACATGCACACTAAATGCATTTAAGTCTTGTGCAAACTTTGCATAATTAATTGGAATAGAAGACGTTAAAGCGCCTATTTTTAACCAGGGTAAACGCTTTTTAAGCCATTGTAATTGATGATGATCAAACGATGATACTAAAATATTAGCACATGAAATGGTTCCCGCACTGATATTACGTTCAAGCTGGTCAGCAAACTTTTCAAGTTCAAAGGTATGCTTAAGTTCTAAATTAAGTAAGGTTTTATTGTTATTCCAATCAAATAACTGTTGTAGCCTTGGTATACATTCGCCATTACCCGCATCAAGCTTTGTAAGGGTTGCTGCATCAAACTCACTAACTTTGCCTTTTCCGTTGGTGGTTCTGTCTAGCCACGAGTCATGTATTAGCATGTAATCATCGGTAGCGCTTTGAATATCTACTTCAATGCCGTCTACACCCATATTTAAGGCTTCTAAAATGGCGCTTTTCGTGTTTTCGGGAAAGTGCCCGCTAGCGCCCCTGTGTGCAAAAACTTTCATTGTCGAGCCTTCTTGGTTATTGACCATGTTTCAAAGCATGCAGCGCTTACAATAAGTGCACCGCCAATCAGGGTTATTAATGTTGGGCGTTCGTGAACAATAATAATAGCCAAAATAGTACCGTACAACGGTTGTAAGCACGAAATTAGCCCTGCCGTTGCGGCTGATAAATGTTTGAGGCTTGCTGCAAATAGCGAGTGGGGTGTAGCGGTAAATATAATGCCAGCGACGGCAATTAATATAAGATCTTGATTACTCACCTCGTACACAGGCACTTCAATAAATGCGCACAGCATTATGCTCGCTACCAAGGTTTGGTAAAACATCGTCTGTGGGCCGCCGTATTGGCTAAAATAGCGTTTGTGAGTAATGTTTCTGACAGAGAAAAACAACGCAGATACCACGCCAGTAATAACACCAAGTGTTACATCGTCACCTAAATCAGCACTTGGTACTAATAAATAAATACCCAAAACAACTACACCAGCGCTTATTATATCTTTTGCTTGAGGTTTACTTTTATTAAATAAAGGCTCTAAAAACACGGTCATTACTGGATAGCTAAAAAATGCAAGCATACCAATGGTTATGCCTGCCATTTGCATACCTGCAAAATAAGTCACCCAATGTAGCCCTACTGTAACACCTAAAAATAAAGCAATAAGGTAGTCTTTGGGATTGTTTAACTTAATTTGTTTTTTCCCGAATGAAAGCATTGCCAATATTGCCATACCAGCAATAGCTGTTCGGTAAACTGTAATATCCAGAGCATTTAAACCAATGAGTTTGGCAAAAAGGGCGGTTCCCCCAAAAAGTAACACGGCAATATGTAGGTAAATTAAGCTTTGCTGTTGTGGCTGCATTTAAACATCATCTCCTTTTTTAATATGTTATCACCGAGGGGGCGTCAACAAGATGAATTTTTTGAAACATGACAAATGTCAGCAAAGTTAATGACACTTCACACTCTTATTATTTTTACGTACTGGCATAGTTATCCTACTTAACAGGAGAGTGCTATGAATAGTTTAGTTTTAATGAGTCTTGATATTAGCGAGTTTTTTGATTCGCTTAATTTTACTATTAATTACATTGATTATTTTATGCTGATAAGCATTTTTGTGGTATCTATATTTATTAATAAAAAGAGTGCTTTAAATAAAAATAATACACCAGAGGTGCTAGCATGAGTTCGCAAAGTAGCTTTTCTCAACAAACGGATAAAACGTTTTGGAAATACGGCCATTTAATTTTTACAGGCTTTTACTTACTGCCATTAATTATTAATTTTGACCAATTCACAAAAAGCCAAATGGGCCTATGTTTAGCTTTTTATATTGCCTTTATTATCTTGTATGTAAAAGCAATTAACTGCGATAACACAAAAATAACCACCTTATTTTTAGCCTTGCTCGCTATTTGTTTTAGCGCCACTTTTTTTACCTCTGGCACACCTACCTTATATGGCTTT
Source organism: Pseudoalteromonas sp. SIMBA_162 (assembly GCF_046535955.1). Classification (NCBI taxonomy): domain Bacteria; kingdom Pseudomonadati; phylum Pseudomonadota; class Gammaproteobacteria; order Alteromonadales; family Pseudoalteromonadaceae; genus Pseudoalteromonas; species Pseudoalteromonas sp. SIMBA_162. Next base: position 115,593 of record NZ_JAWJBQ010000006.1, on the reverse strand, counting down.
GTTGCCTATGTAGCTGGGTATAGTTATAACTTAAAACAGCGGTTTTATGCCGCATTAGCCATTGTGGTGGCGCTTTTTACAAGTTCGTATTTAAGCGATATGGGAAAGCTTCAATACTTTTTGGCTGTGGCCTTAATATTATGTGCCGCTTTATTTAGTTATGGAATTGCAGCAAAAAGAGAACGCGACCATAAAAAGCGCGAGCAAGAAAGTGCAAACCAATTAGAGCAATTAGCTGCTATTGCTGAGCGTGAACGTATAGCGCGTGACCTACACGATATTTTAGGCCACTCACTATCATCTATTGCATTAAAGGCCGAGCTGGCTAATAAGCTAAACCAAGGTGAGCGCTACGAGCAAGCAAACAACGAAATAGCTCAAGTAGCAGATCTTGCAAGGCAGCTACTTAGCGATGTACGCAGTGCCGTAAGCGACTTAAAAGAGCTCAATTTGGTAAGCCAAGTTGCTCAGTTAAAACAACGGTTATTAGAGCAAGATTTTAATATTACGTTTAACGTTGAATTATCTGTGCTACCTGCCAAGGTAGAGAGCATTGCTAGTTTAATAATTAAAGAGTCAGTCACTAACTTACTACGCCATAGTTCAACTAAAAACAGCGCAATAACAATTAAGCAAACACCCCAGCAATTACTCATTGAAGTAATAGATAATGCACCCTGTGGCAGGCTCGAGGCAGGCAACGGTTTAAACGGTATAAAAGAACGAGCAGAGCAAATACAAGGTAGTGCAGCTTTTACCTGTGGTGAACAATTTACATTAAACGTAGTACTGCCAATTTCATCTGAGGATTTACAATGATCAAAATATTTTTAGTGGAAGATCAGGCGCTAGTGCGTGACGCTGTTAGTGCACTACTTAGCCTAGATTTTAATATTGACGTAATTGGCCAAGCAAGCAACGGGCTAGATGCCCTAAATGCTATTAATGGGCTTGATGAAGATGCAATGCCAGATATTATTTTAACCGATATTGAAATGCCTAAAATGAACGGCATAGAACTTAGTGAAAAAATAGCAATGCAATTTCCGGCTATAAAAATGGTGATCATGACCACGTTTTCACGCGCTGGGTATATTAGGCGCTCGTTAAGTGCCGGTGTTAAAGGATTTATATTAAAAGAAGCCCCGAGTGACGAGCTAATCAACGCACTCAAAAAGGTAATGCAAGGGCAAAAAGTGATTGACCCAGAGCTTGCAATTAACGCTCTAGACGATGCCGATCCACTTACCGATAAAGAGCGAAAAGCATTAAAGCTTGCAAGCGATGGACTTAAAACGAGCGAAATAGCCACACAGTTATTTATAAGTGAAGGCACAACGCGTAACTACCTGTCAGACGCAATTGCCAAACTTAATGCAACAAACCGAATCGACGCAGCACGTATAGCTAAACAAAAAGGGTGGTTATAAACACATGTGATTAAGGTTTATAAATTTAACACAAACCCTTACTATGTTAGTCATAACAACAAAAGTAACGAACAACGCTTAAAGTAAGCTTAAAATTCGCAAAAAGAGGGTTAAATGGCAAATTTAATAGATTTAACAGTAAAAAATAGTGTCGCAGTTTTAACAATGAACACCGCAGAAAATCGACACAATCCAGCGTTTTTGGCTGAATTTAATTTACACCTTGATCATATAGAGGCTGATAAAAGCATTCACTCGGTGGTACTTACCTCAGCAAGCGACAAAAGCTGGTCGCTGGGTATTGACCTTGAGTGGATGGCAAACCCAAGCATTTTACCAGCGGCTATTTCTGACTTTATGTTGCAAATAACACAGTTGCTACAACGTATTGTTACGTTTCCTATGCCTATTATTGCAGCCCTCAATGGTCATACTTATGGTAATGGAGCCGTGCTTGCCTGTGCCTGTGATTTTAGATTTATGAAATCAGACAAAGGCTTTTTTTGCTTTCCTGAAGTTGATGTACTGGTGCCTTTTGTACCGTCTATGTTTCCTATTATTAATAAAGCGATACCGCAAACCTTCTTTAATAGGCTAGCAATGACGGGCGAACGGGTGGGTGCACAACAACTGTTTGAAAACAACGTAATAGAAGCTGTATTTTCTAACAGTGACGAACTGCAAGCCGGTGTACTTGAATTTGCAGCGCAGTTTAATAAAAATCGCTGGATTTACGCTCAAAACAAATCGCAAATGAACAAACACATCTTGCAAACTATTAAAGAAGAAGACCCTGCTTTTATCGATAACGTCAGTAAAATGTTATACAAAAATCTTCACAAAACTAAGTAATGGCTTAGTCACTGATGCAGCTTAATCACAATGACACAATTAAGCTGCATAATTAAGGACATATTAAGGCCCTGTACGCTAAGTTTAAAAAGCTAAATAACCGATAGGTGAGCTTTGTTTAAATATTAAGTGCTTTTACCTGTCTCATTTTACGTATATGGGTTAAAATAACCTTCATAACCAACTAACAAGATAGTGAATGTCAAACCAAGATCCAAATCTCAGTCGAGAACAAGAAAAGTACGAAAACCCCGTCCCTAGCCGTGAGTTTATACTTACTCATCTTCAAGAGCGTTCAAAACCAGCTAACTACGCACAATTATGTGAAGAACTAGCCGTTAATGATGAAGAGCGTCAAATTGCATTTAAACGTCGCCTTCGTGCAATGGAGCGTGATGGTCAGTTATATTTTAATAAATTTAAATGCTATGCACTTATTGACGAAGCCGGTTTAACCAAAGGTAAAGTAATAGGCCACAGAGACGGTTTTGGCTTTTTAGAAGTTGAAGGCGAGAGCAAAGATTGGTTTATTGCCAAACATCAAATGAACATGGTGTTACATGGCGACATTGTATTAGCTAAAGGTACAAAACGTGGCTCTGGCTCAAAATGCGATGCCCGTATTATTAAAGTGCTTACCAACGAGCGCGCCCCTATTGTAGGGCGTTACTTTGTTGAGCATGGTGTTGCAGTTGTAGTCGCTGAAGATCCGCGTATTACGCAAGACATTATGATTTTACCAGGCAACGAAAACGGTGCCCGCCACAACCAAATGGTGCAGGTTAAAATCACTCAAAATCCTAGCCGCAATATGAACGCAGTAGGTAAAGTGGTTGATGTACTAGGTGAGCATTTAGCACCAGGTATGGAAATTGAAGTTGCCCTTCGTAATCACGACATTCCGCATGTTTGGCCAGAAGAGGTTGACGCACAAGTCGCCCACTTAGGCGAATTTGTAGAAGATGCAGACAAACAAGGCCGCGTAGATTTACGCGACTTACCGCTTGTTACGATAGATGGCGAAGACGCCCGCGACTTTGACGATGCAGTGTACTGTGAGCCTAAAAAATCAGGCGGTTGGCGTTTATGGGTTGCTATTGCCGATGTATCGCATTATGTAGGCATGAATACACCACTTAACAAAGAAGCCATTGCACGTGGTAACTCAGTGTATTTTCCTGAGCAAGTTATCCCAATGCTACCAAAAGTACTGTCTAACGGGTTGTGTTCACTTAACCCTAAAGTAGACCGCCTTTGTATGGTTGCTGAAATGACCGTATCAGCGGCAGGTAAATTGTCGGGTTATAAGTTTTACGAAGCGGTAATGAATTCTCACGCCCGTTTAACTTACACTAAAGTAAACGCCATTTTACAAAATGACGAAAAGCTTCGCGAAGAATACGCACCCGTAGTGCCACATTTAACTGATTTACAGCAAATGTACATGGCGCTTAAATCAGCACGCCAAGAGCGTGGTGCTATTGAATTTGAAACACTCGAAACGCGCTTTGTATTTAATGCACACCGTAAAATAGAGTCTATTGTGCCTGTTATCCGCAACGACGCGCACAAACTCATTGAAGAATGTATGATTTTAGCCAACGTGTCAGCGGCTAAATTACTCGAAAAGCACGAGGCCAGTGCACTTTACCGTGTGCATGATGAACCCGACAGCGAAAAGCTAGGTAACTTTACACAGTTTTTAACTGAGTTAGGGATTCAGAGCACATTAGGTGACGAACCAACGCCTAAAGAAATTACGCAAATATTAGCTAAATTAGGCGAGCGCCCAGAGGCCGAGCTTATTCAAACTATGCTGCTGCGCTCAATGAAACAAGCGGTTTATCAGCCAGATAACATAGGTCACTTTGGTTTAGCGTTATCGGCTTATGCGCACTTTACATCGCCTATTCGTCGTTACCCAGATTTAGTTGTACACCGTGCAATTAAAGCGGTGCTAAAAGCACAAGGTCAACAAACGTCAGGCGCATACGCGTACACTGACGATGAAGTAGATCAATTAGGCGAGCAATGTTCAACCACTGAGCGCCGTGCAGACGATGCGACTCGCGAAGTAGCCGACTGGCTTAAATGTGAGTTTATGCAAGACCACGTTGGCGATGAGTTTAACGGGGTTATTTCGTCGGTTACAAACTTTGGTTTATTTATACGATTAGACGATTTACAAATTGATGGTTTAATTCATGTTACTAATTTAGGCGACGAGTTTTTTGCACATGATGCTGCAAAACATTGCCTGATTGGTGAACACAGCCACACCGTTTACCGACTTGGCGATAAAGTAACGGTGCAAGTTGCCTCAGTCAGTTTAGACGACCGCCGTATAAACTTAGTACTTAAAGGCGATGTAGCACAAGATAGGTATTCACGCCGTCGTGCACCTAAAGGTAAAGGCCCTGCGAGTGTACGCTCACAATTAAAAGCAGGCAAAGTACCGGGTAAAAAGTCAGACGACAAGCCAAAAGGTAAAAAAAAGCCAGCCGGTAAAGGCAAAGCTGCTGGTAAGTCGGCGGTTAAAGCCAGCGAAAGCACCGCAAAGAAAAAACCGAAAAAGAAATCGGCTAAAAAGCCTAAAAGACCAGGCAAAAATGCCCGTAAACGTACAAGCCCAGGAGCATAAAATACGTGAGTAATGAATTAATTTTTGGCTTTCACTCTGTTGAAGCAATTTTAGCAAAAGAGCCTGAGCGATTTTTAGAAATTTACGCGCTTAAAGGCCGTGATGATAAACGCTTAACACCGATTATTGATGAAGCACGTAAATTTGGTATTTCAGTACAATTTATGCAGCGTAAAGCACTTGATAACAAGTCGAAAGACGAGCAGCATCAGGGGATTATTGCTAACGTAAAAGCGGCGCCAACGTACAACGAAAAAGATCTAGATGTGATCATTGCGCGTGAAGAAACTCCATTTTTACTCGTACTTGATGGCATAACCGACCCGCATAACTTAGGTGCATGCTTGCGTAGTGCAGATGCGGCAGGTGTTCACGCGATTATTGTTCCTAAAGATAAGTCGGCAAAGCTTAACGGTACAGCACGAAAAGTAGCGTGTGGCGCAGCAGAAACAGTGCCCCTTATTCAAGTAACTAACCTTGCACGTACTCTTCGTGAAATTAAAGATGCTGGCGTATGGGTAGTTGGCACTGCTGGCGAAACCGACACGCATGTATTTGATGCAAGCTTAACAGGCCCAATGGCCATAGTTATGGGCGCAGAAGGTGAGGGGATGCGCCGTTTAACACGTGAGCATTGCGATGTATTGGTAAAAATTCCAATGGCAGGTTCGGTGTCTAGCTTAAACGTATCGGTTGCAACCGGTATTTGTTTATTTGAAGTATTACGCCAACGTAACGCAAACAATTAAATTGCGTTAGTTTAAAGCTAAGCATTAAAAAAGCCGAGATTAATTAATCTCGGCTTTTTTGTATCTACTATTTGCTTAGTATGGTGTGAGTAAAACGGTTTAGTTAACGAGCCGTTTTACTCAGCAACTACTTAAAAGCTGTATGTGTAGCCCATTTGAATACTACGAGGCTTACCTGGCTGAATACCGCCATTAGCACGGTTAGCTATGTACGTTTTATCAAACAGGTTATCAACCGTTAAGTATACTTTTTGTTTGTCGTCGATTAAGTATTTAGCAGCTAAATCCCATACTACACGGCTATCAATTGCGTTTAAGCCTGAGTCAGATAGGTCGGCATGAGAATCAGATACGTAACGTATTTGGCTGTTAACAACAAACGATGCAAACTCAGCGCCTAACGATAAAGCAACTTGGTTTTCAGGTACGTAAGGCATTGCGTCGCCTTTTTCTACCGAGCCCCAAATTTCTGAATCAAACGTGTTTTTAAACTCAGAGTCAGTGTATGTGTACGTTAATTTAACTGGAAATTGCGCAGCGTCTGTTGCAAAAGTACGACCCGCACTAAATTCAAAGCCCGATACTTCTACTTCACCGTAGTTGTATTGGTCGCCAATATTTTCGTCGCTACAACCCACAGCAGCAGTACAGTTACCGTGCATGTTGTCGTAATCAGAGAAAAACGCAATCACTTCACCGTTAAAGCCATCCATATTAAAGCGAGAGCCAAACTCAAGGTTTACACTTTCTTCTTCTTCTTGGTCAGCATTACCCGGTGCCGCTGGAGCGTAACCTTTTTGAATACCGGCAAGTAACGTAACGTTATCGTTAAGTGTATAAGTGGCACCTAACGATGGCACTAAAATTTCAGTATCGTTAGAAATATCTTTAGTTAAGCCATTGCTACGAGTTGGATCTGATTTAGACCATTCTTCACGCGTAATGGTAATGTCTTCGTAACGAAGACCTGCATTAATAACTAACGCGTCTAGTGTCCATTCGTCTTGAACAAATAACGTGCTTGCTTTTGCGCTGTCTACACGGTTGCTATCTGAGCCAGGTACACCTTGTGATGTAAGTGTCATGCTTAGGTCTTGATTAAGCGTGTATGTGTCTTGCCATTGGAAACGATCCATTTCGTCTTCGTGGTAACGCACACCGACAGTAATGTAGTGATCGCCTGCAGGAATATGTAATTCAGACTGAATGCCTTTTGCTTGGTAATCACGGTTGTTAGCTTTAACACCAATGCCTTCAATACCTTCGCTTGTTGGATTTGCTTCAAAGTCGCTGTATTGCTCAAGCGTGCTAGTTCCTACACTGCTTGCTTTATACCAGTTACGATGAAAATCGTTTAGGTAAGCGGTTGCAAGTAACTCGTAGCCTTCACCAAAACGGTACGCATAGTTTAGTTGGTAAGCGTTGTGGCGAGTGTTCATTTCATCGTTTTGCGATGCAGCGTAACGGCGATTAGGGTTTGCTTTGTAATCTTCGTCAGTTAAGCCCATGTAAGTTTCGTCTGATGTTTCGTCAGAGTATTTTACTTTTAGCTCAATATTGTGAGCATCATTTTTACCAAACGTATGACCAAACTTTAATAGTAAATCAGTTTTTTCAAAGCCCGTATTATCGCTACCAACAGGAAGCTCTTTAAAGCCGTCTGCGCCGTAAGTAAATACTTCAACCAAGCCAGACGTGTTGTTTTTTTCTTTACCAAAGTATGCGTGACCTTTGTAGTAGCCATCGCTACCAAGGGCTGCATCTACCATACCTTTAGAACTATTTGGCTCGGTTGGTAAGCTACGAGAAAGTAAGTTTAAAACGCCACCTGTAGTACGAGGACCGTACTTAACTGAGGCAGCACCTTTTAATACTTCAATTGTTTCCATACGACCCATAGTAGGGAAGTAGTAAGCAGAAGGCGCAGAGTAAGGCGCAGGTGCGACTAATACACCGTCTTCCATTACAGAAATTTTATCGTTACGGCCGGTACCAGTACCGCGCATACCAATGTTAGGGCGAAGGCCATAGCCATCTTCTTCTTGAACGTAAACACCCGGAACAGACGCTAAAACACGCGAAATATCGGTAAACTCAAATTTTTGAAGTTCTTCGTCAGAGATAAAAGTAGCCGAACCTGGAATGTCGTTAATAGCTTGCTGTGAGCCAATAACTGTAATTTGTTCAAAGCGCTGTTCTTTATCGCTGGTGTCTTTAGCCATTGCAGTAGCTGTAAAAGACAAAGCAACCGCAGTTGCAAGAGTAGATACTAAAAACTTAGGGTTCATTTTTGTCCTAATCACATTGATTTTCTGAATTGGCGTAATTTGAACACGTTAACGAATGCGAATCAATATTATTTAGTATAAAACTATTCATTTTTTTAGAGCTAAAAACACAGGGTTGTGCAACGTGGTTAACTTTTTTGTTTCTTTTGTATTATTTTGTAATCATGAGGCTAGGTACAAAGTGGGTGTTTTAATTTATTAGCCTAAACGCAAGGCAATAAACTCAGCAAGCTTATCTACCGCATTTTCTGATTCCCCCGAACTTTTAACCAAGCTAATACCAATGTTGCCCAGTGCAGGTAAGTGTTTAGTGTGTACTTGGTAATTAAGTTCGCTGGGTACGGTACTTTTTGCCAGTACTGTAATGCCAAGCCCTTCTTTTAATGCCGCAATAAGCCCCGTTAAGTCGGCGTTGCTATATACAATACGGTATTTTATGCCGGCATTTTTAAGCGCATCGGTAGCGCGGCGGCGATAAATACATCCTTCTGGCGCGGTTACTAAGGTAACCACTTGGTTTTTTGCTTGGTTTAAATCACCCACCCACACCAATTGATCTTGCATAAAAATAGGAAATTTACTTGAGGTAAGTTGCTCGTTTAGCGCAAGCACTAGATCAAATTGGTCTTGCCTAGAAGCCGAAAGCAAATGCTTACTTAATCGCGATTTAACTTCAAGCGATACTTCTGGGTACAGCGCCACAAAGTCGCCAATAATAGAAGGGAGTATACGCGCAGCAAATTCGCTAGGTATGCCTAAACGTACTTTTCCGGTAATGCTCTCTGACGTAAATTGCTGCAAAATGGCATCGTTGTATTGCATCATTTGTTTTGCCATGGGCAATAATAGTTCGCCGTACTGGTTTAGTACTTGGCGCTGCCCTTGCTTTTTAAATAATTTATAGCCTAATACATCTTCTAAACGCTTTATTTGTAAGCTTACCGCAGGTTGCGAAAGCCCCAAAAAGTCGCCGGCTTTGGCAAATCCGCCTACATCTACAATCATTACAAAGGTACGTAAACTGTCGGTTGATATATTTTTCATATTTAAAATTACAATTTATGTGGGTACATATATAAGTATTATTTATCAATTGATAAATAATTACAATTTGTTGTTACAGACCCCGCGCAATATAATTTTAAGATTAAAAATACACAGGTGTTTGTTATGACTTTTAACCCAATAATGTTTGCCCGCCACAGCAACGCTAACAGCGCGGTTATAAACGCTTTGCAAGCAAATAGCAGCATAGTTGTAATGGATTTTAGCGGCAGCGAAGCTTCTGTATTTTTAAGCAGTATTTTAGGCCACGATTTAACAAAATTAACGGCCAGCGGTTTAGGTTTAAAAGGCACATTAGATGGCGACTTTTATTCTGACTTTAGTTACGCCGTATATTATTTTAGCGAAACCGCTTTTCGATTTGTATTACCTCACAGCGCAAGCCTGCAATTACAGTCACTTATAAACGAACAACAGCTTCGTTTTGATATTGACTACGTTATTCGTACCGACCTAACTAGCTTTACCTTAAGCGGCGAAAACGCCTTTGATACGCTAGTTGATGCCTTTAAATTAACACCCGGTTTGCGATTATCTGACGCACAACTATGCTACGGTGCGCAAAGCGGTGAGGTATTTATTACCGCGATTGATAACAAAGATGAGCAGCATTTTGTGCTCATAGCTAAAGCGCCAGAGCTACAAAAATGGCAAAGCTATATGCAAACGCAGGGTTTTGCAGTAATGCAAAACCAGGCCGCATAACAAAAACAACCAACAGGTAAACATAATAATGTTTGCCTGTTTTTAATTTAAGCCACGCCCATTAAGGGTTAATTTAAAACGTGAAGGAATGTTATGACTTCTAAAACTGTACTCCATGCTAAGCACCTAGAAGCGGGCGCAAAAATGGTTGATTTTCATGGCTGGGAAATGCCAATCAACTACGGCTCACAAATAGAAGAACATAATGCAGTGCGTAACGATGCAGGCATGTTTGACGTATCACACATGACCATTGTTGATATTGAAGGCGACCAAGCTAAAGCATTTTTACGTAAGCTTGTAGCAAACGACGTGGCTAAATTAACCGTACCAGGTAAAGCACTTTACACCGGCATGCTTAACGAGCAAGGCGGCGTAATTGACGACCTTATTATTTACTTTTTCAGCGAAACGTTTTACCGCTTAGTGGTTAACTCGGCTACGCGCGAAAAAGACTTAGCGCATTTAGCTAATGTATCGAGCGATTTTGCCGTTACAGTGACTGAGCGTCCAGAGTTTGCAATGATTGCAGTGCAAGGCCCTAACGCACGCGAAAAAACAGGCACGCTTTTAAATGCAGAGCAACAAGCTGCAGTTGAAGGCATGAAGCCGTTTTTTGGTGTTCAAGTGGGTGATTTATTTATTGCTACAACGGGTTATACTGGCGAAGACGGTTACGAAATTGTAGTACCAAACGACCAAGCAGCCGATTTATGGCAACAACTGCTAGACGCAGGTGTAGCGCCAGCTGGTTTAGGTGCACGTGACACGCTACGTTTAGAAGCAGGTATGAACCTTTACGGCCTAGATATGGACGAAAGCGTATCGCCACTTGCAGCTAACATGGCATGGACCATTGCATGGGAACCAGAAGATCGTGACTTTATTGGCCGTGACGTACTGGTTAAACAACGCGCTGAAAAAAGCACCGACAAGCTTGTTGGTTTAGTACTTGAAGAAAAAGGCGTATTGCGTAGCGGTTCAAAAGTAATTGTTGACGGTGGGGAAGGGGTTATTACCTCAGGTACTTTCTCACCTACACTTGGTTTTAGTGTAGCCCTTGCACGTGTTCCACGTTCAACAGGCGACACAGCTCAAGTAGAAATGCGCAAAAAATTAGTTAACGTTAAAGTAGTGAAGCCTAGCTTTGTACGTAACGGTAAATCAATAATTTAAATTTGGTGTTATCACCCAATAATACCAATTATGTTGAGTTATTAACCACTTACAGCGACGGATAAATAGAGTGATAACAAGGCATTAATTTTGATATGTAGTTGTTCTACCTGATAAATTAATAACGATGTTAGCGCTTTATTTAGACCGCTAGATTGGTTAAATATTTAATTTGATTGGTATCATAACCAAAGGAACAAGATAATGAGCAATATCCCTACTGAATTAAAATACGCTTCTTCACACGAGTGGGTTCGCAACGAAGGTGACGGTACCTTTACAGTTGGTATTACAGAACACGCGCAAGAACTACTTGGCGATATGGTGTTTGTTGAATTACCAGAAGTAGGCGACGAAGTAGACGCAGGCGAAGACTGTGCAGTAGCAGAGTCGGTTAAAGCGGCATCAGACATCTACGCACCAATTAGCGGCGAAATTGTTGCCATTAACGAAGAGCTAGAAGACGCACCTGAAACAGTAAACAACGACGCGTACGGCGACGGTTGGTTATTCCGTCTTAAAGCATCTGATGTGTCTGAGCTAGACAACCTATTAGACGCTGAAGGCTACTCGCACACTATCGACGAAGAGTAATCACTTTTTGTCTAAAGCCCCGCATGTTGAGTAAACAATCGGGGCTTTTATGATTTTACAGCTTATTGCCCATACCCAGTAAGTTGCCAAATCATCATATATTTTAATCAATACTAGTTACCCATTAGTATTTAGGATCATAGGAATCTGGACACATGTCAAACGCCAAATCTCTTGAACAGTTAGAGCAAAAGCAAGATTTTATTCGCCGCCATATTGGGCCAAGCCCAGCGCAAGTAAGCGATATGCTAAGCGCTCTTGAAGTATCGAGTGTACAAGAGCTGATCGATCAAACTGTACCGGCTAACATTCGCCTAGAGCAACCGCTAAGCATTGGCGAAAGCCGTACTGAAGTTGAAACACTAAGCTACTTAAAATCAGTAGCAAGCAAAAATAAAGTTTTCAAATCGTACATTGGCCAAGGCTACCACCCAACACATGTACCGCACGTAATTTTACGTAACGTACTTGAAAACCCGGGTTGGTATACAGCGTACACGCCGTATCAGCCAGAGATTGCACAAGGGCGTTTAGAATCATTACTAAACTTCCAGACTATGACCCTAGATTTAACCGGCCTTGATTTAGCAAGCGCGTCGTTACTTGACGAATCAACCGCTGCAGCCGAGGCGATGGGCCTTGCAAAGCGTGTATCTAAAGCTAAAAAAGCCAATGCCTTTTTTATTGCCGACGACGTACACACACAAACTATTGACGTAGTAAGCACCCGTGCTGAGCAGTTTGGTTTTGAAATCATTATTGGTAAAGCGGCCGACGCCGTTAACCACGACATTTTTGGTGCATTATTCCAATACCCATCTACATCGGGTGAAATAGTTGACGTAACCGACCTAATTGCTGGTGTTCAAAGCAAAAAAGCCATTGCCTGTGTTGCTGCCGACATTATGAGTTTATTACTATTAAAAGCACCGGGTAAATTAGGTGCCGACGTAGTACTTGGTTCGGCTCAGCGTTTTGGTGTACCTATGGGTTACGGCGGTCCACATGCTGCATTTTTTGCAACACGTGACACGTACAAGCGTTCATTACCAGGGCGTATTATTGGTGTATCTAAAGACCGTTTAGGTAACGACGCACTACGTATGGCAATGCAAACGCGCGAACAACACATCCGCCGCGACAAAGCCAACTCAAACATTTGTACAGCGCAGGTACTACTTGCCAACATGGCGGCGTTTTATGCGGTGTACCACGGCCCACAAGGCTTAAAAACGATCGCGCAGCGTATACACCGCTTTGCTGATATTTTAGCTGCAGGCCTAAAAACCAAAGGCATCGCCCTTAAGCACAGCACGTGGTTTGATACGTTAACAATTGTTGGCGACAACAAAAACGACGTAATAGCACGTGCTCTTGCCAAAGGCGTTAACTTTGCTACAAACCACGACGGCGAATACTCAATTTCGGTTTCAGAAACCACAACACGTGAAGACGTAGCCGAGCTATTTGATATTGTACTAGGTGAAGGTCACGGCCTAAGCGTAGACGCTATTGCAGCCGATATTGAAGCAAACGGTAGCGACTCTATTCCAGCGAGTTTAGTACGTGATGACGAAGTATTAACGCATCCAAACTTTAACAGCTACCACAGCGAAACAGACATGCTTCGCTACATTAAGCGCCTTGAAAACAAAGATTTAGCACTTAACCACTCAATGATCTCGTTAGGTTCATGCACCATGAAACTAAACGCGACCGCTGAGATGATCCCAGTTACATGGCCTGAGTTTGCAAACCTTCACCCATTCTGCCCGCTAGACCAAGCAGAAGGTTATCAAATAATGATTAACGAGCTACACGACTGGCTAGTTAACATTACGGGTTACGATGCGGTTTCACTTCAGCCAAACTCGGGTGCACAAGGTGAATACGCAGGCTTAATTGCCATTCGTAAATATCACGAGTCACGAGGGGATGCACACCGTAACGTATGTTTAATTCCAAGCTCAGCGCATGGTACTAACCCAGCGTCGGCACAAATGGCGAGCATGAAAATTGTGGTGGTTAACTGTGATAAAAACGGCAACATCGACATGGAAGACTTAAAAGCGAAAGCTGAAGACGTGTCTGAAAACCTGTCGTGTGCCATGATCACATACCCATCTACCCACGGTGTTTACGAAGAAACCATTCGTGAACTATGTGACATTATTCATGAGCACGGCGGCCAAGTTTACATGGACGGCGCAAACATGAACGCGCAAGTAGGTGTAACAAGCCCGGGCTTTATTGGCTCAGACGTATCGCACTTAAACTTGCACAAAACGTTTTGTATTCCACACGGTGGCGGCGGCCCAGGTGTAGGCCCAATTGGTGTTAAATCGCACCTTGCGCCATTTATGCCAAACCACAGCGTAATTAACGTACCAGGTACAAACATTGACAACGGTGCGGTATCGGCAGCGCCTTACGGCTCAGCTGCTATTTTACCTATTTCATGGGCGTACATTGCCATGATGGGTTCAGAGGGCTTAAAACAAGCCACCGAAATGGCCATTGTAAACGCTAACTACTTAACGCACGAGTTAAGTCAGCACTTCCCAATTTTATACCGTGGCCGTAACAATCGCGTTGCTCACGAATGTATTGTTGATTTACGCCCATTAAAAGAAGCGTCAGGCATTACTGAAATGGACGTCGCTAAGCGCCTGCAAGATTACGGCTTCCATTCACCTACTATGTCGTTCCCAGTAGCGGGCACGCTAATGATTGAGCCAACTGAGTCTGAGTCAAAAGGCGAGATAGACCGCTTTATCGAAGCAATGGTATCTATCAAAGGCGAAATCGACAAAGTAATCTCTGGGGAATGGTCAATCGAAAACAACCCACTTGTGTTTGCACCGCATACACAAGCTGACGTACTTGGTAACGAATGGGACCGCGCGTATGACCGTTTTTACGCTGCATTCCCAGTGCCAAGCGTTGCTAAAGACAAGTTCTGGCCAACTGTTACACGTATAGATGACGTATACGGCGACCGTAACTTAGTATGTGCGTGTCCTCCAATTGAGACATACCGCGACTAAGAGAGCAGACTGATTTTTGAACTTTAATGGGTAGTAAGTTCCATTATAGTTTGGAAATTTATCAAAATTATAAAAGCCGTTGCAGCAATGCAACGGCTTTTTTGTGCATAGTAATTCGTCATAAATAATATACGCGTAGGTTGGGAAGAGTGAAACGAAACCCAACAAATCACAAATATACTTACTCGCTCAAAAGCCAAGAGTATGTGTTATTTATTGTAGGCGTACAGCTTGCTGGCGCGTTGATTGTTAAATTAAAATTCGGTATCCCTTAAATAAAATTGCACGCATGTAGCCTTTGGGCTACAATGGTTTTATGAAATATCGTATTAAGAAAACCAACGAGTTCGATAAATGGCTTAAAAAGCTCAAAGATCGTCAAGCTTTTGGTGGTGGCATATCTGAAATGCGAATTTTCGTAGGGAAAGGCTATCGTGTTTATTACATAATCCAAGGCAATGAGATTATTTTACTACTCAATGGTGGACACAAAGGCACACAAGGTAAAGACATTACCAAAGCAAAAGCTCTTTTAAGTGAATTGGAGTAATTACTATGACGCTACAAACATCAGATTTTAACCCGTTTGACTATATGGAAACACAGCAAGAAATTAATACATTTTTAGAAGAGTGTTTAGCTGATGATGATCCAAATACCTTTATTGAAGCACTCGGTTTATTAGTAAAAAAACATGGCGTGAGTGATATTGCTAAAGCAACGGGGTTAAACCGTGAAAGCTTATATAAAGCAGTTAACGGTAAAACCAAGCCACGTTGGGAAACTATTTTTAAAGTGATGAAAGCACTTAACTTTCGCCTTACAACACAAGTTGCATAAGCTGGATTGAGTGAAACGAAACCCAACGAATCACAAATATACTTACTCGCTCAAAAGCCAAGAGTATGTGTTATTTATTGTAGGCGTTTAGCTTGCTGACGCGCGGGCGGCAGCCCGAATAAGTATTTGAATAGATGTTTGAGGTTTATCATCACCGATAGCGCGAATACGTTTCGCGTTTCACGCTTCTAGAAATTAGAAACCTTATTCAAGGTTTTGTCGCGCTGGCGACGACAGCCTAAGAGGGGCTGCCGCTGGTCCCTCTCTGGACACTCTCAGCGCACCCGAGCATCACGCTATTTTCTTCAAAACACAATTGATGTGAACGTAAACGCCATGAAAGCACATCCATGTGCAAGCATGGCTTTCATTTCATCCATGAAATGCATTACTCATCGATTGCTTATTTTCAGGCGTGATGACGGGGGAGGGTGTTAGACGTGAGGTTGATATTAAACGTGTGGTTGGTATTTTGTCTTAGCAAGAAGCAAGACCAGACTCTGGCGAATTATGTTGAATAAAAAGATCAAGAAAACACAACTGCGCGCTTGACCTGAACTTTCAAATGAGGGAAGTTTTTACTTTTGTTCAATAATTTTCTTTACTTCTTCAAAGAGATTCGATGAACTTTGATCACTAGTTTCTAATTTAATTATATGACTATCAGTCATATAATAATTGGTAAAATATTTGTTAATATCTATGAACCACTGCAGTGGCATTACATTTTCTTGATCACGAGCATTTGCTCTATCGTATAAGTCTTTAGATGATGCTTTCAATAATATGTTTATTGAAAGATAATTTTTACTTTCAATTAGTTTTCTAACTTTTAAAAGTTCATTTTCCAAAATTGAAAACTCATCTTCACTAATTAGTTTTTTATCAAAAAAGTATTTTGAGTATGTGTATGTAACTGCTTCAGGGGATTGATCAATTATAATATCTTTCCCAGTCGGTACTGAAGCTATAAATTCATGCATTGTTTTTAAAAACCACATTTGACTTTGGTATGCATTAAACTCCTTATCAGAGTTTAATTGGGATATATAAGGGTTATTCTTCACATTCTCAATATATGAAAACATTTCTTCTGAAAAACTTTTGACAACAGTACTTTTCCCAGAGGCACTCGGACCCGATATAAATATAATTTTTTGTTGATTCATTTTAATTCCTAAGTTTTTAAAAAATCATTATAAGCCTATAAAATCTATGATATAAGGGACAATATTATTGAGTGATTTACAAGTGTTATTTTTGTTTTAATCGCGTAGAATATTATCTATATTATTATTGAACAAGCTTGAATTAATGACCGATATAATCCATTTATCAGACTTACACTTTGGTCAAAAGAAATTTCCTTATGACTTAGACAAGTTAAAAGACTGCCTCTCAAGCTTCTTGACTAAATTCGAAAAACCCAAAATTCTCATAACAGGGGATATTACTTTTCAAGCTAATCCTGGGGGCTATAAGGAAGCTACTGATTTTTTCAAGCACTTCATTGAAGCTAAATTAGTTGATAAGAAGGATATTTTATCTTGTCCTGGTAATCATGATATAACCAAAGGTATTAATCCTTTTTCAAATTATGATAAGTTTGCTTATTCCCTCAGGAAAGATAAATTAAACTCATTTTCTGAGAAAAATCACCACATTCTTGACGTAGACGATATTCAAGTAGTTCTACTTAATAGTGCATACCATACAGACCACCAGTATGGGTTGATTGATGATAGTTTTTTCAAAGAAAAAAATTTAGATCCAGATAAGTTCACAGTTATAGCCGTTCATCATCACTTTGTTGGGCAATTTAAAGCTGATGTCTCTGCAATTAGAAATTCTTATCCTGCATTATATTGCTTTGATAAACTAGGAGTTAATTTGGTTGTCCATGGACATCAACATTGCAATCAGAGCTTACCAATTGGTAAAAGTGGTTTTAATATTTTTGGTGTGAGGTCGATGGGATTTCTTACAGATACGTACCAAAATGGCATCAATCATATTTGTATTAAGGATAATGAGAGTGTTGTAACTTCTTATCACTTTTCGCCGGATCATGATCCTAATAAAATTACATTAGTTAAAGCAAAATAACATAGAGAAATTAGCATGAAAGGTTTATTTATCGTATTTGAAGGGATTGATGGTTCAGGAACTACCACGCAATCTAACTTATTACACCAACATTTTTTAAATGAGAATAAAATATGTTACACAACATGTGAGCCATCTGACGGTCCAGTTGGTAATCTTATTCGTCAAGCATTTAAAGGAAGAGTGAGTTTATCAAAAGGAATTAATCCATTTTTTAATAATGGTAATTTATTTGATGAGCAGATGGCCTATTTATTTGCAGCTGATCGTCATGACCATTTATTTAATCAAGTTGATGGGGTTATACCTTTGAAGGAGAAAGGTTCGATAGTAATTAGTACTAGATACTACTTCTCCTCACTTGCTTATCACTGTAATTCAAAAACAGATTACGATATGGTTAAAAGTCTTAATTCTAGATTTCCTAAGCCTGATTTGGTTGTATATTTTGATAATGAAGTAAGTGAATCTATTAAGCGAATGTCAAATCGTGCGTTTAAAGATGAATATGAAAACACTGAAAAGCTAAAGCTAGTCAAGAGTAATTATGATTCGATCTTTAAAGATTACGAAGGTGAATTACTTGTTGTTGATGCTTCACTGTCAATTCAGGAGATTCATCAGTTAATTAAAGATAGAACAGAGGCGCTTTTACAAATTGATTAATAATATCGAGTATACAGAAGTTGACTCTTTAGAGGCTCTTGCTGAGGAAGTAAATTTGAAGGCAGAAGAGTCAGAAGGTATACATAACCTTGTGGTTACTTGCTCTATCAGTGCTGATAATTTGAAGTCCAATTCTCTTTTAGATGTTACTGATGATGCTAAAAAATGGATTGCTGTAGAATGCCCTGATGATTTACATATAAATCATGGTGAATACGTAAAAGAGGGCATGGATCATATAATAACTGAACTTAAAAGTAAGCCTTCAAGTAATAGAGCTTTATATTCATTAATATCTCAAGATCATATATCACTATCAGGGGACAAACCAATTCCATCTTTTCTAATATTCCAGACGAAATGGGTTGGTTCTGAGCTATATGCATCTGTATACTTGAGAGCATTAGAAACTCACCGTTTTCTCCGTATAAACTTAGAAGAAATTCGTTTACGATTAGTTCAAATTTTAGAAAGTGTGAATCAAATAAAAAGTGTTAACCTTTGTTTACACTCTTTCTATGCTTATTGCAATACTTCGATAGTGCCTTTGGTTAAACCAAAAATAGATTTATTAAACTCGCCTACCATGGGTAAAATTTTGAGATTAGAGCCTCAAAATATGTTCAATCTTTTAGAAGAAAAGTCTAACAACAGTACTGTAGTTGATTTAACTGCGATTCAAATGCTCAAAGACATTATCGTAGCTGATCCTCCAGATAGACTGGATTCAATTAAAGAAGACATTTTATTAATGCTAGATGATTGCATAGCAAAAGGAAATATATTAAAAAAACGCCGTGAAACGACATCTCATTGTGAAGATTTAGAAAAAACATCTACTGATTTTTCTTCGTCTTTATTAGAGTTGGCTAAAAGGTTATCTAATGAACCTTAAATTAATAGACTTGAAAGAAATGCAAAAAGAGTTTGATTTGTCTCATAGCGTTTCAGGAAAATCATTTTATACCAAAATAGATGAAAAAAATCTGCATGAGCTAGAGCACTTAGCTGTTTGTTTGACTGGAGAGCTTGGTGAATTTTGCAATATCCTGAAAAAAGTCTCACGTGGAGACATGCTGTTAGCTGAAGTAAGAGAAGAGTTAGACTTAGAGCTGATAGATGTTTTTATTTATTTATTAAAAATTTCAAATCAATTTGATGTTGATTTAGAAAAAGGTTTTTTAAAAAAACTGGCAATTAATAAAGCACGCTTTTAAAGGAATTAAAATGGAAGTTTTTTCTGAGTATTTAGACTTTAACTTGAATTATTTGACCGCATTACAGTTTGCAGTTAAAAATATTGATAGGGAAATAGAAAAGAGTAGTTCTAGGGTTGGTGCTGTTTATGATTTAGGACCTTGTTGTTTTGAGTTTTGTGCTAATGAATTACCAATTACTATTCTTTCAAGACGTTATTTAAACCCATTTTTTGCCATTGCTGAAGCTGCTTGGATTATTGAGGGTAGTAATAAACTTAGCCCTTTAAAGTACTTTATTAGTTCATATGATAAATTTTCTGATGATGGGGATACTCTCAATGGAGCTTATGGTTATAGAGCCCGAAAGTATTTTGAAATAGATCAAATAAATGAGATAGTTAGCTTACTAAAAAGAGATTCAACAACTAGACGAGCGGTTATTACGTTATATTCACCTGACGACATATCTAACCGTAACTCAAGGGATATTCCTTGTAATACAAGTATTTTCTTTAAAATAAGAAACTCTAAACTAGATATGATGGTCATTAACAGATCAAATGATTTATTTTTAGGTATCCCGTACAATGTTTTCGTGTTTAATGTATTACTGAAATATATTGCAGGTGAAGTTGGGTGTGAAGTTGGTAAACAAAGACATATATCTGACTCATTACACATATATGCAAAAGATTTTGATGCCGTAAAGGATGTTGTATCAGCAAATAATATTGAAAGTGTGAGTAATATTTTAGGCTCATTTTTACCTTTAGATAATGACTTTGTAAGTGACATTATTAATAATCGTGGAGCTATATTAAATGCAACATTTTCTCACATAAATGCTCCTTTTTTGAAATATATATTTCAGATTTATACTAAGCATAAGAATAAAGAATTAGTCCGTGTTGGAAATACGAATAACATCATTGAGTATGTCACCGAGCAATGGCTTAAAAAGTATAATAGAGAGAGATAAATTATGTCACATGATTTAGAAAGAAAATTAAGTCACATGCTTAAATTAGACAAAGAAAAAACATTAAAAGAGATAAATGAGTTTGGATATGCTTTTATTTCTTCTGCCAATGCATTAAGGGAATACATTAAAAGTGTAAATGATTATAAATTAAATCAATTAAGTGATGATAGTGATAAAATGTTGGTCTGTAGAGTCATACTTGAGCTAGCGTATAATTCAATTGATGAGCAAACTTTTTTAGCATCAAGAAAAGGTTATTATGAGACCATTAATTTTGTATGTAATACATATTCCTTAAAGCGTGAGAATGCTTTGGATATAAGCCTTCACGTCAAGCCATTAATAAATATACTCAATAAGAATAAGCATTAAAAAATCAAAGAGATCACCCATTAAAAACTAAAAGCGCCAAATTTTGACTACACATCAATGGTCTAGATTTATAGTTTATTGCTCGTCGAGTCAATTACTCTGTCTAGACCACTGCGAATAGAATATGAAAATGCGTTTACCATGTGATTAACCGTGGGAGATTGCGTGAGAAAATAAAGGGCAATAATATTGCCCTTTTTTACGCGCTTAAACTTATTTTGATAACTTATAGCGCGACTAAACTTTGCTCTAGCATTGCCTTTATTTGGTTTACTATTTTAGCTTCTGTTTCGGGTTCGAATTGTTGTATACGTGGGGTATGAATATGCCCTGTAGGTATACTTGAATTAAGCGCATCACGAAGGCGAATACTTCGGTACGATATTTCGTTAGACAAGTATCCACCGCCGCCGCCATTAACCGCAATACTGTTTTTTAGCTCGCCATACGAAGGCGCTTTATAGGTTTTTTCAAGCGTGGTGACTTCACGATTGTCGATAACTTTATAGGGGCCTTTGGCTTGTTGCATGTAATTTACAGGCAAGCTAAATTTTACAAACTCGTTGCCTGGGAGTGGTCGGCCATTAAGTTTTGGTATTACTGGGCTTGTTTGCGTTCCGCCATACACAATATTAGCGTTATCGGGCGCGGTTACACTTCGGCGTTTACCCGGAAAGTGCTCTAAATCAAATTGTGTTCTGCCCATACTTACGGTTACAACCATGTCTACATTATTAAGTGCGTAGTAGGGGGCAAGCAGTGATTCTATTATGCCTTGATCAAAATCTTCGTAGCGCACAGGCACCATAACGGTATTAATTTCTGCGGTTATGCCGTTGTAATTAATAACTTGGCCGTCGAGTAATAACGCTGCAACACCTGAGGGGTTACTTTGGTTTATGTTTCTATCGAGTAAAAATGGGTCAAAGCCTGTAAGTAATATTTTTTTAGTGCTGCCTGATGAAAAAGTAAGGTCGGTGCGGCCTCTGCTGCCGTCCTCTAGTAGGGTTAGTAACGTATTGAGTTGAGCCTGCGTAATTGAAAATTTAGGCGATGTTGTGCGTATTACTTTGCTTGAAAGCAGGCGTGCCCAGTAAAGCGCTCGGTCGTCGTAGTTATTGGTATTTATTATACGTTGTTTGGCGTTTTCCCATAGTTCAAAGCTAAAGCTTTGTACTAATGTTTTTGCACTTTTAAAGTTGTTAAGCTCTTTAAATTGCTTCTCAAAACTTGATATTTGTGGGGTAAATGCTTTTAAAACATTGGGCATTGCTAATTGGGCTTTGTTGATACGCTGTTCTTCAACAGTTAAAGGATTACTTAAAGTAGCGAATGAAGAGGCAATTAAGCTGGTCGCTAATAATACTTTGATCATAATATTCCTAATATAAGGCTATTGTTTTATATGTAATTTACTATCCTACGATTGCTAGCTTAGGACAACCCATTAACGTTGAATCGACTGATATTTGCTTTTGTGATTAACTCACTTTGGTTATTAGATATATAAAGCTAGCATTGAGTCTTTTTTATGGGGAAAGCACTAAAAATATTAAATAAATGCTCTCCACTTTCGACGTGCATTAAGAAAGTGGAGAAAAAGGTTTAGGGGGGCTATTTGTCAGCTGTCGCTTTACCGTCTTGCTTATAAACTTTACCGTTTTTCATGACTAAATCAACATGCTGTAAAAGGTTTATATAACGTAATACGTCACCTTTAACAGCAATAATGTCGGCGTATTTCCCTTCGCTTACTGTTCCCACTTTATCGTTTACCTTCATAAGCACTGATGGCCAGTAAGTGGCGGCACGAATTGTATCCATTGCAGAAATTTCCATTTCGTTTACCCAAACAGCTAGTTCGTTCCATGTGCTCTGGCAGTGAAATTTAGTTGGTATTCCGCTGTCTGTACCGATCAATAAAACTACACCAGATTCTTTTAATTGTTGGATTTTACGTTTTAAGGTAGGTTTGCGCATTGGTGTTAATTGCATATATTCAAGTTCGCCTACATTTTTTAATGAGCCTCGAATATCATCAATAGTGCTTTGCTCTAGACCTCTGTGCCAGCATGTATTATCTAAACGCTCGGGGTTGGCAACGGTTAAATCATAATTCCAAAGTCCTTCTACTGTTGGGGTCCAATAAAGTGGTCCGCCTGCAATTCGGCCTTTGGCAGTACGCTCTCTGAGTAAAGTAATTACATCGTTGGGAAATTCGGGGGCTGTAGTAAGTCCAGTGTGCTCAAAATTATCTACTCCGATTTCTAGGCCTCGTCTAATTTCATCAGGTTTGTGTGAGTGAGCAACAACTACCAGATTGCGTTTATGGGCTTGGTCAACAATAGCTTGTGCTACCTCAATTTTCATTATGTCATGATCAATTAGTTTGATGATATCAACACCAGCATCAGCCAATTTATTGACCTTTTTTTTGGCATCTTCAACGTTTTTAACGCCCCACCTATAAAGCTCGGTACCAGGATAGGCTTCGTGTTGCAAAAAGGGGCCCGAAACGAACAAGCGTGGTCCAGGGATTTCACCATTGTCTATTTTATTTTTTATTGTAATGGAGTCTTTTAATGGTGCGCCTAAATCGCGGGCACTAGTTATCCCTGCTAATAATAGTTGTTCTGCGCTTGCAGGCATAATTTCGTTCGTGAGCTTGGGAGTATATTCTTTATGCCAATGCTTGTAGTTAGCATGACCATTCAGCATTAAATGTGCATGGTTTTCCCAGAGTCCTGGAAGTACATCCATCCCTTCTGTTGAGACAATTTTGTACTCCGTAGGTACAGGTAATGTGTCAACTGTTCCTACTTTTTCAATGAGCCCGTTTTTTACCAGTATGACACTGTTGGCAAGTGGCTGATTACCAAATCCATCTATCAGCCTTCCGCCAACTAATGCGGTTGGTTCAGATTGCTCAGCAGCAGTCGCTATTGGTACGATTAAAACGCTTAAAAAAGATAAGCAGGTGAAAATTGAGAGTGCAGATCTATATAAACCTGTTGCTGTAATATTCAACATCGGTACATTCCTTTTGTTTAATTATTATCTAATAGTTATATTTGCCCAATTAAGATAACGTCAAAACAGACAAGTTAGCAAAACAAAACGTTGAACCAATAATTTAACCAAAGAAGAAGAGTTGTTTACTGCTTGAGCATTATTTTATGGTGGCACCCTCAACTCAGGTTATATAAATTATGTGGGTAATCGTACACAGTCTATTACAGGAATATAGTGAGCGTTCATACCTCTATTGTTCAGGGTAATTATGGCTGGTGGAGTGAGGGAGAAGTTAAACCTCTTGTAAACACTAATATTACAAGAGGTATTAATTTAAATCTTATTTGGATTGACGTTTGTCGAGCAAGTAACGCACTGCCATTCTTGCTGCGCCGGCTCCAATGCCTGAAACTACCGCCCAAGTTACTGCTTCTTTAAGATCTGTATTTTCGCTTGGCTTGTCTTTTGGGGCTGGTTCGTTGGTAACCTTTTCCCACGATTTTTGTAAAGTTTTCCTTGTTAACATACCGGCAGAAGCTGCTGCCAAACCTATACCTATAGTCGTAATTAGTTGTTTATTACTCATAATGTTCTCCTTTTGCTAAATATAGATAGCCATATTTATGTTTAATTTTTAAAGTATGAACATGCGTAACAGCAATTTATATACCGAAAAGAAAGCAGCCTAACTTAAGCCGTAATTTGAATGTAAAAGCACGTGGCACTGTAATCCACTGATTTGTAATTTGGCGTATAAAAACGTTTATAAAACTATTTATAGCTAGTCTTTCATTGAACGCCATGCAAATGTTGAGGCAGCTATAACAATTGCAATGGCTATTCCTAAGTACAGGGTTTCTATTGTTCCGCCAAATTCCACTGCATGTTCTAAAAATAGTATGACAAGAACAACTGAGGTTACTTGTACGAGGGTTATTTTTAAATCATGAAAGTCTTTAATATTAAAAGCGGCTAAAAACTTACTTTCTTTTGATTTAGCAGGCGATATGAATAAGCGGTATAAGCTAATGGCAATTACTTGTAGGGTAATACCGATTAATAGTAAATCGAGGATTTTAAGTAGTTCAACTATGAGGGCTTTACCTGCTTTTGCAGAATCTGGTAGGTCGAGAATGGTTGAAACCACTATATTAAAAACAATATTAATACACGAAACATAAACAAGAAGCGATGATAATGCTGCGGTAATAACCGCGATGACAACTAAAAAACGACTGGTTTGGAATATATTTTCCATGCTGCTCAACTTTGTAATTAGACATAACTTATACGAAGCATAGTATATGTTAGATCCCTAAGTTACTATTTAAACAGAGTAACTAACGCGAGAATATATTGAATTATTTAGCCCACCTTTATTTTGCAAAGCCAACGGCTGATTCTCACTTTGGAAACTTATTGGGCGATTTTGGTGGGCACAGGCATGTGGCACAGCTGAGTGAGCCTGTAAAAAATGCGCTTAGTAATCACTATTTAATTGATAAATTTACCGACGCGCACCCAATTGTTAAAGAAGCTAAACAGTACTTTTCACCAACGCGCAGGCGATTTGCAGGCGTTGCAATTGATGTGGTTTTTGACCACTTTTTAATTATGCATTGGCAACGGTTTAGTGATCAGCCCTTGAGTGATTTTAAACGTAACAGTTTTGGGCTTTTAAATCAGCGGTTAGCGCACATGCCGCCGCGTATGCAGCGGGTTGTTACTAGCATAACTAAACACGATTGGTTTAAAGATTACGAAACCATTAATGGTGTGGGGGCTGCGTTGGATAATATTGCTGTTCGTATTCGTTTTGCCAACCAATTTACTGGCGCTGCTGAAGATATAAAGCGCCATTACAACCAATTAGATGCCGCTTTTTTAGCGTTTTTTCCAGAATTAATAGCACATGTAAAAGAGTTTAACACTGAACGCACTTGAGCCTAGAGTGCTTTATTTGTAATTACAGGCAAAGGTTTTTGTTAATGCAGTTTAGTCGTCTGGGCCGTTTAAGGTAAATTTTAGGTGCTTTCGCATATCTTTTAAAATAACGCCTTTTTTAAGCATTGCGCCGCTTAATCGTTTTTGCCATTTTAATATGTCAGGCTCGGCGGCATCAAGGGCTTGCTGGTTTTCAAACTGAAAGCACATAAGTAACGAGCCTGGGAATAAGTGATACTCCACGTCAAACCAACATTGCAGCATACCGGGTAGTTCGGCTCGGCCTTGCTCTTCTATTTTATCGGCAACGTTAAGCACAAGCGCTTGTTGTTTTTCTTGCACTTTTGATAGTTTTTTCATTGTTGTGTTCCACTTGAGGGCATAATAATAGCCAGAGTGAGTCATTATACATAAGCTTTTAATGGCCAACACCTTAAAGCTAAGTTAATAATAATTTAGGTATAAATATAAGCTTAAACGCAGTAACTTTACTCGCTGCTTTTAGCATGGTTAACTTGGCGCTGCTTTTGTAAAGTGGGGTAAATACGCAAACAATGGTCATTAATTACGCCTGTTTTGTGTATAACAATAATAATTGCAGCCACTAAAGTGTTATTAATTAATGATTAAGTGACGTGATAACGCAAGTTAAACGTAACGCTATGGTAGCAGTTTTAATATGTATAAAGGCGTTGTTTTTAAAATTTAAAAAGGAAGTTGTGTTGTGAAAAATATGGTTGTTTTACTTTTAGGTATGTGGTTTTTAAGCGGGTGTACGACTACCAATAACATTGAGTTTCCTGATGTTGAAAACAACGTTGCTTACTCTAAAGTAGCGTCGCTTAGTTTTGTAAATGCTAATGAAAAAGTACCTTACGGGAGTGATGAATCACAATTTGCATTACTGTGGCGCGCCACGCAAGCTGAGCAAAGTACATCAAAGCCGTTAGTTGTATTGCTACATGGTGGCTGTTGGCTAAGTGCATACGATATAAAACACACCTATGCATTAAGCACAGGCTTAGCACAAGCAGGATTTAATGTGTGGTCGGTGGAATATCGCCGCAGTGGTAAAAGCGGTGGTGGCTGGCCTGTAACTTTTGACGATATTAAAGCCGGCATTTTAGCATCCAGTGTCTACAACAGTGGCGAATTTAAATTGAATAATACAGTGGTTATTGGGCATTCGGCTGGTGGTCATTTAGCGTTACTAGCGGGTGGACAAATGAGTGAATTAAAAGGCGTAATTGGCCTTGCTCCCATTACCGATATTAAAGCCTATGCAGCAGGTACAAATAGCTGCCAAACAGTCACTAAAGATTTTATGCAAGGTATGCCAAGCGATAAACCTAAAGAATACACTCAGGCCAACCCAAGTGAGCAACCATTGCATCAACAAAGCATTATTTTACAAGGTGCTAATGACAGCATTGTTCCTGCGTATAATTTAGAACAGCTTAATCGACCGGTAGATTTACTCGAAGGGGTGGGGCATTTTGATTGGATACACCCAGGTTCTGCTGCTTTTAGCACCTTAGTTAAACATTTAAACGGAATAGATAAATGAATTTTGATGATATTGTAGCGCTTGATAAAACTGATGTATTGGCAAGCAAGCGTGATGAATTTGATTTACCCGCAAACACTATTTATTTAGATGGTAACTCGCTAGGTGCTTTACCTAAAGCGGTTAAAACCAGAGTGGCGCAAGTAGTGAGCGAGCAGTGGGGGAGCCATTTAATTAGGAGCTGGAATGATCACCAATGGATTGATTTACCTACTCAGGTTGGCGAAAAAATAGCGCCCATAATTGGTGCTGAAAAAGGCCAAGTCATTTGTTGTGATTCGATTTCAATAAACTTATTTAAGCTTTTAAGCAGCGCGCTTATGTTAAACACTGGCCGCAGCAAAGTGTTGTCGACAAAAGATAATTTTCCGACCGATTTATACATGGTGCAAGGTTTAAGCGATTTATTAGGTACTGACTTATGCCAATTAAAACTAGTTGAAGAGCAATATATTGAACAAAACTTAACTGACGATATAGCGGTATTGTTACTTACCCAAGTTAACTTTAGAACTGGTAAGCTTTTGAATATGCAAAAACTTACTGAGCTTGCCCATCAAAAAGGTATTTTAGTAATATGGGATTTAGCACACAGTGCAGGTGCATTGCCGGTTGAGCTGGATAAATGCAACGTTGATTTTGCAGTAGGCTGTGGCTACAAATATTTAAATGGTGGCCCTGGCTCACCTGCCTTTTTATACGTTGCCAAGCGCCACCAAAGTGCCGTTAAACAGCCATTGAGTGGTTGGATGGGGCATGCAAAGCCATTCGCGTTTGATGCTCAATACGAGTGTGCAGCAAGTATTAATCAGTATTTATGTGGTACGCCAAGTGTGATTGCTATGAGTGCGTTAGACGCTGCACTTGATGTGTGGGAAAGCGTAAAAATAAGCGATGTGAGGGCTAAGTCGATTGCTTTAGCCGATGTGTTTATTGCTTTAGTGCATTCGCATGCTAGCTTGGCTGATTTGCGCTTAAGCTCTACTGAGGATTCAATCCAACGCGGAAGCCAATTGGCTTTTTCGCATAATCACGCATTTGCTATTTGCCAAGCATTAATAGAAAAAGGCGTTATTGCTGATTTTAGAGCGCCTAATATTTTAAGGTTTGGTTTTACGCCTTTGTACACCTCGTTTGAAGATGTGTGGAACGCGGTAAATACGTTAGTTGATGTAGTTACAACAAAGTTATACGCCGAGCCACGGTTTAACTTGGCGGGTAAAGTAACTTAATAAAGCGGGCTAATTGCTTTGGTTTATTTTGCTTAAGCAATTAGCCTCTAGCTGTATTACAAGGTTGCTAGTAACTATTGAAACTTAAAGTTTTTCATTGTGTGTTGCAGGGTTTCAGTGTTGAGTCGCATTTCATTAAATATTTCTTCTTGCTTACGTGCTGCTTCAACTTCGTGGTTGGCGTATTCAAATACGCTTGCAGCATCCACTGCTATATTTGACGCAACTGCCGACTGTTGTTCTGCGGCTGATGACACGTTCATGGCTAAGTTTTCGAGTACTTTACTTTGTGTATGCACTTGCTCGGATACCGCTCTTGCTTGATCAAATCGTTCTAAAGTGGCTTTTGATAATTTAGTACTTGCTACAATAGAGCTAACTACTTGGTCGCTGATAGATTGTAACTCGCCGAGCAAAGACGAAATTTTTTCTGATGATTCTTTACTGTTTCCGGCAAGGCTTCTTACTTCGTCGGCAACAACGGCAAACCCTCTACCATGCTCACCTGCTCTTGCTGCTTCAATAGCGGCATTGAGCGCGAGTAAATTAGTTTGCTCGGCAATGCTACTAATTGAATCTAAAATGGACGATATGCTCGCTACCTGCTGATCCATTTTACTTACCACTTCTTCTACGTCAGACATCCCCGTTGCAAGCTCAGTAATTGAGCTTTGGCTAAGTTTGTTATCTTCTATCAATAGATTGGCTTGTTTGTTTAACTCGTCACTAGAGCTGAGTGTTTCAGAAGCGGAGCCTGCTATTTCGCGGCTTGTTGCGGCCATTTCTTCTATTGCGGTGGCTATATTACTCGCCATAGCCAATGTTTTGTTTGAATCATCAAGGACTGTTTTTGTTGCATTACTCATATTGTCACTGAGTTTGGAGCCTGAATTTATTGAGTGGTCGAGCCCTAATAGCAGGTCTTTAAAAGCGAAAATAGTATTGTGGATAGCATTTGATATTTCCCCGAGTTCATCTTTACTTTTAAGCCTTATATCTATTGTTAGGTCGCCTTTTTCGGCTTTAAGTAAGAGTGACGTTAGTTGGCTTAATTCCTTTTTGAGAGTACTTAATAAATGAAAGTTTAAGTATGCGATGATCACAAGTGTAACCAAAAAGTAGATAATAGTGAGTGTAAGCGTTGTATCGGCCGCTTCTTTTAGTTCAAGGCCATCTTTGTCAACAGTACTCCATTGGCTGTCTAGTACTTTTTTAATTTGAGTTATTTGTTGTGTTGCCATAGGAAACCACACAGAGGCTGCCGGCAAAGCTGTAAAGTTAGGCGATTCTGTGTTGAGCAATGTGTTTGTTATTGCATTAATTTCACGTGAGTCAGCACTTTGTATAATACTGTTAAAGCTTTGTAATTGTTGGCCTTGCAAATTAGCTATTAAATATTGGTTGAGCAAATCGATTTCTGAATTGTATAAGGCAATATTTTGCTGTGTAACACTCGTTAACTGCTTTTTAGCTAAAGTGCCATTTATTTTTCCCCTATTTTGGCCCAAACGTTCTTTATATTGCGCGAGCAAAAAAGCAATGTTTAGATCTTTAGATAATACCGGATGCTTTATTTGGCTACTCAGGTTAGCCGCTACATCGAGTGCAATTTGATTTAATTTACTGTAAAACGCGAAGGCACCAGGGGCTGCTTGTTTATCAACCTGGGTACGTAATGCCGCTTTTTTTGCATTGTGATCAAAAAGAATACTTAAATTTTTAGAGACCTTTGTAGAGTTTTTAGTGAGTTGATCACTTACCGACTTTAAATGCTGTATTGAACTATCTGCTTTTTGGCGTTGCGCGAGCACTTTGTTTTTAGCCTCGGCTGAACCACTTCCTAAAAATCCTGCAGTTAACCCTCGCTCTACAGCATGGTTATGTGCCACTTTTTCCAGTGCATCTAACAAGCTAATTAATGCAATGTCTTGCTGCAGTGTTTGCGACTCCTGCCATTTATTCGCTATGTTTTGTATCAGCAATATAAAAATAAAAACCATTAATATGATTGATGTTAACAAAGAGAGTTGAATGATAGATAGTCGGCCAAGTAAGCGATTCATAGGGTCAGTCCTGTTGTGTATTTATCTCGGTATTTTGGCTAAACAAGGGTTAAGCAAATAAATAGTCATTAACTATTTAATACATAAAGCGTAGTGTAGTTTTTAATAAATTCACTTGAACAAGTGAGTTAATTTAGTAAATGGTGTTATGTGTGAGGTACTTAACTGTGGCTTGTTTACAAATCATTGCAATTTTGTAACCGTTTTGGTGGTGGTTACCTTGTTATTGTTTTGCTTAAGTAGAGATAATGGTAGGTGAACCAATTTAACGGACTAATTAAAATGAATAAATTTATACTTACCCCGCTTGCTATTACACTTTCTTTAACGCTTAGCGCATGTGGTGGCTCTTCATCAGAAAGTAGCTCTGGCGGCTCGTCAAGCGGTGGCGACACAGCCCAACTTCAAACTATTGCTTTACAAACATTAACTCGCGAATGCGGGGCTGATTCTGCGTATCAAGCAGATGTTGTTTTTCATAATGATGATGGCGGTGCTATCGGTTCTGTTAAAACCGATGCAGAAGGTAAATTTTCAGGTGAGTTACCCTCAGGCACCAAGCATGTATCAGTATTAGGTGATGTGTTTGATGAAGAAGACGGTGGTTATAAGCAAATTATCACTGAGCTTGATATTGATAATAGAACTAATTTAGGCACCTTTTATTTTAATGACTTCACAGGTGACTGTGGATGTACTGAATATAGTGTTGATACAACAGCGCTAAGTACGATTGCGTCTGATTACACAATATATCAATCACAAGGTAACGAAGTTTCGGGGTCTGTAAATGTTTGCCCGAATGATAATAAGCTTTATTTAACGGCGCTTTCTAGTTACTCAGTTGATGCAAAAGCTGCCGTTATTGATATACCGGTAAACTCATCAGTTATTACCCTAACAGATGAAGATTTTATTCATGACGGTGTTGAAGTTCCTGTTCAATTAGATGTTGATGCTGATTATGCTAGTACTCGAGGTTATATAGAAGCTGATAATGCGTATAGGTTTGTTCAATATAGTGGTTCTGAAATATCAAACACGCTTTTTGTATTCCCAACAGTAACTGAGCATAATTTTTATGTGCAACTTGATTTTATGTCAGACCTTATAAATGTAGATGGTGTTGATGTTGAGTTTCAAAGCTATGCCCGAAGCGCAGTAGATACTAATGGTGATTATCAGTTGACCACACTTCCGATCGTTACTGACGATTTAGGGTTTAGTTTACTTCAATTTGCTGAAAACAATGATTCAAGTTTTGACTTTGGTAATGTTGACAATCGGTTTGCTCGCACAATATGGGGTTACAGCTTTTTAGTTGATGATTCTGCTGAAAGTCGATTTGATTGGACAATAAAAGCGGGCATAAGTGGTCAAATTCCAGATTTGTCTTTTGGTAGTGTGTTCCCTGAACCCACTGATGAGGTCATTTTAGAAGAGTTAACGGTATTACTTTATGGCTATGCTGGTAATGAAACCGATGCAAACAGTTATGCAAAACTTTTAGATACGATGTCTGAAGGTGGGCATTTAACTAAGCCAGAGTTTAGTAATTATGTATATACATTTGTAAGTGCTGAAATATATTAGTCATTGCGTTTAGTTTTGTATTAAAAGGCCACACTTGTGGCCTTTTACTCAAGTACTTACGCCGTCTCCCAATATGGGATTTCGCCATAATACTTTATAAAAAAGTCGATAAATGCACGTACTTTTGGTGCAAGCAATCGGGAGCTTGGGTATACAGCCCAAATAGCGGCATTTGAATCCATGGGGTAATCTTTTAATATTTGAACTAGGGTGCCTTCTTTTAATGTGTTGTGGGCGCACCAAATAGACGAAATCGTAATACCTGCATCATTAATACACGCATCCCTTATCGACTCTCCATTATCAATACGAATACTGCCTTTTACCTTAACTCTTTCAATGCCATTTGGCGTTTTAAAGCTCCAGTAGTCAATCCCAATTAATTTAATACAATTATGGTTGAGAAGATCCTGTGGTGTTTTTGGTTCTCCGTGTTCTGCTATGTAGCCTGGTGAGGCGCATATAATTCTATGGTCGCGGGCTAACTTTCTGGCTACGAGGGTTGAATCGTTAAGCTCGGCATTTCTGATAGCGATATCAAAACCACCTTCTACCATGTCTACAATACTATCGCTTTGTCTTAAATCGACTTTAAGCTCAGGGTGCTGATCAATAAAAGCTTTAAGTGCGGGCACTATATGCATACGACCAAATGAGGAAGGGGCTGCAACACGAATCGTGCCTTGGGGGGTAAAAGAGCCTGCGCCTACAGCTGCTTTTGCACTATTTATAGCATTTAATATTTCTTCAGCGTGAGGTAAAAACTCTCGGCCTTCTTCAGTTAAAGATACTCGCCTTGTTGTACGGTGAATTAGTTTTACACCAAGCGATTCCTCAAGCTTAATAATATGCATGCTAGCTACCGGCGGCGAAAGGCCAAGTTCCGCGCCTGCTGAACTAATATTGTGTGTAGAGGCGACTCGAACGAATAACTTTAGGTGTTCATTGTTCATTATTAAACCCTATTATTAATTAAATTTTAAAACTAGCT
Source organism: Pseudoalteromonas sp. SIMBA_162 (assembly GCF_046535955.1). Classification (NCBI taxonomy): domain Bacteria; kingdom Pseudomonadati; phylum Pseudomonadota; class Gammaproteobacteria; order Alteromonadales; family Pseudoalteromonadaceae; genus Pseudoalteromonas; species Pseudoalteromonas sp. SIMBA_162. The sequence goes on along the minus strand of NZ_JAWJBQ010000006.1, from coordinate 82,479 downwards.
GTTCATTTGAGTGTATTATCATGAGTATCTCTTGTAAATATACTGGCTGTTTAAACTAAACAAGGGGGTACCATAAATGCCAGCAGCATGGCGAAATACTAGCTAACCCTGCAACAATTATTGATGAAGGGCGCCTATTGCCTGTGTTAGAGAACATTGAATTTAATCTTGAGGATGCAGGTAAAACGCATGATGGCCTTGCTAGTGGTGAAGGTATGGGGAAAGTGGTTATTTCACTATAAATTGTCGTGTCGGCTTGAGCCGAGCACTTATTAAATGTGCCCGGCTTTTTTATTATCTATAGGCAAAATTACTCTACAAAGGTTTACGGTTTAATAGTCATAAGTTCAATTGAGATCTATTTGTTTTGATAAAAATAACGTAGTTAAGTCTGTTATTTTTATCAGGGCTTCTTTATCTGCGTGGGTCCATGATATTTTCGATCCAATACTTTCACAGCAAATCACGCCTAGTGCCTTATTATCTTTAAAATAAATGTAGTCAAGTAGTGAGTAAATATCGTATGGCTCAAAATAGCTTTTGGTAAAGCCTTTTGTAACTTCGTGATTTCTTGCATCGGGGGCATCAAGTATTTGGTGGCTTAGTATGTAGTTAAAGTAATCTGGGTAGTCTTTTGCTGTTAATACTGAGTCAAGAATGACTTCATCGTTCTCATCAAGGCACATTAAACAATTTATCTCAGAGTATTCTTCATTAAACAGCCATAAGCTGACTCTGTTGGCCGCAGGTATTAATCTTTTTAGTTCACGGCATGTTTGTTTAAGTTTATGTTCTCTTTTAATGCTCGGGTCACTAATTTTTATTGCTAAGTCTTTGAGATTTTCGTTGTTTGGATTGTAAACATTAAGCAAGCTGTTCAAGCTATCTTTATTAAATGGCTTAGTTAAATAACCGTCCATGCCAATACTTAGGTAATGCTCAATATCTTGTTTCATTGTGTTGGCAGTCATGGCAATGATAGGTATTGATTTACCGTTTTTCAGTGCTCTTATGGCCTTGGTTGCTTCAACTCCATCCATTACTGGCATTTGAATATCCATAAAGATTAAATCAACGTGGTTGTTAACAAAGTAATCAACACACTCTTTACCGTTTTCAGCAAAAATCACTTGAGTGTTGTGCGCTTTTAACATTTTATTGACGACGATTTGATTTATTTTATTATCTTCCGCAACTAAAATAGCACAGCCTTGTAAATCAGTTACTTCTTTGTTTTTCTTTAGCAAACTATCTAAAATCGAGGCTTCAAAGCTTTGCTGATAAATAAATGTAGAGCCTTCATTTTCTTGGCTGGTAAAACTGATTTTCCCACCCATTAAGTGACTTAACTTATTACAAATGGAAAGGCCTAACCCTGTACCACCAAATTTACGAGAGGTAGATGAATCAGCTTGATGAAATTCTTTAAATAAGTTTGCTTGTGCTGCTTTGTTTATCCCTATACCTGTATCTATGACCTTAAATGTTATGTTCTGTGTATTTAAAGAGTGACCTTTTAAGTTAATTATTAAATCAACGTGCCCAGCTTGAGTAAATTTAATTGCATTTGAGCATAGGTTATTTAATATTTGCGATATTCTTAGTGGGTCACCTTTTAATGTTTCAGCCACTTTTTTATCTATTGATACATTAAACTTTATACCTTTATCAGAGGCTTGTTTTTTTAGTGGCTCAATTACACCATTAACAACGTCTTTAAGGTTAAAGTCGATATGTTCAATATCTAATTTTCCAGCTTCTATTTTTGAAAAATCTAAAATATCATTCACTATATTGGATAAAATATTGGCTGAGTTTAGAATACTTTTTAGCGCAATATCTTTTTCACTATTACTGCTGTCAGATAAGCCAAATTCGGCCAAGTTTAAGATACCATGAAGTGGTGTTCTTAGCTCATGCGACATATTAGCTAAAAATTTACCTTTTAAATTATTGGATGTATCTGCTTCAGCTTTTAGTTTTTCAAGCTCTTGAATATGAGTTTTTTGCTGTTCTAATGCTTTACTTAGTTCTCTGTTTTTTAGCCTTAACTCTAATTGGGCTATTACCTCTTTACTTAAAATAGTTAACGCACTAATTTGTTTTTTAGTTAATTTTTTAGGTTTATCACTAATTACACATAAAGTACCAATTGTACTGCCTTGCGGTGTGATAAGGGGGGCACCTGCATAAAAGCGAATGTTTGGATCGTTGGTTACTAAAGGGTTGTCGTGAAAGCGCTCATCAAGTAAAGCATTTTGTATTTCAAATACTTGGTCTTGCAAAATAGCATGCGAACAAAACGCAATATCACGCTCTGTTTCAGTCGCTTCAATACCGTATTTTGATTTAAACCATTGTCTTTGCGGATCGACTAAGCTTATAAGTGATATAGGGGTATCACATATATCTGAGGCAAGTTGAGTTAAGTCATCAAATACTTTTTCTGCTTCTGTATCTAATATTTCGTACTCATATAATGCTTTTAATCGAGATTGTTCATCCGCTGGAATTCGCGCTTTTTGCATAGTAATACCTAATGTTTATATAGCGTTACTATAGAAGTAAAGTGAACTGAATGACAACTTTTAACTACAAGTTACAATAAAGAGTTTTTTATGTTGATAATGGTTAAAGTTCTGAGTTGTTTAAAAGGCGATATTGATAGCGTTCAGCGTGTATTTTGAAGAAGAAAGGCCAAGTAAGAAATTACTTGGCCTCTGATGTGTATATTTTTCTAATCGCTAATTATTTCTTTTTTTCACTTGGTACAGGTTGTCCGTAGCTAGGAGAGCGTGGACCATATAGCAGGCCATTGTATGTATCAGATGATAATAAACGGCTTGATGTAATTGCTGCTATCTCGAACCCTTTGTCGGTAATGGTTTCTGCAATTTGGTTTATTGCAGCCACAACTAACATGCCGACTAATCCGCCACCGCTGTTATTTTGTTGTTCAGCGGATGAAGCACGCGCTTTGCCTTGCCATAATTGAACCCCAGTTCGTAAATCAACAAGTGATGCAGAAACAGTAACAGCCGTTTCACTAGAAATTACAACATAGCTTGTACCGTACTCTTCAACGGTAATATAAAGTGCAGAATCGGCACCAAAAATACTATGAAGTTTATCTACAGGAACTTGGTGCACGTCGCTTGCAACAGTAAGGCCGTTTCCTTTAAATGTTTGCTCAACTACAGCCACTGGAAAAACATAAAATCCAGACTCTGCAATTGGAGCAACCATTTGGGTCATTACGCTATAGGGTGCGATGACTTCAGGTGTGTTATTAAGTGGCGGTAAGATAATAATTGAATGCGGGTCAGCTTCTTTGAATGCAGTATAGTCATGGGCAGGTGGAGGAGAAACACAGCCAGCAAGTAATGCAACAAGTGCAGCAGCAGTAAGAGATCTTAAGTTGAACATATTAGGCACCTTTCGCAGATTTTAATAGAAAATCGATATATGAAGTTGATTCTGGAAATAGTGACTTTTCAGTTTCAAAGTGAGTTGTACCTAATGCAGCATTACCTGTTTCGAAGTAAAGCATACCTAAATGAGCGTGAAGCCCTGGTGCAATAGCTTTGCTTTTGTTTGCTGCGTCAGCAATAACTTGCTCTAGCATAGTAATTTGTTCTTCAAGGGTAACATCTTCTGCTTTTAAGTAAGCATAAACTGCGGTGTTATATTCACCGTAGTAGTAAATAGGTTCTTTGGTTGAGTTACATCCTGTAAGCGCTGCACAGACTAATGCTAGGGTTATTAATTTTTTCATTATTTATCACCCCATTGACCAGATTCAAGTCCGGTAACTAGTTTATTTACTACTTCGCGAATTGCTAAGTCGAGAACTTTTCCATTAAGAGTTGCATCGTATGAAGCTGTGCTACCAAACCCAACAACTTCACGTTCTGATAAGCTGTATTCACCAGCTCCTTGAACTGAATAAATCACTTCTGAGGTGGTAACATCAACAATATTGAGTGTTACTTTAGCATAAGCAATTTGTGATTTACCCTTACCAAGTAAGCCAAAAAGCTGACGGTCGCCGATTGCTTTACGACCAAATTCAGTCACATCGCCAGTAACCACAAATTTAGCACCGCTAATTACTTGTTTTGTACCTGTTAATTTAGCTTCGTCAGCAAGTGCTGCCATATTATCGCGATCAAGCACACTAAAGCGGTTAGTTTGCTGTAAGTGGCTCATTAAAGTTGTTTTGGCTTGGTTACCTAAACGGTCTTGGCCTGACGAAAAAATACCATTTTGAAAACTTGAGCGATTAACAAATTGACCTACAACAAGTTTACTTTTAGTACCTGTATAGGTTGTGTTGTAACTTGCCACGGTAGGGGTCTCAACAACTTTTGATGATGTTGTTGCACATCCAGCTAATGTAGATGCCACTATTGCAGAGATTAGAATTGTTTTAATATTGCTTTTTGCTGTGCGCATAAGGTTTTTGTGTCCGTTTAAATAATTACAAAAATATTTCAGAAACAGACTATTAATATTTAGTTCAACTAAATAAATATTTGTAGAGTCCATTCCGTGTGTATTTATAAACAAAAAACAATGTAAAGGCAATGTTATTTTATAATTATTAGGTACATAAATTCACATACTTCAAGGCTAAAATATTAGCAAAACTAAAATAATAATATTGCTTTTCGATTTGCAACACTTTGGCTATTGATGCTTGAAAGTAAATAAACATGTAAGTTGTATGTCAGAATGCCGTGCAATATTTCAGTTGTTTATTGTTGCATTTACATAATTAAAGTTCCTAAAAAATAATTACAGACAATACAGCGCTATTAAATATGGCGTTATTTACATTATTTACGAGGTTTTGTATTCACATTAATTGCTAGTTTAAAATATAGTATTTAAAGCAAGGCCCTAGCTTGCTTAGCACTTATTAATAGATATAAGCCGGACTTTTTAGTACTTGGTTAATAACAGTCTTAATGATCTACATTTTGCTACTTTAAATTATCAATATAATTGAGCTTACCTTTAAGATAGTACTTTAAATATAGATAACGAGTTAACGTTATTATGAGTACCAAAGTGCCAATACCTACTTGTGTGAGCCATATTGTTGTGTGGTTGTACATTAAAATGCTCACGGCCGCAGTGATGCAAAGTGCAGCCCACAAAATGGAACAGCCTATAAGGTTTAAGCGCCAATAGTTTATTTGATTAATGAGCTGCTGCTTTTTTAAAAGTAGTAAACCATTAACATCTAGGGTGTGTGTTTTTATTAGCTTTTTGCGCTGAATAAATGCCCATACTGAAAACCCAATTGGTAACGGAGTTAAAATTGCGTATAACACTTGCTCAGGAGTGCTAGTTGCTTCAAAAACTAATGCATAGATACAAAATAAGCTAACAAATGCGCCAGCAACTAAGTCTAACCATGCTTTAATTGATTGTTTTTTTCTTGCCGATGTAATTTGGCCCAGTAGTGCGGCAGTATCCAGTTTTGGAGTCGCATTTTTATAGTCTTTTTGCCATTGTTCTAATAGTGGATCCATAATTATTATTGCTCCATTAGCTTTTGAAGTTGCACACGTGCGCGGCTAGCGCGCTTGGCAACGTTCGCTTCGTTTAGACCTAACGTATGTGCTATTTCGGCTTGGTTAAAACCTTCTAATTGAAGAGAAATAACTTGCCTAAATTTTAATGGTAGCCGTCTCATCGCTGTCATTAAATCATACGTGTTATCGCTGTGTTGGTGAGAATCAGTACTAACCAAGTCAAGTAAAGGGTCGCTTAAATTATGACGATCTTGGCGACGTGTTTCTTTTAAAACATGATCGACAGCACGGTTGTGTGCGACCCTAGCAATAAAGGTCTTCATACTTGAATCGCCTCTAAAGTTTTCTACTGCATGCCAAACAGCTAACGATATATCTTGTAGTAGGTCCTCTCTAAGTGCTTGGTCTGCTTCATGTGTTGCAGCAATACGCGCCATTAAAGGTACGTATTGCAGTAGTATCTCATGAATATGATCCCTTTTTTCCACTAGGCTTCCTTGTTTTTGATGAATACACTTCTGTAAGCAATATAGCTTATACACGTGAGTATAGGACCCGTAATAATCGCACTCAATAAAAAAGTATAAGGAGCTAACAATAGACTTAAGAAAGAAATTAGCGCGATTAAACACATTGGTTTAAACGCATAGAAAAAAGCATTTAGGTTACTTTTTAATGCTTGCAGTACGTTTTTTTCACCAAGTAAAACACAATAGCTTGCAAAACTGACAGGCAGTGTAACAGGAATAATCGAGGCAAAAATAATACCTAGTTGCCATTGGGTAACTTCAGTAGGCTGCGAAAATAAAAGTAAATTTATGCCATCATTTCCTAGTAAAAGCTTTGCTACAAATAACTGAATAAAAAAAGCAGATGCTAAAATTGCTGAAAGCGGAATCATGCTTAGCCAGTTTTTAGCTTTAAAAATCGACTTTAATGAAAATACTTTATGAGTGGCCAGATGATGAATGACGATAACAGCGCTACTGCCTACAAAAGTGGCAGCCCATTTGGAGGCTAGCATGCAATAAGGGGCGGGTAGTATTTGAAAAATACCTTCAATAATTAAAGGAAGCAGTAAAAATAAAAAAAGTTTTACAGGTGCTTGCTTAAAAAGTGAAAAACCGTCTTTAAGCCATTGATTAGCTTTATTAGCGGGTAAACTATGTAGTGGGGTTACTGTTAATGTATTCATAATTACTCTCCTTTTGATTGTTATGTTATTAGTCGATAACAATGAGAATAACCTGACATTTTATTTTTAATTAAAGTAAAAAATTTAAAACACAAAAATAGATTTATAATTAGATTAGCCTACACCACAAGCAGGATATAAATTAAGCACTTCGGTAACTACTTGACCAAATAGAGCTTGTTCTTGCTTTGATAAATTAATAGTTGGGTCAAATTTCATGATATCCGCGGGTCGTGAAGTAATTATTTCTGAAAAAGTCATTGCTGTTAATACATTGCCTGCATAAGAGGCATGGTTGCCATCATCCATATGTAGTTTTGCATTTGGCATTAACACTAAAAGCCTGTTCCAAACAAGGCCAATAGGAGCTACGCAGCTAGGTTGTTTAGCGCTTATTGATAAATGTAAGTCGTATACACGCTGGCCTTCTTCAGGGTTGCCTCTTTGTGGATGTTCAGGAAATAAAATAGGTGTAATATTTTGTGCCTTGGCTGATGAAATTAAATGCTCAGCGGCATCAGTAGGGTAAGTTGTTAAACCAGACTGAGAGTATTTTTGGCCTTGAAAAATGGCATGGCTTAGATTTTTGTTTTTAAGTTTGTCTACGTTTGCCCTAATACTCACAATATTATCTAAAAAAGGTCCCGACACTGTGGTTGTTTGAACTGACTTATCTGGGTATTGGTTTTCGATTATATGCTCAATGATCCGCCCTAACTGACTGCTGTGACTATTGCCATAAATAATAATGTTGTAATTATCTTCGATATTGTTTTGTGTAATTGGAGTCGGACTTTCACTTGTATTTGATTGCGGAACTTTGGTATTACTGCTGCCTGAACCGCAGGCTGATAAAAAGATTAAAGAAAAAAGCCAAAATTGTTTAGGGGTATTAAAACTTATCATACTAATTTGTACCAATATTGAAAACTACTTACTGATACTAGTAGGTTAATTCTTATGCCACAAGTTCTTGCACGGCTCAAATACCTTAGTGATATTTTGTTTTATGATTTAAACAAAAAGCCCAGCAAAAATGCTGGGCTAAGGTACTTAGGTAATAAAGGTATTATTGCGTTAATTCACCAGTAGCTGACTCTATGTGTGCTCTTACAAACCACTGAAATTGCTCAAGATCGGCAAGTTGGCTTATTAACATATCTTCAGATACTGGGTCTAAATCTGATACCGCTTCGATGGCTTTACGGTGATCGGCATTAATACCGTTGTACACTTTATCTAAAGCGCCTAAATGCTCGGTAACAAGTCCTTTACCTAATGAATATTCGTTCCATGTACGGCGGTCAACAATTGACTTAGGTGTCCCTACTGGTATGCCGCCTAAAGTGGCAATACGCTCGGCTATTGTATCTGTCATTTCGCGCACAGCTTCAACCTGAGGGTCTAGCATTTCATGCACACCTATAAAATTAGGACCAACAACATTCCAATGAATATGTTTTAGTGTTAATTGAAGATCTATAAGTGCAACCATGCGGTTATCTAAGGCTGCGATAGTTTTTTCAGCTGATTCGTTGCTCATACCTGGTGCAGTAAATTTAGCTTGCTTATTTGTATTGCTCATAACTTCTCCTACTTAACTATTTAATATTTTCACGTAGTCCTTTACGTAATAAATACGTGATAATTGTATGAAGCAATCAATATGCCGAAAGTTAAACTAAATAAAATTGTTTTAAATCAGTCGCTTGTGTTTTTGCTTTTGTTTGGTTTTTTATTAATATGAGGTGGTTATGAAAAGTCTGCATCTTTTTGTAAAATTTGCAGACCAAACAGATTTGCTGAAACTAAACTAGAATATTTTTAACGGGTGTATTCATGTGCCTTTAGTAATTCAAGCGGTATTACTTCAAGCGATTTTTTATTAGTGGCCTGCAAGATTACTGGCGGCGCAACGTTTGCTTGTTGCGCATGAAGCCATCTTATTGCGCATAAACACCATTTGTCGCCAGCTTTTAAGCCTTTAAAATCGTAAAGTGGATTGGGCGTTATGAGATCATTACCTTGTGACTTCGAAAACTGTAAAAATTCTTCGGTCATAATTGCACACACACTATGATTACCGCGATCAGAGTCTGGTACATAGCAAAAACCCTCGCGAGTATACCCGCCATTCCCACAGCATAACTGCAACCGGGAATCCAGAACGTTAAATTGATTTGCCATTAGGTGCCTTAAGTCATTATGTTTAATACAGTAAAAATTACTTTATCAGGCGCTAAAAAGTATAGCTACTAAAGTGAGGATGTTTAATTATGACTTTTTAAAAAAATCGGGGCACTTAAATGCAGGGAGGAGGGGAAAAGTATTATTTGTGCCACAAACTAGTTTCACCAGATCGTGGCACAAGTTAAGTTAATGTTTGTTAACTATTCGTATTTTCTGGCTTTTTTAGTTTTGATTACTGCAATGTATGCGTGCCAGCTTGCATAGCTAAGTAGTGGCATAATCACAATAAACCCAACAGCCCCAGTTACAAAACCAAGCGCAACCATTAGGAAAATACATATTGACCAAACAACCATTGGCGCAAAATTATTTTTAACGGCGTTAATAGATGAGACGATAGCTGTCATTATGTCTACGCGTCTTTCCATCATAATTTGTGGTGTAAATGCAGACACTGAAAAAACAGACACGAGTAAAACGCCACCTGCAATTGTACCAAGCGTTAAAAATGCTGACAGTTCTTCAAATGTTGGGTTAGCGTAGTTAGGGTATAAAGCATGAACAAGGGCGGCAATGCGCATCCACGCAATCATTATTACGAGTAATAATATTGCAAATCCCCACTCTCCAACTGGGTTTCTAAACATCGACTTTAGCGAATGCCTAAAAGTGGGTTTGTGGCCTTTTTCGAGTTCCCATGCTACGTCGTATAGGCCGGCTGCGAAAGCGGGTCCAATTAAAACAAACGCAACAGTGGCGGGTAAAATTACAAATACGCTTTGTGCAAAAAATGCAGAGTAGATAATAGCTGCAGGAATAATACTAAACACTAGGCCATAAATTACAGTAAGTAACGGGGCTCGGGTCATATCTTTAAACGCAAGTGCTAACCAGTGAAAAGCAGCGAACGTATCTACTTTGTTACACTCTATACAGCGAGCAAATTCGGTATTTTTTTCAATTGTTTTTGTTGTAGGCATAAGTGGAGCTCCTCTATAAAGCCTCTATTTAGGTTTAGGTCATAAACGCTTTATTTACAAATATTAAACAGACATACGGAGCTAAAATTAAAATTGTTCACTAAATAAACGTTTTATGTTTTTAGAACGGGGGATTACAAAAGGAAATTTTATAGGAGGATTGCTGAAATCAATATTAATAAAGTACTACTTAACCTGTAGGCAGGTTAAGTAGTTAAATAATGCTCAGCCTAAGCTGATTGCTAGGTATTGTATCTCGTCACCATTTATTTGTGGCAAAAAGTAAATATCGTTGTATTTAAAATATTGCTGAGAGTTTATGGTAACTGGCTCAGCTGACGATGGTAGTTCATCGTAAACTTGCCCTAAGCTATAGTCGAAGACGTTGCCAATTTTAATAGCTTTGTTGCGCTGAATTATTGGCGCATCTACCACTTTATAGCCGCCGTTATCGGCAATATAGAAAACGTTCTGATAAGCATAATATGTGGTGTTGCGATGTTTCATACGCGAATAATGTCTAGGAAGTTTTTTAATGCGCAGTCCGCGAGGTGGCATCACAGCGTGATAGCCTTTTTTAGCTTTTCGGTAGTAAATGCCGTCATTAAAGCTAAATGAAATTCCATTAAACCAAATAGAGGTACTTCTTCTTGGCAAGTGCCTTATGTATCTATTTTCTTTGTAATAACGCGGCTTATACCTATTAGTTAGGTAGTTATATTTATGATTGTCGAAACGTAGTTGTTTACGCTTTTCTTGCTGCTTTTTTTGCTTGTTCTTTTCTTTTTTACGGTCTTGGCGCTTTTCTTTTTTATGCTCTATGCGTAGTTTTTTTTCATGGCGACGTTCATCGCGCTTATACTCAATGCGTTTAGGGTTTTCGTGCTTATAATTTTTATGAGCTTCTCGCTCGTTGGGCGCTGCAATTGCGGTGCTTGAAAGCGCGCTAATGGCAATTATACCCGATAGTAAAAATGTAAGTTTCATAGTGTGCCTCGTTTATGTTGTTACATAACTAAGCTTAATATTAACCTCTGAAACTGAACATTAACTGACCTATTTAATGTTTGGACGTTCCTTTACATTGCTTTACGTAAGCTAAACAGTTTCTTACTTATTATTACAGTTTTAAACAGGGCGCTTTAAACAATCTATACATGTGATAAAAAAAGAGTGCAGGTTAAAATTAAAGACTAACTTATAAGCCAAGCTATTAAAATTTAAATCATTTTAATAGCTTGTTCATTAGTGCTTAGCTGGGGCTAACAAATCTCATCGAGTAAATGCATCACACGTTCGCTGGCTGCTTCCATTTTATGAATATGCTTAATTGCAGATTCTTTATCGCCATTTTGAATTGAGTGCAGAGCCGCAACACCATTTTTATGTACTTCACTATGCGGGTTTTCTAATTGTTTAAATGCATTGGTGTGTTTAAATTCGGCAGACTGCTCTGAACTATACCACTGGCCTAATCGGCACATTGTATGGTCGCTAAAGTCATTAACTGACTTGTTGCTTTGGCCATTTGCTACTGCATAAATGTCACCTTTCCATACAACATGATCTAGTTTAACGGTTTGAATAAACGACAACGTAGCAGCCTGAGAAATCGTATTTTTCATGTTGTTACAAAAATCGATAATTGAAGTGTAATCGGTATTCAGTGCATCAAAATTATCACTTAGGTGCGAACTATTTTCTTTAATACCTTCTACTGATACCACTGTTTCATCTGTTTTGTTAATAATTTCTTTTACTAGGTCGGCCACTTCTTGCGCTGACTTATTCGTGTTTGTTGCTAGCACCCTTACTTCATCTGCTACAACACTAAAGCCTCGGCCAGCTTCACCCGCACGGGCAGCTTCAATAGCAGCGTTAAGTGCTAATAAATTTGTTTGATCTGATATTTTACTAATTGTTGAAACAAACGTACTGATTTTACCGGCCATGCTAGCTAGGCCTGAAATGTTTTCAGTCATGCTTCCCATTTTACTGGTCATTAAATCCATTTCTTTGACAATATGATTTAGCGAGCTATTTGATTTTTCGAGCAGGGTGTTTATCTTATCGCTTACTTTGTTTTCTTCATCAATTTTAGAGTAAGAGCCCAATACGGTTTGTCTTATATCTTCGATTTGAGCAACACCATTTATAGAGCTGGAAAGTAATGAGTGAGTGAAACTATGATCTTCATTATTATTTGGGTTATTTAACTCTTCAATTAGAGAAGTATTTTCATTGATAAGCGTTGTATTTTTATTACGTAAACTCTCAATTTCTTTTTTTAGTTGGTCATTTTCGTTTTTCAATATCGAGTAGGTTGAACTTAAAACAAACATATTTAGACCTTGATTTTTAAAAAATAATTTACATTTAGTTATCATTATAGAGGTAAAATTTTATTGAGCCTATATTTATAATCACTGTTTGTTATTAAAAAGTGACTAAGCGTTTACCTACATTCTCTTATTTGTTTCAGTTAACTCCTTTTTAACTCTCTGTATACCCATGTCCTAATAAACAAAGCCACTTTTTATTAATTATAAAGTGGCTTTGTTTGGTTGGACTAACGCATAGTAAGTTGTTGGTTTATTTCTTCAAAAATACTCGCGTCGTCTATGGTTGAAGGTATTTGTAGTTCGTCGCCATCAATAAGTTGGCGTAAGTTTTTACGTAGTATTTTTCCGGAACGAGTTTTAGGTAAGCGCTCTACGCTAACTATATTTTTTAAACACGCTATGGCGCCAATTTGATTGCGCACTGAGGCAATAAGTGCTTTTTCGACTTCTTCGCTTGACCCTGTAAAGTCATTTTTAAGTACAATCATGCCCATTGGGAGCTGGCCTTTTAGTGGGTCGTTAACACCAAATACAGCGCATTCGGCAACCGCAGGATGAGCCGCTACAATTTCTTCCATTTCGCCGGTAGAAAGTCTGTGGCCTGCAACGTTTATAACGTCATCAGTGCGGCCCATTATGAATAAGTAGCCGTCTTCATCTATATATCCGCCATCGCCAGAGAGGTAGTAGCCCTCGTATTCACTTAAATAACTGGCTTTAAAGCGGGCTGTGTCTTGCCAAATAGAGGGTAAGCATCCGGGTGGTAAAGGTAGTTTTATAACTACGGCCCCTTGTTCGTTAGCTGCGCATTCATTACCGTCCATGTCGAGTATACGAACATCAAATCCCGGTGTAGGTACGGTTGAGCTGCCAGGTTTGGTTGTTAATGTTTCTATCCCTACTGGATTACACGCAATGGCCCAGCCTGTTTCGGTTTGCCACCAATGATCGAGTACCGGAAGTTGAGTTTTCTCTTTTAGCCAATTGTATGTGGGCGGATCGAGGCGTTCGCCTGCTAAAAATAATCGTTTTAAACTAGAGGTATTGTATTTTTTAAAGCCTTCAGCAGTAGGATCTTCTTTTTTGATTGCTCTAAATGCTGTGGGGGCACTAAATAAGGCGCTTACTTTATATTCTTCCACTACTCGCCAAAAAGCAGTGGCGTCGGGAGTGCGCACAGGTTTGCCCTCATATAATACGGTTGCACATCGGTACATTAATGGTGCATACACAATATAAGAGTGCCCAACTACCCAGCCAATATCTGAGGCGGCCCAAAATACCTCGCCTGGCTCCATACCGTAAACAGTTTTCATACTGTAGTTCATCGCTACGGCGTGCCCGCCATTTTCACGTACAACACCCTTTGGGGCGCCTGTTGTACCTGAAGTATATAAAATATAAAGTGGATCGTTGCCATTTAAAGGTGTTGGATCTGCCGCCTGTGCGGTTTGCATTGCGTGTGTCCAATCTATATCGCGTTCGTTGACCATATTGGCAGTAACTTGGTCGCGCTGATAGATAATACAGTGATCTATTTTATGATTGGCAAGCTCTATGGCGTCATCAATAAGTGGCTTGTATTCAATGATGCTATCGACCTCTACACCGCAAGAAGCGCTCAGTATGAGTTTAGGTTTTGCATCGTCTATACGCACAGCTAGTTCATGCGCTGCAAACCCACCAAATACTACGGAGTGTATAGCGCCCAGGCGAGCACAAGCTAACATACCAATAACAGCTTGTGGGATCATGGGCATGTAAATCACTACACGATCGCCTTTTTGTACACCAAGTGCTTTTATTACGCCTGCAAATTTAGCGACTTCTTGTTGTAGTTGATTGTAAGTATAAGTTTGCTTTGTATTGGTAACAGGCGAGTCGTAAATCAGCGCAGTTTGGTCACCAAAGCCTGCAATTACGTGTTGGTCGAGCGCTAGAAAGCTGGTATTTAATTGTCCATCACTAAACCAATGATAAAGGCCGTCTTTATCCTGCGTATATGCTTGGTTTGGTGTTTTGTACCAGGGAATGTTTTTACTTTGTTCTAGCCAAAACTGGGCTGGGTTTTGTTTAAAGCTCGTGTATTGCTGTTTATACAGGCCTGACATAATAGGCTCCTAAAACTAAATATGTATGAGAGACCTTACAAAAGGTAGGCTTTTTTATGTGCCTAGGCTATTCGACCTTGGTCGGCTAAAAGTTAATCACATGGTTAATATGCAGCTGCAGTGAGTTTGACAAATTAAGGCGCGCGGCTCAGCATAGCCTCATATTTGTAAGGAATTAATTGTATGAGTAACGACGTTAGAGTGGGTGTTGCCGTTATTATTATGCGACAAAACACTATTTTATTAGGTGAGCGCATTGGTGCGCATGGTGCAAATACATGGGCAACGCCGGGTGGACATTTAGAATTTGGCGAAAGCGTTGAGCTGTGTGCAATGCGCGAGGTATTTGAGGAAACAGGGCTGAATGTTAGTCAAATAACTAAGCTTGATTTTACTAACGATATTTTTATTGCTGAAAACAAACACTACATTACTTTGTACGTAAAAGCTGATTACGAAGGTGGTGAGCCTGTGCTAAACGAGCCAAATAAATGTATACAGTGGCGCTGGTGCGATATTAATAACTTACCTTCACCACTGTTTACATCACTTAAAAACTATTTAACTACAGCAACACTTACGGCTTAGTTGATGGGCTTAATATTAACTTTTTAAAGCTCACTTGTGCGTAGTCACCGTTTTGTTTGTCGAGTGCCCACTCGCCTGTGCCTAAACAGCCAGGGTACCAAATACCTTTAGACGATTTAGTACTACATTGGTTATAAGCACCGGCCTTGAAATAATGCCAATCGGCAGCATAACCATGCGGGTGATCTTTGTCGTCCACTTTGCCGTTGGCATCAACATTGTTTCCTAAGTTAATTGAGTAGTTAACATCCTCTTTGCCTTTTGCGCTAAAGGTAAGGTGCATTACATTACCATGTACGTTTACGGTATAGCTAAAATCTTCACCAAGCGCTATACCTTCAACACCCGGATCATTAGGGTTTTCCCACGTGTTTCCCCATACTGGGTATGTAATATCAGTTCGGTTAGAATCTGTTTTTGGTAAGTTACGTTCATAGTTCCAAAAAACGGAGCCCATTTTATGGTCGGGCCATTTTTTGTAATAAATTTTAAGAGGCTCATTACCCCAACCATAACCCAGTTTTGTATCTATTAGGGCTTGGTCTTTCCCCGCATGAATTTGTCCTACCACCACAGAATATGCGGCTTTTTTACTTGAGTCTGTTGCGCGTAATGCCACATGATCAACCTTCAACGTGGCTTCCATTTTTCCACCTACAGAGCCAAAGCGCTCAGAGAGTGGGTGAACAGCTAATGCAAAATTATTTTTTGAACTTTTTGTTTTTATTTTTGTGTTAGTACCGCGGATCATTTGCCTTAACTCACTGCGGGTGTTGGTAGAGTTAGCGCTGGTTAAAGCTTTATTTGGCGAGGTGAATACCATGTAACCTTGATCGTCAAGATAGAAAAAATCAGGGTGCGCGTAAGTTTGAATTTCTTCAACATCAATTGTGTCTATTTTACCGTCGTTGTTTAAATCAACAGGTACGTTTATTTTCCATTGTGATAAATCAAACTTTGATGCAGGAACAGGTGTATTGCTATCAATAGGTGTGCTTGTATTTGCGCAGCCCATAAACAGCAAGGGAGTAATAGCAGCCAGTGCTGTGAGTTTAAAAGTAGATGTTAGATTTTTCATTGTTGTCTCTGTGTGATGATGTTAATGAAGGACAATATCGACCTTGATTAATGTTAATCTAACATACCAATTTAAAATATCAACATTACCAATTGCTGTGTTTTTTATTTTTTACTTTTAGGTTTGGTTATACCAATTTGGTTTTTGAGCTTTTTTTAATGTATTTACGTTGTGCCTTTTTAATATGCTTTGTGAGCCATTTTGTCATTTTTGGCATGAGTTCTGGTGCAAAATTATGGCCCATACCAGGCACTATTTTTAGTTTTGCCTTTTTTATTAGCATGGCCGTTTTTTTACCTTCACCCACATTAATGACTACATCATGACTACCATGAATGACCAATGTAGGTGTTTTAATTTTTCGAATTAAATGTTGTCTATCTTTACTGGCAGCCATTGCAATGAGCTGGCGTTTGTAGCCATTAGGGTTGTTTGAACGCTCAACTATTTGTGTTGCATGAAGCCGAAGGGCGGCTTCTGTTTGTGGGTAAGCTGGGCTGCCAATTAGTTGGTTTAGTTTAATGTTGTAATTAATTGCTTCATCACGGCTTGGTGTTTTTGGTTTTAATTTGGCAAGCTTAATAAATACGCCAATGCTTTTAGCGCTCAGTCTTGGCAAGCTTGAACTTGACATAATAGCGGTTAAGCTCAGTACCTTTTTTTTATGTTGCGCCGCAATTAGCTGGGCAATCATTCCACCCATGGATGCGCCAACAAAGTGGGCTTTTTTAATTTTAAGGGCGCTCATAAGCGACAATACATCGTTTGCCATATCATCGAGCAAATAGGGAGTTCGGCTTTGTATGGGAAGGCGCTTACTCAGCCAAGATTTCACTAAACTAGGGGAGGGGTAATGATCCAAATGAGTCGACAGTCCGCTATCACGGTTATCAAAACGGATAACTCTAAAGCCATTGTTAACCAAACCATAGTATAGTGAATCTGGCCATACGGTCATCTGAGCACCCAAACCCATTATTAGAATAACGGTAGGAGAGTGTTTATTGCCTTCATCTTGATAGTTAAGCGTTATACCGTGCGGTGTTTTAATTGTTCGCATAGCCAAGTTAGGTTATCAGCTTTACTAAAATTTTAGTGCGTATTTATTACAGTTTATTGGCAGTGGTAGGAAGCGGAAGTTTCCATTTGTTTAAAATTGCTTCGTACTCACCGCTTTTCTTAATTATTACAAGTGCTTGCGATAAGGCGTTGGCTGTACTTTCTTCAAGCATTTTATTACTGGCAAAATAAAGCGTTGAAGGAAAGTTATCTAAGTGAATGCGCTTGGTGATAAGGTTTGGATCTAAGCCCGACATTTTTAACTCGTTTTCTAATGTGAGTGTATTCATTAAGGCAAAGTCGATACGTTTTTTGTAAAGCATTTGCCAAAGTTGCTGGTAGTAGCTCACCAATACTAAATTTTTGTCTTCTTTAAAGCCCATTTGCTTTAAATACTTAGCACTTGAGTACCCGCGAATAGTGCCTATTTTATAAAACTTAGTGTGGTTTAAGTGTGTGGCTTGTGCTTTATTGCTTTTTAAGCTAACCACGTAAGCGTCGGTAAAATAAACACTGCCTAACCATTTAAAGTTATTTGTGCGCGTAGGAGTTTTTAATAAAGAAAGTAAAATAGTGTTTGGATTACTTTCAAGCTCGTGAAATGCGCGCGCCATGGGCATTATTTCAAATTTAGCGTTTAATGATGTGATTTTTAAAACGGCTTTGGCTATGTCAACAAGCGCGCCATCGGCTTGACCATTCTCGTTTTTAAAGTGATAAGGGTGCAAATCTTCGGCAATAAAGTTTACTGTACTCATTGCATTTACCGCAGTACAAAACATAAATACAAAGGCGCTAATTACAACACGCAGGTACATAAAAAAGTCTTTTTTAGCCAACATTGGTTGAGTTTAAATAATATTGCCTGAAATATAAACTTAAATGTTTAATAAAAGTAAATCAAAGTAAAATTACCCCATCTTCGTTTTAAAGTATTCTAGTGGGCTGCACGAATACCAGCGTTTAAAAGCACGATTAAAAGAGCTTTGATCTTTAAATCCGAGCAGCAATGCTAGCTGTGCTAAATTAGGTTTATTAGGCAGTTCGTTAATACGTCGCTTTCGCTCGTTTTCAAGCATGAGGGCAAACGTTGTACCGTGCAATTTTAAGTGCCGTTGCAAGGTGCGTGGTGTCATACTTAGGGCATTTGCAGTGCGTATTAACGTACAATTTTGTAAATCGAGCTTTGCCATTAAAATTTGGCTGACATTTTCAGTTATATTTTGCTGGTTAGTAAAATGACTTAATTGCTGATCAGATACTTGCTTTAGTGCTAAATAAATAGCAGCGTTATCAGTTTTAAAGTTCAGGTTTAAATAGCTACTCGGAAAACAAATTTCGTTGTGTTTTGCATTAGTTAAAATTGGGCAATTAAACCATGTTGCTAGCGTATTTATCTGCGGTTGAGTAAAGTGATATTGAAAGCTAACTTGTGTCGGTGATAATTCGTTATTGAGTAATTGGCGTACAACACTCACCCAAGCTGTCATATTTCTTAATACTACTTGTTCATTACATTGAGCATGAGGAAACCAGCGGATAGTTGCCTGGCTTTTGCGTTGCTCAAATTGTGCTTGACCTATATTAGCGACTAGGCAGTCGTAATTTAAAAGCGCTTGTATAGCGTTGCCTAATCCGTTACTTGACTCGACTAAATATCCCAAAACGCCATAGTCAGCCGTACGAATATGCTGACCTAGTCTAAAGCCAAACAAAGGATCTTTAAGTGTATTTTGAGCATAATTAAGCAATGCGTTATAGCTTTTGAGGCTTATGCGTGGTGATAGTTGTTGTTTTGTACGATTACTAAATTCAGTAAAATTAATTGCCTTTAGAGCATCTTCATTATTTAAACCTTGGCTTTGTAAATAATCAAGAATACTAGAAAAGTAATGATCGGCAATGGTTTGCATTTGTCGCCTAAAGCTAAAAAATGATCGCGTATGAGCAAGTTTGCCACGTTAAATTTTATTATGCTAGAGGCCTTATTTTAAGTATTGGTCACTTATGGTTTCTATAAATTTAAAATGTACTTTATTTGCTCCGCCTGAGAAGGTGGCGGCTGTATTGCTGGAACATGCCTATTTAGAGCGCTTTTTTAATGCTCAATTTTCACAATTAAAACCCCATAATAAAGGTGAAATGAAAGGTGGGGCAGGTGCCATAAGGCAAGTTAAAACGCCGCTTGTTGCTTTTAATGAACAAATTATACATGCCAGCAGTAATCATATTTGCTATCGCATAATGGGTAATAAGCCGGTGGAGAATCATCAAGGAGACATATATTTAACTCCCATTGAGTATGAAGGTAATACAGCTACAGCGCTTAGGTATTGTATCGCCTTTAGGCCACCATGGTGGATGCCGGGTAGCTTAATAAAGTTACTTGTTAAACATGATATATCGCAAGCACTTAAAAAATTACAGCATTATTTTAAGGCGGCACAGCATGACCATTGAAGTAATTTTACTTGCACTTAGTCCCATTTTTTTAGTATTTGTTAGTGTTGAATTTATTAAATACAGGCGTTTTTACGATATAAAAGACAGCATGGCGAATACGGCCTTGGCGTTATTGCACCAAGGTGCTGATGCGGTTTCTTTAATATTACTGATGCCATTATTTAATTGGTTATATGAATACCGCGTGTTCGATATAGAGCTCTCGGTATTTACCGTTTTGTTTGCCTTTATATTTCAAGACTTTTTGTATTATTGGTTTCATAGGGCGTCGCATAATATTCATTGGTTATGGGCTGCACATGTTGTGCATCATAGCTCTACAAAAATGAATTTTACAACGGCATTCAGGCAAAGCTTAATGTATCCCTTAGCAGGTATGTGGGTATTTTGGTTACCCATGATTTTAATCGGCTTTGATCCTATAACGGTACTTACAGTTGTTGCGTTAAACTTGGCATATCAGTTTTTTGTGCATACACAAATAGTTAAAAAACTTGGGTGGTTTGAAAGCGTATTCAATACACCGTCGCATCATCGTGTTCATCACGCTATAAACCGAGAATACTTGGATAAAAATTTTGCAGGCGTACTTATAATCTGGGATAAGTTGTTTGGTACATTTGTTGAAGAAGACTCTAATAAGCCATGTAAGTATGGCATTGTGGGGCAGTTAAATAGCAATAATCCAGTCACAATTACATTTCATCAATGGTGGCATTTAATTAAACAAACTTATACAGCAAAAGGGTTTAAAGCTAAGCTAAGTATTTTATTTGGTTACCCAACTAGTTCGCAGAAAAACAATGATAATGACGTGAGTTATAAAAGTTAAGAGTGGTTATCCACTCTTAACTTTGTTGTTTAAGGAAAGAAACTATTGTGCAGTAGTAATGACTGTATCAATCAAATGAACCACGCCATTGCTAGTGTATATGTCGGTAGTTGTTACGTTACTACCAGCAACTTGCAATGAAGTTGCAGGTAAGCTTACTTGCCACCAAACATTGCCTACACCTTGACCATTTTCATCGCCCGGAGCAGTATCGCCTGAGTAGGTGTATAATGGACGACCTAGATATGCAACCTGCATAGTGCTATCTGCACGAGCAATAAGTGATAAACCCGGTATGTTTTCAATAGAGTCCGCTGTGCCCAGCACTGGTGGCCACGTTGTAGCACATGTATCTTCACATACGCTCATTGACTCACCTAAGTCGTTGTCAAAAACGTAAAGCGTTTTACCCGCAGTGCTATCAGCCATGCCTGTTACTAAGCGTGCGTTGTCTGCATCGTATGCAACACTGTCTGTTGCAGCATTGGTGGTACTAGTAAAGTCGACAATGTTTACACTTATCATGTTTTCAGCAAGCGTAGTGACCATTTTACCGTTTGTTGCAAACGCATCTGTACTACCTACTTGAGCACCTAAAACGTGCTGCGTTAATACGCCGGTTAATGCATCTGTATCAGCGAGTAGCGCGTTTAAGGTATCCGTTGGGATTTTACTAAATGCGGCGTTTGTTGGAGCAAATACGGTGAACGATTTTGTCGTATCATTAAACGTATCAACTAAATCAGCAGCTTGTAAGGCTGTCACTAATGTTGAAAGTGCGTCTGTTTCTGTTGCAACAGTAGCAATTGTTTTGGTAGGTGTGCCTACTTCGGCTGGTGGCATAATGACCTTATTGAGTACATGAATTACACCATTATCGGCTGTTACATTTGCCGCAGTGACGGCAGAGTCGTTGATAAACAGTGCGCTGTCTACGTATGATATGGCGGCCATATCGCCATTTGCCATTTCCACTTTATTATTTTCGCTATTTGCAATGGTGACTGCTGCGTCAGACAAAACGCTTGCATCAGCAACTACATGGTAAAGTAAAATATCGCGAAGTGTATCAGTGTCTGCAAGTAGTGCATCAATAGTGTCTTGGCCAAGCGCTGCAAAAGCGTCATCGGTAGGAGCAAATACTGTAAATGTATTGGTAGGATCAGCAACTAAAGTGTCTAACCCTGTAGCACCTAGTGCGGCAATCAGTGTTGTAAAGTTACCATTATCGCTGGCAACATCAGCAATTGTACCAAAGCTTTCAGGCAGTGTTACATCAGCCACAATAACTGAATCGATTACATGAATTACCCCATTAGTTGTAGCAATGTCTTTAACCACAATATTGGCACCACCAAACATTAACATGTCTGTTTCGGCATTAATTGTAATTGGAAGAGAGTTGCCTAGCAGCGTTTCTGCAGATTGACCATTTAATGACATAGCAGTTACCGAATCAACCGCGCCAGTCAAAACATGTTGCTTTAAAATGTCGCCAAGTACATCTGGGTTTGCTAAAAGCGTATTGATCATTTTGCTACCAACGGCTTCAAAGGCCGCGTCGGTGGGGGCAAAAACAGTGAACTGTGCTGATTCGTCGCTTAATGCTGCTGTTAAACCCGCAGCGTCTAATGCAGCAAGTAACGTGGTGAATCCACCTGCCTGTTGTGCTGTTTCGACGATATTGGTAGTTGGTGCTGCTTCAGCAGTGGCGATAGGCATAAGTACTGCATCAATTACATGAATGATGCCGTTGTCAGTTGCAATGTCAGTCATGGTTACTGTGCTTGTGTTTATTAACAAGCTATCGCCATTTAACGATAAAGCGACTTTGCCGCCGTTTACAGTGTCAACCGTTGTACCAGCAAGACCAATTGCTGCTTCAGCGTTAACGCTACCTGAAACTACGTGATAAGTAAGTATTGAACTAAGTGTATCTGTATCTGCTAGCAATCCGTTTATTGTGTCTTCGCCAAGTAGCGCAAAGGCATCATCGGTAGGAGCGAAAACAGTAAATTCTTGGCTAGTGTCGGCAAGAGTATCGTCTAAACCTGTTGCCTCTAGTGCTGCAACTAAAGTGGTAAAGTTACCCGCGTCTCTTGCTACGTCAACAATGGTTGAAGATGATTCGGGCTCAACTTGTACAGGGGTGTTATCGTCATCATCGTCATTACACCCTTGTGCTAGCAACAAGGGAAATGTAATGAGGCATACCTTCAGTAATTTGTTCATGACCTGATCCTTCTGTGTGAGATGTAATTAACAATCTCGTAACGTTACGGGCATTTTTTTATAATGGATCAAGTTTGTTTGAGTGTTTTTTGAACGCTTGTAGCTGTGAAGTTTGTTCGGGATTAAACTATTTATCGCTTTTTACTACGTGGTGCCCCAAATAAAATAAATATATGACAAGCACATACAGATAAAAAAGCACTAATACCCAGTGCTCCACCATAATTATTAATTTTAGGAACTAAATATTCAAATAAGATCGCAAAAATCATTGCTGCACTGGTTATTGTATATACACCAAAACGCTTTGGCGCACTCATACCAATAAACGTACCACCAAAAAAAATGGCACTATAAAGCTCGGGCTGTAAGTTAAAATAATAAAAAAAATAGTAAGCAATTATAGATAAGCCGGAAGAGGCGCTAACAGGGCTAAAAGGCTTATGTTTGGCAAGTAAAAATGTTAGTAAAGCGCCGCAAAATGCTATGGCAGGGTATTCTATTGTCATAAAAAAGAACCTTTAGCTAGAGCAAATACAGTAACGCTTACAAATGCAATACTTCCTAATTTTCCCCCAAAACCAGAAAATAAATTTAAAGTAAGTACATATAAACATGCGCCTATAAGTGAAATAAACCCCAGTTCCCAGTAGCTGCTAATTAAACTCGACGAGCACATGCCAGCAAAACTCCCTGCATAGATAGCAGCGCTCGGGTGGTTTTTAAATAACTGAGAAAAAGGAATAAATGAGCCCGTAAGCCCTACTGAGGATGCAGCAATAACTGCAGGTATATTAAATACAGTGTGCAATACAAAGCACAGTAAGCAGCCAATAAAAAAAGCGATGAATTTTACGAGGAAGAATTTAAGCATAGGGCGCTTAGTTTAAAGTAACTCGGGAATGTTTAAAAGCAGTGCTTACTATTGCGAGTCAATAGTTAAAAAAATCAAATAAAGCTACCGTAAGGTTTAAATATGCTCAAAAGAAGTGTTTTGTGTAATGTAAATTACAATTTATGTATAATATAGAAAACTTATTAAAGATTAAGAAATAACCAAAGGTAATTTATGTCTAATTGTTTGCATTTGGCAATTCCGGCCGGCGACTTAGAAGTAGCTAAAACATTTTATTGTGACGTACTCGGTTGTAAAACCGGTAATAGTGAAGAGGGTCTTTGGGTCGACATCGACTTTTGGGGTAACGAACTTACATTACACCAAAGCGTTGAACGATTACCTACTGTTCGCCATGATGTAGATATGGGGGCGGTTGCGGTTCCTCATTTTGGCATTCACTTATCTGAAGATGAATTTAACAATTTAAAAAAACGTATAGAAGATGCTGGCTTAGAATACCTAGATAAGCCATATCGTCGATTCATTGGCGATGAATTTGAGCAAGAAACATTTTTTATCGAAGATACTAATGGCAATGTGCTCGAAATGAAAACCATGGTTAACCCCGAGGTTTTATTTAGAAAAGTATAACTTTTATAAAAAGCCACTTTTTAGTGGTTTTTTTATGTGAAAAATTTGACGATTTTATAGATCGACTAACGTAAGCGGTGTTGCTTTTCTTTTTAGCTTTTCATGGTACATAGCAGCATCGCCAGCTTTTAAAAGGTCATCAATGTTTTTAGGTGGGTCACTAAATACAGCACTACCAACACTCGCTTTTATGGCTAATTGTTCAGTATTATGATCAATAAAGAGTTTGGCTAATTCAGTTTTAAAAAAATGAACTTTTGGACTTACCTGAGCCTTAGTATAAAAGTGCGCTAGCACTACAAATTCATCACCTCCTAAACGTCCTATGGCATCGTTACTGCGCACAATAGCTTTTAAGTGGTGAGCAACTTTACACAGTGCTTGGTCTCCAACGGCGTGACCGTGAGTGTCATTTATTTGTTTAAAGTCATCTAAATCTATATAAATTAAACAGAGCACACCGCCACTTTTTATATGATGCTCTATTAAATCTGCCGATTTTTTACACCATCCCCTACGGTTTAAAATACCACAAAGGTGATCATAATCGGCTTCGGTTTCGGCGCGTTTTTTTGCAATCCTCATCCGACTAATACGCCTTGAAACCGCCACGGCGAGTAAAAATGACTCTACAGCAAAAGCTATAATTAACCCGTAGCGACGCATAAATGGACTTTCGTCTATTAATAATATTCTAAAAATCATACTGACAAATACAAAGCTTAGAGCAATAAACACCAGTGTTGCTTCACGAATGCCTTTGCGTGCTTGCAAAGCGGAAAGCACAAAGACACACCCTACAATACAAAGCGTTACATAGCCTGTAGCTTTACTTAAAAGAGCCCATACTTGAGGGGTTTTAAAGAGTATTTGTAAAACGCTAAATAACATGACAACTGCAGCTAAACACTTTAAGGCAGTATCTACTTTTGGCCAACTTGTTTTGATTTGTAAAAGAGCGCAAATAAACCATGTCGCGCTTAGAACACATAGGCCAATAAATAAAAGGTATATGTTAAATAAACTGCTACTGTGCTGCGAGGTTAAAAATAAATACAGCTGCCCTTCTTGCATAAGAATAAAGCCACCAATACAAAAAATGTATAAGCTGTAGAGCTTAAATGTATCGTCGTTAAGGCGGCTCCCCATAATTAATACATACAATATAAGCGTGATACACAAGCCGTAAAACAGCCCTAATATTAGGTTTTGTTGTTGGCTTTTTTGTATAAATACAGGCATTGGTTGCCACTTAAATACCGGGCGAAACTCGACTGGAGAATACAAAGTTAATAGGGCGGTTGTTGCACCTGAGTCGATAAAATAAGCTGGTTTGTTGTATCTAATTGGGTTGTGTATTTCATCGTTTTGACGCCACTCAAAGCGCTCAAGGGTAGAGCGGTTAAAGCTAAGAACACCAGCTTGCTGTAACTGGCAATTTACAGAGTATTGAACTCTGCCAGATTGAATTTTTAGTCTTAAAGGCGTTTGTTTATTTAATGTGTTTACTGAAGTGATTTGTGGACTAATTTGGTTAATTTCACAATGTTGATTTGCAAATGCAGACTTATTAAATAAAAGATTAGAAAAAACAAAAATAACACCTAACAGCAAATACCTTTTTAGTTGCGTTTTAAGAGTGTTAGGTAGGAAAAGTGCATTAAACTTTTTGTAAGCCATAGGCGCAAGATAAAAATACTACATAATTTTATATTAGCAGAGCCCATTCATTTAGCTATTTAATTGAGGTACGACCTCGCTTGGCGTTTTATTAAAGTGGCGCTTAAACTCACGGCTAAACTGCGAGGGGCTGGTGTAACCTACCTTCAATGCGGCCTCATTTGCTTTACTACCGTTGTTTGTAATGAGTTCTTTTGCTTTTGCTAAGCGTACTTTTTTTAAGTATTGCAATGGCGATTCAAAGGTCACTTGTTTAAAGGCACGATGAAACGACGACACACTCATATTTACCTCTTCAGCCAAGCCTTCAACCGTAATTTGATCTGCATAGCTTTTATGCATAGTAGAAAGCGTTCGAGCTATTCGGGCGTAGTGCCCATCGTGCATAGCAAGGCCAATTAAGGTATGACCCTGAGGGCCACAAAGTACACGGTATACCAGCTCTTTTATTATGTCTTGCCCAAAAATTTCGGCCTCTAAAGGGTTATTAAGTGCGCTTAATAAACGATGAGTTACTTGCTCCATAGCACCATCTATTTTTGCTGATTGTACACCGCTCATTTGCCCAGAAGTAAACGGTGTATATTCGCCCATTTGGTTTACTAACTTATGCAATGTTACTGGGTTTATATCAATTACTACGCCCATTACCGGTAGGCCATTATCAGTAAAGGCTTCGCACTCAAGGGGGACGGGGACACCCAAAACAAGGTAGTCGCCTGCACCATATTTTATTTGATGATCAGGAAAATGAATAATTTTATGCCCTTGACCAACTAAAATAATACCAGAGTTATAAATGAGTGGCTGACGAGGTGAGCTTTTACTCGCACGATGAAAATAAACACCGGGAATAATCGTTTTCGTTACGCCTTCAAAGTTGAGCAAATCATTTTGTTCGGCGTATTGCTGCAACATACTGGCTATAGTGGGCATTAAAAAACCTTGTGTCGTACAAATTTTGCGTAAAATAACAATGTTGGCAGTATTAGGCAAGCTTTAGGCATTTATTAGGCTTTTTTAATGTTTGTTTTGCCACTAATATGCACTCATTGAAATTTAGTTTAGTGAGTAACTAAGTACTCTACTTAGTATTTAACCGTCACCTAGGAGCAAAATAATGAAATTTAGCTACGTAAATCCAACACTTATTCAGTTCGGCCAACAGCAAATTGCATCACTAACTGATTTGATCGCAAAAGATCAAAAAGTATTAGTCGTTTACGGCGGTGGTTCTATTAAAAAAAATGGCGTGTACGACCAAGTTGTTGCCGCACTTGAAGGTTTTGATTGGGTCGAGTTTTCGGGCGTTGGTGCAAATCCAACTGTTGAGGTACTAGATCAAGCCGTAAACATTTGTAAAGAACAAGATATCGACTTTGTATTAGGTGTAGGCGGCGGCTCTGTAATTGATGGCGTTAAATATGTTGCAGCGGCCGCATTATACGACGGTGAAGGCTGGGATATATTAACGGGTAAATACAAAATCACAAAAGCTCTACCTCTGGGGGCTGTACTTACGTTACCTGCAACGGGCTCTGAATCAAATCAGAACTCGGTTGTTAGTAAAGAAGCAACACAACAAAAACTACCGTTTGCATCACCTGAAGTACTGCCTAAATTTGCGATTATGGACCCAGATGTAATGAAAACATTACCGCAGCGCCAACTTGTAAACGGGTTAGTTGATGCGTGGGTACATACCTGTGAACAATACTTAACTTTCCCACAAAATGCGTTAGTACAAGAAGGTTATGCAGAGGCACTTTTAAGAACGCTTAAAACGCTGGGCGATAACTTTGAAAACCAAGACGATGCATGGCGTGCAAACTTAATGTGGGCTGCAAACCAAGCACTTAATGGCTTAATTGGTTCAGGCGTTTCACAAGATTGGGCAACACACATGATTGGGCACGAGCTTACAGCCGCTTACGGTGTTGACCATGCACGTTCACTTGCTATTGTTCAGCCTTCTTTACTACGTAACCAGTTTGACGTTAAGAAAGCGAAGCTAGAGCAAATGGGTAAAAACGTATTTGGCTTAGCGCAATCTGATGATTTAGCAGAGCAAACAATTCAAGCAATTGAGGCGTTTTACCACAGCTTAGATGTAGCCACTGTGCTTACTGAGCATGGCGATGACAAAGCCGCCGCTATTGACAATATTATTGGTAAACTTGAAGCGCATGGCATGCTAGCACTTGGTGAAAACCAGGCGATTACACTCAAACAAAGCCGTGAAATTTTAGAGCAAGCAGTTGCTTAAGCACTAATAAGTAATATAAAACTAAAAGCCGCTAACTTTTTATGGTAGCGGCTTTTTTTGTACTAAAAATTTTTAGTCTTTAGCAGAAAAGGTAAGTGAATAACTGTACTGTTTTTTTTCTAGTAAATATTCTTTATGTGTACTTGGGCTCCACGAGTCATCGCCGCCAACCCCCATATGTTGATGATCAATATGTACATGTAAGCAATCATCAGCTACTAGCTCATTGGTGTGCTTTGCTTGCGTTAACATGTTTTGTGAGTACTCGCTGGCGGCAAATAAAAACGCACCAGTAACGTTTAAGTTATTAATGCTTAGTAATTGGCAATCACTACGTACGCCATTATCGGTTGGGAATATATACGGTGTATGTAGCTCATTATATTGTGCGCTGTAATACCCTAAGCGCGCAGCCGCTTTGCGATCTGGGTAGTTTTCAAATGGGCCTAAACCAAGCCAATTTACTTGTGTATCGCTTGGTTTATTAAGTGTTGTGCTTAACCCTATACGTGGCATGGGTGGCAAAGTGTCGTTTAGTTGTACATCAACATTTAAGCTAATTTCACCGGTATTATTAAGTGTATAAAGCCAAGTTGTTTTTGCTTGTACTGCGCCATTAAATTCATAACTAAATACACATGTAATACGTATATCTTTGTTTGATTGCACGACTTCAAACAAGCGACATGTACGCTGCCACTGCCCAATACCCGCTCTTAGCCAGCGCGCTTCCCATGCATTAGGATCTAGGTTATCTACTTCGCTTACGCCTATGTCGTTATCAAGCGGGGCGCGGTAAAAATTATCAACTAATGGGCTTTTAATAACTTGGGTTTGATTGTGTAGCCATTGCTCAATAAGGCCTGATTGGCTATTAAACACAAGTTTAAAGGTATCGCCTTCAATACTTATCTTCGTATCGGTTTCACTAATATTTACAGTGCCATGTGCTGAAGCAGCTACTAAAGCGGGCTTAAATGTATCAGCGCTTAAACTTTGGCTATTTATAAGCTTAAATTGCTCGGTGTTTAATACATGCTCGGCACTTGCAAAGCTGCAGTCGTTAATAAGTACTACATCTAAATTAAGGTGATATTGCGCACCTGCTTTAAACACCGTTTTTGTATTAACAGTTAGCGTTTGCGTGCTTTGCGGAGCAATACTAATAATTTGCTCGCCTTGCTCTATACATTGGCCATTTTCTATTAACTGCCAAACCAGTTTTTCGTTATCGGTTACTCTAAATACATAATCGCTAAATACATCAACGGTGTATTGGTTTTGAGTTTGCTCTCGCAGCGTAAATTGTAAATGTTGCTGGCTGTATTTAGCTTCAAACAGGCTTGGGTGCGGTGTACGGTCTGGAAATAGTAAGCCGTTTATACAAAATTGGCGGTCGTTTAGTTCATCACCAAAATCGCCACCATAAGCCCAGTAGTGCTTACCGTTCTCGTCAGTTTTAGATAAACCTTGGTCTACCCAATCCCAAATAAAGCCGCCTTGCAAACGCGGGTATTCTCTAAATGCTTGCCAGTAATCGTCAAAGCTACCTAGGCTGTTACCCATTGCATGAGCGTATTCACATAAAATAAGTGGACGCGTTTCGCCCGGTAGGCTCAACCACTTTTTAATTGAATATTTAGGTACGGCGTCATCGGCAAGGTGCGTATCTACACGGGCGTACATAGGGCAAATAATGTCGGTAGCGGTAGTATTTGCGCCGCCACCTTCGTATTGCACTGGGCGCGATGGATCAAAGCTTTTTGACCAGCCGTACATTGCATCGTGGTTGGCACCGTGCCCGCATTCGTTACCCAATGACCAAATAATAATAGAGGCGTGGTTTTTATCGCGCTCAACCATTTGCGTATAGCGCGACATAAATGCGCCAGCCCACTGCGGGTCGCTTGCAAGCCTACCCATTGGGAACATGCCGTGAGTTTCTATATTGGCTTCGTCTACTACGTATAAACCTAACTCGTCACACAGCTCGTAAAAACGAGGGTGGTTAGGGTAGTGAGCGGTACGTACTGCATTAAAGTTATTTTGCTTCATCAGCTTAATATCTTCAATCATGTCGGCAGTGCTCACCGTGTGGCCGTTTTCTGGGTGATGCTCGTGGCGATTAACACCGCGAATAAGCAGCGGCTTGCCGTTTAAGCAAAGCTGCCCGTTAAGCATTTCTACTTTTCTAAAGCCAATGTTGTAGGCTTCTGCATCTACAGTGTTGCCTTGCTCATCTAATAAGCTTACAACACAGCGATATAGAGTCGGGGTTTCGGCTGTCCACTTTTTAGGGCTTTGTATATCAATTGTTTGAAATACGACATCGCTCCAGCCGCCTTTTTCATCAACGCGTTTATTGTTAGTGTTTTGTATTTGTGGCTCACACAGTGCCTGTTCACCATCAAAAACCTGTACTGCTACTTGGTAGTTATTTGGCGCATCTATTGCGGTTTTTATATGCAAAGTGGCATCGCGGTAGCAGGCGTCTAAATCTGGGGTTATAAATACATCGCGTATTTGGTTTTGTGGTTTGGTAAGTAAATTAACATCGCGGAATATACCGCTTAGCCACCACATGTCTTGATCTTCTAGGTAACTGCCATCGCTCCAACGGATAACCATAACCGCAATGCGGTTGGTGCCAGCCAATAACAGCTCGCTTAAATCAAATTCGCTGGGTAAGCGGCTATCTTGCGAGTAGCCCACCCATTGTCCGTTACACCAAAGGTGAAACGCCGAGTTAACGCCTTCAAAAATAATATGGTTACGCTGAGCTAATTGCTCCGCCGTAATAGTAAACTCTGTGCGGTAGCAACCTGTTGGGTTATCGCTTGGTACAAATGGCGGGTTTACGGCAAATGGGTATTTAACGTTGCAGTAAATAGGTTTATCAAAGCCGTGTAATTGCCAGTTAGAAGGCACTGGAATACTTTGCCAGTCGCTGGCGAGTGCCTCACTTAGTAATGACTCATCAACCGCTTCGGGTTTATCAAATAATTTAAAATCCCACTGGCCGTTTAAACTTTGTTTTTGTGATTGCGTGTTTGTACGGGCATGGTCAACGCTTTTAAAACCATTAAGTGGGCTGTGTGCTTTTACTTGATTAACTTGCACCGAAATAGGGTTTTCCCAATCGCGACGGTTAATTATGTGCTGTAGTGAGTTCATTAGTGTCCTATTGCATGTGTGGCAATTATAGTGGCTTAAATATAGCTAAAATAATGCGTTGCGGTTATGCTTAAAGCTCTCTTTTATTTATCCAAAACTATCATTTTAAATTATGCGCAACACCATTGTAGATGTACTCGATATTGGCCCTACTTGTATAGAGCGGTTTATTGACGTAGCGGCTTTAGCACAAGCCTCAGATTTGGAACTTACGCTAGCTGGGTGCTCTAACTTATCTGGGCGATATTGTGTTGCGCGCTCATCGCCTTTGGAGCACACACTGTTTTATACGTTATCAGGTCAAGGAAAGTTGGTTACAGAACATAACCAATATACATTGACAGCGAATACGCTCATTGTGTTACCCGCCAAGCAAGGCTTTGAAGTTAAAATTGATGCTGCGCATTGGGATGTTATTTGGTTAAACCTTGCAAATACTAATCGTTGGAAACACTTAAACTTAGTTGAGGCGCTGGTACTTTATGATCAAAAATTACAGCCGCTGCACTTTGCAATGGAGCTTTTATACAGCGAAAGTAACGCTACTTTGCGCGAAGGCGTTATGCCTATTTTAAGTCACTACTTAAACACTACGCTTCAAAGCGAGCCGAAAATAGGCGGGCACAACCGGTTAACTAGTTTGTTTTTAGAGATAGAAGAGCGCCTTCAGTTTGATTGGACAATAGACGCCATGTGCGAACAAGTACATTACTCAGCACCGCATTTACACAGGTTATGCCAGGCACAATTTGGTAAAAGCCCAATGCAGCAGCTTATTTATTTACGCATTAAACGGGCTAAAAACTTGCTACTAAATACCCGCTGGCCGGTTGCCCATATTGCCGCTTACGTGGGGTACCCTAATATATTTAATTTTTCAAAACGGTTTAAAAAATCAGTGGGTGTGTCACCAAGTGAATTTAGAAAATAACGTGAGCGGCTCTCTACATTTGAATAAATTTAAGGTATTGTGCGGTTTCTTAAATTGCATTTTATAGTTTTAGGTAATGGATGCGCTCAAACTACTTTTTAGTCGTGATACTTCTTGTGCTTGTACACAGCTTTATTAGCTGTGATGCTGCCGCGTATCATTTACAAGAAGAAGTCGATCATGCTTCGCACATTCAGTCTGTGGCCGATACAAACGATGAAGACGCGCAACCACCTACCGAAATTCATGCCCATCAGCATTGCCACTGTGGTTACTACAGTACACTAAATCACTCTATAAACCCTGAACAAAGCCAAGCAACTCAGCCTGCTTGCTACAATGGTTTAAATTACCCACCAGATGTTCCGCCACCCAATTTTTATAGCTAGTTTTTAAATTTTAAACACTTTGTATATAACTGCCTGCGCCTGTGCGCTACAAGGCTGGTTAAGTACATACTTAGGTTGCTTAATTGCGCTTGTTTTTAAAATAGGCATAGTGATTAAGCCAACTCTGTTTGTTAAAACGGATATGCTATATGAACAAAAAACTACTTATGCTGGTGGCGCTACTGTATGCATTACCAACACTGAGCGCTTTGGCAAAAAGCGAGCCTCAAAACGTATTAACGCTAAAGCAGGCGCTTAAAAATACTGAGCAGCAAAACTTACAGCTTAAACGCTACCCGTACCATCAAAAAATATTAACCGCGCTTAAAAGCCAAGCCGCGCTTTCACCTAACCCTGATCTGAGCTTTGAAGCTGAAAACTTTTTAGGAACTCATGGCTCTCATGCGTTTTCGGGGGCGCAGTACACGCTGGCTTTAAGCCAGTTAATTGAGCTTGGCGATAAACGCCAAAATCGTATTAATTACGCTACTGCAAATATAAAAGCGCAAACAATTGAGTATAAAAATACTCGGTTAGCACTTTTAGCAACCACCGCTGAGCGTTATTACCAAGTACTAAAATTTCAGGCGTTAATTGCGTTAAACAGTGAGCGTAAAAACACTGTTAAGCAGGCACTCAACGCAATTGAAAAACGCGCTAAAGCCGGTGCGGTCTCAAGTGCTGATGTAACCCGCATGCGTTATGCATTAAGCCAAGTCGATTTAAATACGGCCATGCTACAAAGTGAATTTGAGCGCTCTCGCTTAGCACTCAATGAGCTTTGGCAAGAGGTGAAAGTGAGTGATTACTATGCGGGCGATTTATCACAAATAGCTGCTATTAAAAGTGAGGCGGCGTTACTTGAGGCGGTAAATACAGCGCCTGAGTTTGCACTGCTACAGCAGCAATATATGCAAAAAACGGCTAATTTAGCGCTGCAACGCTCCAGCGGTCAAAGCGATTTAACCTTGGGTGGTGGTGTGCGATATAACCAGCAAACTGATGCCAGCTCGTTGGTTTTTTCGTTTTCAATGCCGCTGCAATTAAGTAACGCTAATGGCGGGAATATTGAGGCTGCGCAGCATCAGCTTACGCTACTTAATGAGCAACAAGGGCAATTACGTATACAGTTACGTAAGCAAATACGCACGCTCTATGCGTATTACCAAGGCAAAGCGGCGCAAGCACAGCTTTTAACACAGCAGGTTATTCCACAAGCGCAAACGCTCATAAAACAAAGTTTAAAAAGCTATCAACAAGGGCAAATATCGGTATTGCAATTACTCGACGCACAGCAAGCTTTATTTGATTCTAAACGTGCACTTATCACAACGCATAGCGAGCTATACCAAGTGCTCCTTACCCTTGAGCGTTTAACTGGCCAACCTTTAATTGAGACTCATCAATCATGAATAAAACTCTTATCGCATTATTAATTACGCAATTACTTTCACTCCCATTTTTGAGTAGCATGGCTATGGCATCTGATGACAACCACGAAGAAAGTCATGGTGACAGCCACGAACAAGGCCATAAAGACGAACACACACAAAAAGGCCCGCATGGCGGCTTTTTACTAACCAATAACACGCTTAATTTAGAGCTTAAATTAACCCAGTTTGCCGGTAATACTGAGCTGCGAATATATGGGTTTAATAACGGTAAAGCTGTTGATATAAACCAGTTAGCGGTAACCATAAACTTGCAGCGTTTAGGTGAAGAGCCACAGCTTATTCGCTTTAAAGCTGAAGATGACTATTTAGTAAGTACCGTGAGCGTAAACGAGCCGCATTCTTTTAAGCTTGATGTAATGGCTCGCTATAAAGGCGCTGAAATAAATTATCATTATGAGCAAGAAGAAGGGCGCACAACGCTAAGCGAGAAAGCAATTGAACGCGCTGGTATTAAAACTGACATTGCAAAAGCAGGTAGCGTTGAACTAACCGATACTCTATTTGGTGTTATAGCACCCACTGCGCAGAGCACCGTTGAAGTAATGGCGCCTTATACCGGCTTAGTTAACGATATTTTTGTAAGCATTGGTCAAAACGCTAAAAAAGGCGATAAGCTTGCCAGTATAACTAACCGCGAAACCCTACAAAATTACACCATAAAAAGCCCAATTACAGGTGTTATTACCGAGCAATATTTAAAGCGCGGCGAGCTTGCCAGTAGCGCTTTAATGCAAATAGTAAACCTTGAAACCGTATGGGTTGAGCTGTCTGCTTTTCCCGATAACATTGAAAAGCTCGCCATAGGGCAAAGCGCTACAGTGTATGACTTACATCATCATTTAAATGCCCAAGGTGAGGTGTTTTACATAGCCCCAATGATGAGTGGCGGGCACATTGCACGTGCGCGAATCGAGCTTAAAAACCCTGATGGCCATTGGCGGCCTGGTATGCATGTTAATAGTGATATTAGCACTGCAAAAATAGATACGGCTGTACGCGTTAAAGCGATTGCTGTTCAGGAATTTAATGGCAAACCTAGCGTGTTTATTAAAAGTGGCAATGTGTTTGAAGTACGCCCAGTAAAACTCGGTGCTAAAAACAGCGAATGGGTAGAAGTGCTCGAAGGACTTTCGCCAAACAGTGAGTACGTAACTGAGAATAGTTATGTAATTAAAGCCGATATTTTAAAAAGCGGCGCAAGTCACTCTCACTAGGAGGCAACATGATTAACTGGATAGTTTCGTTTGCGGTTAAGCGCCGCATGATGGTGCTTGCGCTCACACTCTTATTTGCTGGGTTTGGCGTATACAACACACAAAATTTAGCCGTTGATGCCGTACCCGATATAACTAATGTACAAGTGCAAATAAATACCAAAGCGCCGGGCTTTACTCCGCTTGAAGCCGAGCAGCGCATTACATATTTGATTGAAACTGCAATGGCGGGTATTCCTAAGCTTGATTATACCCGCTCAATTTCGCGTTATGGGCTTTCGCAAGTTACCGTTATTTTTAATGAAGGCACCGATATTTACTGGGCGCGCCAGCAAATATCAGAGCGCATTCAAAGTATTAGATCAGATTTACCAGCCAATATTGAACCAAACTTAGGGCCAATTGCCAGCGGGCTAGGGGAGATTTTTACTTACTCTGTGCATGCAAATAACGGTGCATTAAAAGACGATGGTACGCCATTTAACGCAGAAGATTTACGCACCCTGCAAGATTGGGTTATTCGCCCGCAGCTATTAAAAGTAAAAGGCGTAACCGAAATAAACAGCCAAGGGGGTTATGAGCGCCAATATCAAGTAGCGCCCATGCCCGAAAAGCTATTGGCTTATAAGCTCACAGTAAGTGATGTAATTACGGCACTTAAATTAAATAATAGTAACCAAGGTGCAGGGTTTATAGAGCGTTTTGACGGGCAATATTTAGTGCGCTCACCTGGGCAATTAAAAACCATTGATGATATAGCCAATACCGTGGTTGCTAAGCGCGATGATGCACCTGTAAGGATTAAAGATGTGGCCAACGTGCGTTTAGGCAAAGAGCTCAGAACAGGCGCTGCTACTTATAACGGTAAAGAAACCGTGCTTGGCACCGCCATGATGCTCATTGGTGAAAACAGCCGCGTAGTGGCAAAAGCCATGGCAGATAAACTCAAAGATGTACAGCTAAGCTTGCCTGAAGGTGTTGTGGTTGAGGCGGTTTATGACCGTACAACTCTTGTTGATAAAACCATAGACACTGTAAAAACGAACCTGTTTGAAGGCGCGGTGCTGGTGGTTGTTATTTTACTGCTACTACTGGGTAATGTAACTGGCGCATTAATTACGGCCATGGTTATTCCGCTTAGTATGTTATTTGCCATTACCGGTATGGTAGGTAATAGGGTGTCGGGTAACTTAATGAGCCTAGGCGCAATCGACTTTGGTTTAATTGTTGATGGCGCTGTAATTGTAGTTGAAAACTGCTTAAGGCAACTTGGCCTTGCGCAACATAAGCATGGCAGGCTACTTACACTAAACGAGCGTTTAAGTGTGGTAACCGCCGCCACTAAAGAAGTGTTCAGCCCAGCAGTATTTGGCATTTTAATTATTATGCTGGTGTATTTACCGCTGTTTGCATTAAGTGGTGTTGAGGGCAAAATGTTTCAGCCAATGGCGTTTACAGTGGTTGCTGCATTAGTTGGCGCACTTATTTTTGCCGTTACCTTTGTACCTGCCGCTATTGCGGTATTCGTACGTGGCAAGGTGAGTGAAAGCGAAAATGCAGTTATGCGCGGTATTAAAAAAGGCTATAAACCGCTACTTGGTCTATCGCTTAAGTTACCGTGGGTGATGGTATGTATTGCGGGTATTTTAGTGATTGCACTTGGCTTTAAAGTTAAAAATATGGGCGCTGAGTTTTTACCGCAGCTTGATGAGGGCGATATAGCCATGCATGCACTGCGTATTACCGGTACCGGTATTGAGCAATCGGTAAAAATGCAAAAAGAGCTAGAGCAAGCCATTTTAGCCATACCTGAAGTTGAAAAAGTATTTTCAAAAATTGGTACTCCAGATGTAGCAAACGATCCGATGCCACCTAACGTTGCCGACACTTTTTTAATGTTAAAACCACGCGATCAATGGCCAAACTCTACTTTATCTAAAGAAGAACTCGTTAAGCAAATTCGCCATTTAGTAAATGAAGTGCCAGGTAATAACTATGAATTTACGCAGCCGATAGAAATGCGCTTTAACGAGTTAATAGCCGGTGTGCGCGCCGATGTTGCCGTGCGTATTTATGGCGATGACTTATCAACATTAAAACAGTACGGCGAAAAAGCCACAGCCTTGGTGCAAAGCATTACTGGCGCAACCGATGTACGCCTTGAGCAAATGGAAGGCCTGCCTACGCTTTCGGTAACGCCGCTTCGCGATCACATGGCGTTGCTAGGTTTAACCGTAACCGATATACAGCAAAGTGTAAGTGCTGCTATAGGTGGTGTGCAAACTGGGCTAATTTATGAAGGCGATAAACGCTTTTCGTTATTAGTGCGTTTAGATGAGCGTTGGTCTAGCGATATAACACAGCTCGCACGTTTACCTGTTGCTGTATCAAAAAGTGCTAACCCCGACCTTGCATTTGTACCGCTTGGCGAGGTGGCAAATATTAGTATTGATAAAGGGCCTAATCAAATAAACCGCGAAAGCGGTAAGCGTAATGTTGTAGTAACTGCAAACGTAGAGGGGCGCGATTTAGCAAGCTTTGTAAGCGATGCGCAAACAGCTTTAAATTCAGACCTTAATTTACCTAGTGGTTATTGGATTGAATATGGCGGCACGTTTGAACAGTTAGAATCAGCAAGTAAGCGGCTATCGCTGGTGGTGCCAGTTACTTTATTGCTTATATTTGGACTGCTTTACAGCGCGTTTAATTCACTTCGTGATTCGTTAATTATATTTAGCGGCGTACCACTTGCGCTTAGTGGTGGTGTGCTTGCGCTGCTTTTACGTGATATGCCGTTATCAATATCTGCAGGTGTGGGGTTTATCGCGCTAAGTGGTGTAGCGGTATTAAATGGTGTGGTTATGCTGTCGTTTATTAAGCAGTTAAGAGCCGATGGGCTTAGTTTGATAGATGCAATACAAATCGGTGCGCTTTCGCGTCTGCGACCAGTACTTATGACTGCTTTAGTGGCGAGTTTAGGGTTTATTCCTATGGCTCTAAATACAGGCACCGGCGCTGAGCTACAAAGGCCGCTGGCAACGGTTGTGGTTGGTGGGATTATTTCATCAACTCTACTAACGCTATTAATATTGCCTGCGCTTTATAAATTAGTGCATGCAAAATTTACTAGGCATCAAGCTGCTTAGCTAATTGCATCTTGTTAAGTAATGTAAAAAGCAGCTGTAATTACAGCTGCTTTTTTGTTGTTAGGTAAACATTGCAGATTAATTATATTGAAACAGATTATCCCAGCGCTCATCCAAAATAGTTTTTGCATGATCTAAATTTATTGCGCTATACAAATTGTTAGTGCAGGTTACTAAACGCATTCGAGTGAGCTTTTCAAGCGCATCGCTAATTTCAAAGTCGAGTTCGCATTTATACTTTGATTTAAACCATGCCTCTATTTGCTCATCAAGGATTTGTGCGCTCAGGCCACTTTCTGATTTTAGTAAAAATGTATAGGCCAGCAGGGCTTCTTTTATGTCTTCTTCTTCGGCGGCGTCAATAAGAGTGTGAAAAACACCGGCGTTATTATCAAGGTTTTTAAAGTAGAGGTTATCGCTTAGCGCTTTCATAAATTTAATTTTACGGTTTTTAAATTTACTCCATTCTTTAAAAATAAAGCTACCAAATACTCCCATGCCAATAGCAAAGGTAATAAAGTGTTGCTGGGTCATTTCTACGGCTTTATCTGAAAAGCCGCCCCAAAAAGCAATCAAGGCAAACAATAATAAAATTGATGCGCCTAGCTTTGTAATTAATACTACAGCACCACCCACTAAAGCAGACGAGCCAATAATCACTTTATCTATAGGGCGCATGCGTACTTCGCTATTAGGAAATAGCATTTCAAGATCGGCTTTGGGTACATTTTGAAATAGCTTAACTATGGTCGAGCTTGGCTCAAACCCTAAAGGCGTTTTATTTTTAGCCTCAAAGTAGGCTTTATCTTTAAAACGAATAAACACCGCAACGCGGTCGTAATTGGTAAAGTGCAGAGGCTTCTTACGTAGGCCCCAAAAGCTGGTTATGGTTTCAGTGAGTTGCGACTCGCCACGGCGGTAAAAAACCACTTCTTCAAAGTCGTCAAACTCCACCTCAAGGCGCACTTTAAATAATGACTCCTCATTTAAAGCATCTTGTAAATCTTCGTTGGTAATGACTTCAAAATTAGCGGCATTTAAAACCTTAGCAAAGTCTTTGGCAAATTCGCGTTGGCACTGCGCTTTTTGATCGCTCGATACAGGCGCTAAAGAGCGTGTATCGCTATTAGGATCAAAGGGCGCATAGTTATTTTTTAGCGACTCAAGCGTTTCGTGATAATCATAATGAATAAGGCTAGCAAGTAGGTCACAAAACTGTTTAAACGAGGTTTTTTGTGTATTACTGCCAAGTTCATTGCTACACATTTCAATAATATCTTGCTTACGAAAGGGGATAAAACGCGCATTTTGCATAAATTTTTAACTGCTTTGGTAGGTATTTAACTGCATTGGCACATAATAAAATATTCTTATAAATATTGCTATTTTGTTAACGCTATTGCTAAGTGATTGTTTATTGCTTTTTAAAGCGTGTTTCAGGTTGTATTAACTTAGCTGTGTCAATATAAGTACGTAAACACAGGGCAATGGGCAATTAGCAGGAGCGACTTATGGCTTTACAAAAAAAGCTAAAACAAAAAACACGTAATTTTATAGAGTCAAAGCATATGCTCAGCGGCATTACGATTGCGTCGTTTTTAGAGTCGACAATTGTTCCCATTCCACTTGAGGCTGTAATGGTGCCACTTATGCAGGCACAGCGAGAAAAGCTGTGGCTGATTGCACTAATGGCAACGCTGGGTTGTGTTGTGGGGGCATTATTTGGCTATGCCCTTGGTTATTATTTATTTGATGCTGTTGGCGATTGGGTGATCAGCGCTTTTTCAAGCCCAGAACAGTTCGAAAGTGTTAAACAAAAAATGCACAACCAAGGTTTTTGGTTTGTTATTACTTTAGGAATAGTACCCATCCCATTTCAAATAGCGATGCTTGCTGCGGGCGCTACCAAGTACTCTCTTGGGTTATTTTTATTAGCCAGCGCAATTGCGCGTTCAATTCGTTACTTTGGGCTTGCTATTGTTGTGTATTACGCAGGAAACCAAGCTGAACGTATAATTAGTAAACATAAAGTTAAAGCCATGATTAGTTTAACTATTTTAGTTTTACTGGGGTGGGGTATTAGTACCTTACTTTAAGGCTAAATTTCTAGCTTGTGTTATAATTCTTAAAGATGATTTATTAGCTCAAGTGTAATCTATTTATATGATGAATGTTGAAACTGTCAGCCTTAAGTTGACCCGCTTTACTCGTATAACGCGGTTGAACAAATTACTTATGTTTGCGCTGCTAGTGTTTATAGTGGTTTTCACTATTTACAACTTCACCTATTTTCCACTGGTAGGTGCTAAAAAAAGCATACCTGGTTTTGCTAGTGAGTTCATAAATCTTATTGTCATAATGACGGTTTTTTGGGTTGTGCAGTGTTCTAAATTAGCTAAAAAAGCATACCAGTATGTCACCATTGGATTAATGCTATGGATAGTTGGAATGACTGCCGATGTGCTTGACGAGCTTGTTGTTCAACCACAATGGGTCACGTTGTACATAAAAGACTTATGTATTTCTGTAGGGGTTGTTATTACTGCTTATGGCTTATTTAAAACTATGTTATTTATGCAAAAAATGCACAATAGACTAGCCCAAGAATTTATAGTTGACGATCTTACCCAAGTTTACAATCGCCGATGTTTTTACGAATATGTTGAAAACGAGACAGACGAATCGTATGCAGTAATCATTATCGATATTGATCATTTTAAATCTATTAACGATACCTTCGGCCACGACAAGGGCGACAAGGTGCTTAAAGCTTTTGCTAGTAAAATAGACGCTCTATTTGAAGACGGCAATATTTTTGCGCGTATTGGTGGTGAGGAGTTTGCAGGCTACCTACCAAACTGCACTTTAGAACAAATGCAGGCGTTTGCTGAGTCGGTGTTAGCGAGTGCTCGCACTATTGAGGTTACCGACGAGCTTTATACTAGTGCCAGTATTGGGGTAGCTAAACGTTTTAAAAACGAATCATTTGACAGCGTAATGAAACGCGCAGACCAAGCTTTATACAAAGCTAAAAATAGTGGTCGCAACCGATTCGTAATCGCAACAAAGCCGTAAATAGCGGGTCCTTATTGTTTGCACATTTGCTACACTTTTTTACGTTTTCGTAAGTAAGTGTCAGCTTAGGTAATACTTTGTAAAGCGTGAAATTAAATTAAAATGTAAAGGTCGTAGAGGGGATATTAATAATAAGGAATCCCCTTGATGACCAACCCTCTTTTAAAAGTTGCTTTACCTCTTACTTTACTTGGTGTTTTATCTGGCTGTGGCTCTGATGATAGCGCAAGCTCTACAGGTTATATTCAAATGTATAATGGCTCATACAACAGCCCTTATACGCGCTTGTTTGTTGAAGAAACAGAGCGCTCAGGCGCCGACTTTGCAGAAGTCACCACCCGCCATAATTACAGCACTGGCACATTTGATGTTAGCTTTGGATATTTAGACGCTAACGATAGCTACATTACTATTAGTGACCAAGAAATTTCAATTAAAGGTGATAAAACGCAATTAGTTGTCATGAGTGGTGATTTTGCTGAACCCACCTTTACAGAGTTAACGGTGCCTATTAGTAGCGATACGGGTGAGTTTAATCTTGGCTTTTTTAATATTACGGGTGAAGACACCAGCTACGATATTTATCTTGCAACAGACGATGGCGTATTTGAAAGCGCGACATTGTTTGCATCTGCGCAGTACTTAAGTGAATTAGACTTACAAAGTGTAGATGAAGGATATTACACTATTTTTATTACCCCCGCGGGCAGTAGTGATGTAGTTTACGAGTCGTCATCGGTTTATTTGTATGATGAGGCAAGCTACGTAGCGATTATCCGCCCAAGTTATGCCACAGAGCTAAGTGGCATTACGCTTGATGTAGTAACCGACAATAACTATGTTACTGAACTTAAACACCAATCGGCATTAGGGCAATTACGTTTTATTAATACCCTTGATGACTATTCACCAGTTAGCTTCAGTGTAACGCGTGGTACTACAGAAACCCCAACAAATACGGTATCAAGCGATGCGTATACAGATTACATAGAGCTTTCGCCAAACAGTTACAGCGTAGCGATGTTTGATGAGCAAGGTAACAAACTAGCCGATAACTTTTTAATGACGCTTGAACGTGAACAAAGCGCGGTTGGCATTTTTTATAACGATATCGACAATGGCCTACGAATGATGAGTGTAGAAGAACATTTAACACCAAGCAGTTATAGCCATACCGTATCGGTTGTTAACCTTATTGAGAGTTACGCAGGGCAGTCGGTGACCGACATTGATGTGTACTTTACCCTTGATGGAGAAACGGTTGACGACACCAGTAATGTAGTTGATGGCATAGACCGCTACGATCAAGAAGAGCAAGTAGTTGATAACGAAATTTATACAGTTTACGCAGTTTATGAAGATAACGGACAGCAAATTGTACTTATTCAACAAAGTGATATGGATTTTACTCAAGAGGGAAATTACATATTAATTTTAGAGCATGACGAAACCACAGAAACGGGTTATAAAATGTCTTTAGAGCGCACAATTACAGACAGTGTTGAATAATAAAATGAGAGTTAAAAGCCTAAATACAGAGTGTATTTAGGCTTTTTATTGAACAAAATTTAACGGCTTAGTAATAATTAGGTACACTCATGACATAATAAATAATAAGAGTGTGCCATGGATGATTTTATTGGGTTAATAGTGATAGTCATGCTGATTATTGCAACCGGTGCTTTGTGTGGATTAATTGCATTAATACAAGTAAACGGCCTAAAGCAAGAAATCGCGATTTTAAGGGCTAAAGTAGTCAAGCTGCAGGCAAGCCCAAGTGCGGATCATTCTGATACAAAAATTTTTTCATCCTCAAAACACGTTGCGCCTTTAAGTGCACAATCTACTGCTTATGAAGTAGAGCCCAGCTCAGTACCAAAAAGTAATTCAGCGCAAAATGAGCCAGTAAATACGGTTGTAACGCCTAACGTTAAATCAATAAAAGCGAACCCCGCTATCCCTTTATTTATTGCCTCCGTGTTTGAAAAACTACGCACCGGGTTTGAACAAAATTGGATGACCTGGATTGGCGCAATAGCGCTTGCTTTTGGCGGCATATTTTTAGCTAAATACAGCTTAGAAGCTGGGCTTTTATCACCCATAATGAGGCTCAGCTTAGGTGGTTTATTTGGGGTAGGTTTGATCATAGCTGCAAGCTATTTACATTATAAACGTATTATTTTTGAAGGCTTTAATAACTACATACCTGCAGCACTTGCCAGTGGCGGGTTTATAACTTGTTTTGCATTAACGCTTTTAGCTTACAGTAGCTATGAAATGCTTAGCCCTACAACTGCTTTTATTGTGCTAGCTATTATTGCTATAAGTGCGAGCATAATGGCAATAACACTTGGGCCACTGCTAGCGGTGTTAGGCATTATTGGTGCTTACAGCGTGCCTATTTGGGTTAATACCGGTAGTAGCAACGTATTTGCATTATTTATGTATGTTGGCTT
Organism: Pseudoalteromonas sp. SIMBA_162; assembly: GCF_046535955.1. Classification (NCBI taxonomy): domain Bacteria; kingdom Pseudomonadati; phylum Pseudomonadota; class Gammaproteobacteria; order Alteromonadales; family Pseudoalteromonadaceae; genus Pseudoalteromonas; species Pseudoalteromonas sp. SIMBA_162. The sequence continues at coordinate 38,592 of NZ_JAWJBQ010000006.1, read as the reverse complement.
TGTTAGTTTATCGGCATCCTTGGTTGCACACAAAGTGCAGCGAGCTTGGCTTTGGTATTTAATGTGGGCAGGGCATATTGGTTGGTATTTAGTTGGTTTTATAATAATGCAGCTAAAAAGTAATACACCTTGGTTACTTGCAACCTTTGCATTACTGAGTATTGTTGGTCTGATTGCTTTGCCGCGTTTGGGTTTTAAATTAAAAAGTATTGAACATCGTCCGCACTCTTTAAAGCGCCTTATAAAAGTATTCCCCGATCACTTTTTACTCCTTGCCTTTATAGTTCCGCTAATTTTTACCATGTCGATAAGCTATTACAATTTAGAATGGCAAACTATCGGTGTATTAAGTATTGGATTGTTATTATTTTTAGCACTCAAAAATAGTCGCTGGGATTTATGGCAAGGGCTATCACTCGTTATTGCTACGCTAATGATTATAAGCGCAGAGCAAATGAATTCTTTATCCGCTTTTTTTGATGATGGATTATTTATATTTAAAAGCGAATACGGCTTAGGGTTATTGCTTGGTTTTGGCTTTATGGCGTACGGACTTTATTTTGGTAAAAAACAGGTAAAACGATTAGCGTTTCATATTACTGCGGCATTTAGCGTTTTTGTAATGATAAGTACCTTGTATGTACTAATTCCAAACAATGCGTTAAGCATCGCTTATCCACTTTGGGCTTTTGTATTATGTGTGGTTGCGGCTATTTTAATTAAGTGTGCGCAGCATAATACAACGTTGTTTCAGCGTTTTACTTACTGGGTAGGCGCAAATGCGAATATTACTTTAGCTATAACTATGCTACTAAGCGACAGCGGTTTAACCATTGCATTAGCTATTCAAGTACTGTTAATTAGTGTGCTCATAAAGCGTTATAATGTGCCTATGCCGCATTGGCCTATTAAAGCGCTAGTGGCTGCTTTATTACTACGGTTAACGCTTGCGCCTTGGACACCAAGTTACGACGCTCTTACGTTATTTGGCTTGCACTGGAGTATTATTGTATATCCGCTGTGTACCGCATTATTTTTTGCCACAGCTAAATGCTATAAAACATCGCAATTAAAAGTGTGGTTAGAAGGGGCCGCGCTTCATTGCTTTGCGCTGTTCATTACAACCGAAACCAGTTACCAGTTAGTGGGGCACTCCCCACAATTTGACGCGCTTAGTTTTTATGAGCAAGTTTTGCTTACCTGTAATTGGCTTGCGCTGGGCTGCGTTTATTTGCATCGTGCACGTATTGCGGGGAGCTTAGCTAAGCTTTATCAAATTGCAGGGAGTGTATTAGCAGGCGGCGCTGGCTTTATGTCACTTAAAACACTACTCGACGATAACCCGTTATTAACCTCTATTTATATTGGTGAGCTCCCAGTACTTAACTGGCTGTTTTTACTTTGGTTAGTACCAGCCGGCTTAACGGTTTGGTTATACTCACTTATTAAACCTATAAACGCTAAGATAGCGCCGTTTGTACTTGGTGTTGCAGGTATACTTGGCTTAATTGCCATTAACAGTTTTATTCGTCAATACTGGCAAGGGGCTTATATTTATCTATCAAAAGGGGCCAGTAACGAAGAGTTGTATAGCTACTCTGTTATTTGGCTAATACTGGGCGCTGGTACGGTTATATTCGGACACCTTAAAAACCAGTTACTTATTCAAAAAATAGGCTTAGGATTACTTGCGGCTGTTATTGTAAAAGTGTTTTTAATTGATATGGCTAATTTAACGGGGCTGTTAAAAGCCCTGTCGTTTATTGGTTTAGGGCTTTCGTTAGTTGGGCTAAGTTGGTTATTTCAAAAGCTTAGAAGCCGCTCAAAAACACTATAAAATATATAGATACTTTATTAAGCAAAGCCCAGTAAACGTACTGGGCTTTTTATTTGCGAGTAACTAAGTTACAAATTAAGTGCTGTGATTAAGCAGGGCTTTTAATTTACCCGGCTTAATAGGTTTACTTAAGTAGTGAATATTAGCTGCTTTTGTTTCCTGTTTAAGTTCGGTGTCGCGTACTGCGGTAATTAAAATAGCCGGGATGTCGCTTTGCCATATTTCTCTGAGTGTTTTAATTAAAGTGATGCCATCGCACTCATTGCCTAACTGGTAATCCATTAATATAACATCCGGTGCGCTATGCGCTTTAGCATGCGACATGACGTTTTCGACATTATCAAACAGGGTATAATTTGCTTGCCACTTTTTAAGTAAGCTTGCCATAGCTGCGAGATTTTCTGGGTCGTCATCTACGGCAATAATGTTTATTGCGGTGCGGTTTTCTATCAGGTTACTCGCTGCGCTTTTTTGCTGAACAAACTGGGCGTCACCATAGGGTACGTCAATACTAAAGCGGCTGCCTTTACCGGGTTCTGAGTGCACATCAAGCTCTAAACTTAATAAATCTGCCATACGCTTCACCACGCCAAGGCCCAGCCCTACGCCTTTGTTGTCGCCAGACTCAACGCGATAAAAATCGTTAAATATTTTGGCTTGTTCAACGTCGCTAATACCAGGGCCTGTGTCCCATACTTCAATGCGCAGGCTATGTTTTCGGTTTCTACATGCCACTAACACGCGTCCTTTATCAGTATATTTAACAGCATTAGACACTAAATTTTGAATAATTCGGCGCAGGTAGGTGATATCGCTATGCACAACTTGGCCACCAGAACGTACGGTGAGCTTTAGCCCTTTATCACTTGATAAAATAGCGTACTCACTTTTTAGCGGCGCTAAAATATCTTCAATGTAAAAGTGGCGCGGTGTGGGGGTCATTGCGCCTTGCTCTAGTTTAGCTATTTCAAGTAGGGCTGACATTAAGTGAACAGTCGAATCTAGGCTGTCACCAAGCTTATTAAAGTTATTTGCATTAGTGGAATCAAGTTGTTTTTCATCAATGGCAGCTAGGTATAAACGCGCTGCATTGAGGGGTTGTAAAATATCGTGGCTAGCGAGTGCTAAAAAGCGCGTTTTACTGTCGTTTGCTTGTTCGGCCTCTCGTTTTGCTAAAGTAAGTGCTTCCTCCGTTTGTACTCGGCTGTCTATTTGCGCTTGTAAGTCTTTATTAATTGTTTGTACTTCTTGGGTTCGCGCCTCAATACGGTTTTCTAGATCCATGTTCACTTCTTCAAGCGCATTTTGGGTGCTTATGTGAGTTGTGATATCAGAAAAGCTCGTTACAAAGCCGCCATCAGGTAGCGGATTACCAATCATCTCAAACACTTGGCCATTGCGACGGTGGCGTATAAAGTGATGAGAGCTACCATTTTTTAAATGTTGCACGCGTTTTTCTATTTGGCGTTCTATTTCACCAGGCCCACATTCACCGCGTTTAGCGTTGTATCTAATAATATCCTCTATGGGTTGGCCAACTTCTAAAAAACCTTCAGGGTAGTTAAACATGGCACTGTAGCGCTTGTTCCATGCCACTAGCTTTAAGTTTTTATCAACAACCGAAATACCATGGCTTAAGTTTTCTAAAGAGGTAAATAATAGGTTTTGGTTAAATTGTAGGGCTTGTGTGGTTTCATCAAAAAAGTTAACCACTTCTTCAAATGCCATGCGCTTGCCCGATGACACCGTATGAATAAGCGCCTGTGCAGATGACGCGCCTAAAACACCAGTTAATGCGCGTTCGCAATAAGCTATAAATTCGGGCTCTGGGTGAGCGTTATTGTCGTTTAAATGGTGGGCAAGTGCGTAATGAGCCAGTACTTGTTGACTGCGTTGGATGCCTAAAAAGGTTTGCAGCAATATTTTAAAGTCGTAAACCGTGGCTTTAACATCTTTATTTAAACGGCGAGACAAAATGGCCTGATCTTTTGGATTTACAAACGCAGCGGCCTGAATTTTATCAATAAGGCGCTCTTCAGCCCCTAAAGAAAAACTAATATAACAACCAATATTTGCAAAGAGTGCGATGAGTGTTCCACGAGTGATGAGTGTTTGTTGTAACTCGCTATTTAAGGTATTACCTGCATCTAAAATGGGTAACATTAAAAACAGCACCCAGCAGGTTATACCAGCTAAAAGACCAGCATAAACCCCATAGGCATGACCTTTTCGCCAATATAAGCCACCAACAATAGAGGGCAATAACTGAGTCACTAACGAAAAGGCAACTAAGCCCATACTAGCCAGTGCGCTGCTATGGCCAAACCATTGTTGATAAAAATAAGCCAATATTAAAATGCCGGCAATGGTAAAGCGCCTTACTAATAAAATTTGTGCCTTATAGCTGGTGGTAATTAGGTTACGTTTAAACTTACGACGAAGTATTAATGGCAGCACTACATCGTTTGAGATCATGGTACTTAGAGTCAGTGTTGCAACCACAATCATGGCAGTTGCAGCCGATAGGCCACCAATAAATACAAAGGTTGTTAAAAAGGCGTTGTCGTTAATTAGCGGCAGTGCCAGTACAAAACTGTCTGGCGAATAACCAATACCAATATTTGGGTGAATAGCGGCAGTCGCTATAGGTAAAATCATTGCTGCGGTTAGTAATAAATATAAGGGGAACGCCCAACGAGCGGTATTTAAATGGCGCTTATTTTGGTTGTCGACCACGGTTACATGAAACTGGCGGGGTAAACAAATAATTGCCGCGGCAGCCATAAGGGATTGACCAATAAAATTAAAACTAAAAAAATTAAAGTTACTCCAGTGTGCCCAAGCAGATTCGGTTAACTGAGCTGATGAGGTTTCTGGGAGGTTGAATAATGTATAAATAGCGAGGCCTGCCACAGCCATTAATGCAAAAAGCTTGATTAAAGATTCGAATGCTACAGCTAGCATTAACCCAGAGCGATACTCGGTGACATCGACTTTGCGGGTACCAAAAAATATTGCAAATAATGCCATGATAAGTGTGGCAGAAAGTGCCAGCATATCACCCGATATTTTATTGCTATTTTGCAATAGCAAAAAGCTAGTGCTTAGGGCTTTAAGTTGCAACGCAATGTAAGGAATAGTGGCTAGCAGCGCAATAAGAGTCACCATAATGGCGGTGGTTTGGCGTTTGCCATAACGGGCGGAAATAAAGTCGGCAATGGTAGTGATGTTTTGTTTTTTACTAACCAAAACCAGTTTGCGTAAAAAACCCTGCCCGAAAAAAAACAATAAGGCCGGACCCAATAAAATAGGTAAATAGCTCCAGCTGCTGGTGGCTGCGGTGCCTACCGAGCCGTAATAGGTCCAAGAGGTACAGTAAATACCAATTGCAAACGAATACACAAAAGGATGATGACTAATGCGCTTTGCCAAAGGCGTTGTTTTATCGCCCCAGTTTGCTAGCCAAAACAGTACCCCTATATACCCTAATGCAACAATAATCAGAACGGCAGTCATGGTGTTATTAACCCTTATTATTTTTAAATGACCCTCAACCCAAGAGGTTATTACACAATACCAGAACTGAGCTTCGGTGTGGGGGTTGATTTTAAATAGCAAATTAAAGTGAAAATATATCTTACTGAATAATAACAATAAAAAGTAAAGAGCCTCCGTATTAGACTAATGTCGCATTTGTGAGCTGGGTGGTAAATCAGCAATAAGTATAGCAAGTATAAAAAGCGTAACATGCTGATATTAAATAAAAATAACGTTTTCTATTAAATAGGTTAAATGCAGTTTACGTAAACGTTAATCAGGTGTTACGACTATGGTCTCAATTCAATATGTGAGCTGCGTTGCTAAATTGATTAGCGAAGATAAAAAACCACCCATCGCGATACTGCGGTGCTTAAAGGGGAAAATAAAAATGGCTTTTAAAGACGAAGAACAAGCAAAAGCTTATTGGGCTGAAAACATTTCACTACTGTTTAAATTACTAGCAGTGTGGTTTGTGGTCTCATTTGGCTTTGGCATATTACTGGTAGATGTACTGAATGAAGTACGTTTTTTTGGGTTTAAACTTGGCTTCTGGTTCTCCCAGCAAGGCGCGATTTACACCTTTGTGGCTTTGATTTTTGTGTACGTTTTCAAAATGAATACGTTAGATAAAAAATACGGCGTAGACGAATAGGAGCTAAGCAATGGATGTTCAAACACTCACATTTATAATTGTTGGTTTAAGCTTTGCGCTTTATATCGGCATTGCAATTTGGGCTCGTGCGGGTTCAACAAACGAATTTTACGTAGCGGGCGGCGGCGTACCTCCACTTGCTAATGGTATGGCAACTGCAGCTGACTGGATGAGCGCCGCGTCGTTTATTTCAATGGCGGGTATTATTTCGTTCGCAGGGTATGATGGCGGCGTTTACTTAATGGGGTGGACTGGCGGTTACGTATTGCTCGCTATGTGTTTAGCGCCTTACTTACGTAAATTCGGCAAGTTCACAGTACCTGACTTTATTGGCGACCGTTACTACTCGCGCACAGCGCGCTTAGTGGCCATTTTATGTGCCATATTTATTTGTTTTACTTATATTGCAGGGCAAATGCGCGGCGTAGGCGTTGTGTTTTCTCGCTTTTTAGAAGTAGAAATTGAAACAGGTGTTTACATTGGTATGGTGATTGTATTTTTCTATGCGGTTCTTGGCGGCATGAAAGGCATTACCTATACGCAAGTAGCGCAGTATTGTGTACTTGTATTTGCATACTTAGTTCCGGCTATTTTTATCTCAATGATGATGACGGGTCACTTCTTTCCACAAACAGGCTTTGGTGCCACTTTAAGTGACGGCTCAGGTATGTATGTACTTGATAAACTTGACGGATTAAGCGCAGAGCTGGGCTTTGCACAATACACCGAAGGCTCTAAAAGCATGATTGATGTATTTGCCATTACAGGTGCATTAATGGTCGGTACCGCAGGTTTACCACATGTAATTGTTCGCTTCTTCACTGTACCGCGTGTAAAAGATACGCGTATTTCAGCAGCATGGACGTTAGTATTTATTGCTATTGTTTATACTACCGCACCGGCAGTTGCTTCGTTTGCACGTGTAAACATGATCGATACAATCAATGGTAAAGACGGCAGCGGCACAGCGTACGCAGAAGCACCCGCGTGGATCAAAAACTGGGAACGTACAGGCCTAATCACTTTTAATGATAAAAATGGTGACGGCAAAATGTTCTACACAGCAGGTAAAATAGAAGATCCAAATAGCGCAAATGAAGTAAAAGTAGACCGCGATATTATGGTATTGGCTAATCCTGAGATAGCTAATTTACCTGCATGGGTTGTTGCACTTGTAGCCGCAGGGGGGATTGCTGCAGCACTGTCGACAACAGCGGGTTTACTACTGGTTATTTCGACTTCTGTTTCGCACGATTTACTCAAACGTACTCTGAAACCCGATATTAGTGATAAACAAGAGCTACTGGCCGCTCGATTAGCCGCGATGATTGCCATTGTTATATCTGCTTACTTTGGTATTAATCCGCCTGGCTTTGTAGCGTCGGTGGTCGCATTTGCCTTTGGTTTAGCTGCTGCGAGTTTCTTCCCTGCAATTATCATGGGAATATTCTCTAAAACAATGAACAGAGAAGGCGCTATTGCAGGCATGATCACCGGTATTGGCTTTACTGCAGCGTATATCATCTTCTTTAAATTTGTGAGCCCAGAACTTAACAGCCCAGAGAACTGGTTCTTAGGTATTTCGCCTGAAGGTATAGGTTTAGTCGGTATGGTAATTAACTTTGTTGTTGCTGCCGTAGTACTGAAATTCACTCAACCAACACCTGTTGAAATACAAGAAATGGTAGAAGGTATTCGTAATCCTAAAGGGTCGGCAGAAGCGCACGCGCATTAAGCCAACTTATATGTAAAGTACCAAAAGCCCGACCTTAGTCGGGCTTTTTATTTGTATAAATAATGAGTACATTGGTGCTGTGTATACTTTTTAGTGAGTGTAACAATGAGTGTAGAACAACAAGAAGTAGCCCAATATGTTTACCTTCAAGCGCCTTTCAGCATGCTCGATAACAGTGCTTGCGACTACTTTGTAAACCATCTTGATGTTATTTATTTAACGCGAGAAAACCAGGCGCAGTGGCTACAGAGCGAACACCCAAAGCTTTTTTTAATTCGCTCAGGTCTTTACGATTTAGTTGATGCTAAAGGTGATGTAGTAACACGTTTGGCACAAGGTGATTATTTTGGTTTTCCTTCGCTTTTAACCGGCGAAGCAATTCAAAATAAATTGGCGGTTCAAAAAGAGGGCATAGTGTATATGCTCAACCAAGAACACTTTGATTTTTTACGCCGAGAGTACAAACCGTTTGAGCAATATTTTGTAAGAGCTCACGCCAATAGATTACTATCATCACATTATAAAAGTAAAAACGACAGTTGGTCAGAGCGCAGAATATCTGAACTCATGACCCGCACAGCCATAACGCTTTCACCCGATGCCAGCATTCGACAAAGCGCTAAAAAAATGAAAGAGCACGGTGTGTCGTCAATTATGGTTATTCAACACGCCCATTTAGTTGGCGTGGTAACAGACCGCGATCTGCGAAATAGGGTGCTTGCCGACGAGGTAGACCCGCAAGAAGCGGTTAGCAGCATAATGACCACAAACCCTAAATTTATATTTGAAAATAACCGCGTGTTTTCTGCGTTGCATTTAATGCTCAAATATAATATCCACCACTTGCCAGTGCTTGATGAAAGCCATAACCCGATAGGCATGCTCACCAGTACTGATTTACTGCGCCAACAAAAAAGTGATCCTGTGCAGCTCATTGGCCGCATTTATAAAGCGCATAACGTGACCGACTTAAAACGTTACGCCAAAGAAGTGCCCGATTTACTAAAGAGCTTCTCTCATAATATTGACGATATTTCACTTATTGGTAAATTACTAAGCGGGTTAACCGATGCATTAACATCGCGCTTGATCAGACTATTTCAAGAAGATCACGGCGCAGCCCCAACCAGTTTTAGTTTTATATGCTTTGGCTCACAAGCACGCGAAGAGCAAACATTACATTCAGATCAAGATAACGGCCTACTGCTCCCCAACGATTTAACTCAAGAGCAGCATACTTACTTTAAAAAAATGGGAGAGTTTGTTTGCGAACAACTCGTTGAATGCGGCATTAGGCGATGCCCTGGTAACATAATGGCAAGTAGTGACTTATGCCGCATGAGCGTGAACGATTGGTCGGAACGCTTTTTTAAATGGATAAAAAGCCCAACCCCCGAAGCCATGCTTAATTGTAAAATATTTTTTGATTTACGCTTTATAGAAGGTTCAAATTCGTTATATACCGCATTTTGTGAACAATTAGTGCGCATATCGCGAAACGATTTATTTTATGCAGCCATGGCTACCGACATAAATAATAACAGCGTACCCATAGGTTTATTTAACAAGTTTAAAACGCAAAAAGATGACAACAACCACAAATACATAGATTTGAAAAAACGCGGTGTGGTGATCATTAACGACATAGTGCGCTTATACGCATTAAAAGCGGGAATTAAACGGGCTAACACCCAAGAGCGCCTAGAAGCATTATTAAAGTATAACCTCATCAACAAAGACGATATTTACAACTTAAAAGACTGTTGGCGGTTTTTAACTCAGCTGCGCTTAAGCACACAAATTAATGAAGAGGGGTTACCAAGCAACTGTATTAACCCTAATAAATTAAATTCACTAGAGCGCCATCAGTTAAAAGAAGCGTTTTATTTAGTAAAACAAGCGCAGCAAGGCGCCGCGTTTAAATTTGCACGGGGCAGTTTGTGAGGCTCTCATGGTAAAAATGTTACTTACGAGGTATATAAAGCGCCGTCAATTACTAGCAAAAAATGCATTCTCGCAGCGCTATTTGGTGATTGATTTAGAGCTCACTGGGCTTGACTCAAAACAGCACGAAATAGTGTCGGTTGCATGGGTTGTAATTGATAACCAATGTATAAAAATGAGCGAGTCGCAGCATTTTATTAATAAAGACGTAAAAAGCCTTGAACAAAGCCCGGTTTTTCATGGTATTAGTAACGAAGCTATTAATACTGGGCTTAGCTTAAACCTTATTTTAAAAAGCTTAAGCGCTCATTTTAACGATTGTATTTTAGTATTTCATAACGCAGCTCTCGATTGGGGGTTTTTAAAAATAGCGCTTAAAAATGCCAATATAACCACCCGGCCTAAACTAATACTCGACACCCTTAATATAGAAAAAAAGCGACTACTTAACCAATCAACTGAAATAAAACAAGATGATTTAACCCTAAATGCCTGTCGCACTCGTTATGAGTTACCGAGCTATCATTGCCATCATGCACTGACCGATGCACAAGCGACTGCAGAATTACTACTAGCTCAGTGCCATCAAATAAGCCGTGGTAAAGAGCTAAAAGTAGGCGAGTTGAAGTAGGTTGGCTGCAGGCGCGGCTTTATGCCGCGCGAGATAAACTATGGCTATTACAAAGAGAGCATTTACTTTTATAGTTATTAGTATGACTATAGGTACAGTTATATCTTCATTATTTAACTTATTACTCCAAGGAACGAATATGAAACTTTTTATTACTATTTTTCTACTCTTTTCACCACTTACCACTTTTGCTAATTCAAGCGTGCCTGCTAATCGCCATATTGCAGTGCAAGGTACTGCAGAGGTATTGGCAAAGCCTGATATGGCTCAAATATCTTTCGAAGTAATAAGCTTTAAAGACAAATCACTTGACGCTAAACGTGATGTGGATGACCGAGTGAATTTGTTATTTAAAGGGTTAAGCAAGTATGGTGTTAAGGAGACTGATGTTTTCGCTTCAAGCCTGTTAACTCATAATGATGACGATATATTTAATGTTGAAAGTGGTACAGCAATTAATGCAGGGTATGTAGCAACAAGAACACTCAAAGTAACATTAAGAGATATTGAAAAAGTGAATGATTTTATCGATTTTGCACTAAGTGTAAAAATTAATGAAGTGACGAATATTGAGCTTATGTCTTCAAAAGCTGCGCAATTAGAAGCTGAAGCAACTCAAGGCGCAATAGAAAACGCTATAGTTAAAGCAAGCGAGCTTGCTAAAGCGTTTGGGGCAGAACTTGGAGAAATTTACAGTATTAATTCAAATTCTAACCGTTCAAGTTATGGTTATGGCGCAGATAGTTTTGAGCGAATAGTTGTGACCGGCTCTAAAGTTACTAGAAATCCATTCGGGCAAGGTAAATACCTGCAAGAAACGATTACATTTAAATCATCTATAAACGTGGTGTTTGATTTAGAGATAAAATAACAATTAGGGTATGAGGCATTAGAGAAATGGAATTAAATTATTTTTATATTGGGTTTGGTGTCATTGTATTACTGAATCTCATTGTTAGTGTTCTTTTAATAAAGCGCGATGATTTAGAGGTTTTTCAAAAAGTGGCGCAAGTCATATTGGTCTGGTTAATTCCGTTGTTTACTGCGGTTGGTTTGTGGTTGTTTTATCGCTCACAGGATAAGCCCAAAAGCATACCTAAAAGCTTTGGTGGAGGAACTTCCTCTGGTACGAACACACACAATGGCAGCGGGTTATAAGCAAATTTTAACGTGTATACTTTAAGGCTAAGTGGGGATTTTCAACGTTAATTTAAAGTTTCTAATCGCCCCCTCTTATAATCAGGCGCAAGGTCGATTACAATACAGACATCTAAAAGGCACATAGCCTTTATCTGCACGCTAAAAGAGTGGATTTTATATTTCATGGCAATCAAACTTGCAATTAATGGTTTTGGTCGTATTGGTCGAAATATTGTCCGCGCGTTGTACGAGTCAGGTTTGAGCGACGAGATTAAAATTGTTGCCATTAACGAACTTGCTGACCCTGAAGCTATTGCTCATTTATTAAAATACGACACATCCCACGGTCGTTTTTCTTTTCCTGTAAAACTTGGTGAAGACACCATTAGTGTTGCAGGCGATACTATTGCACTTTTTTGTGAAGAAAACCCAGTAGAATTACCTTGGCAAACCCTTGATGTAGATGTGGTACTTGAATGTACTGGTGTTTATCATTCGCGTGAGCATGCACAGTTACACATTACAGCGGGCGCCAAAAAGGTGTTGTTTTCGCATCCAGCTGATAACGACGTAGATGCCACTATTGTTTATGGCATAAACGACGATGAGCTTAAAAGCGAGCATACTATTGTATCTAACGGCTCGTGTACCACAAACTGTGTAGTGCCAGTAATAAAAGTATTAGACGATGCCTTTGGTATTGAGTCGGGTGCTATTACCACTATTCATGCATCGATGAACGATCAACAAGTGATTGACGCGTACCATCATGATTTACGCCGTACCCGCGCTGCGAGTCAGTCTATTATTCCGGTAGATACAAAACTTGCCCGCGGTATAGACCGCATATTACCTAAATTTGAAGGTCGCTTTGAGGCCATAGCTGTTCGCGTTCCAACAATTAATGTAACGGCTATGGATTTAAGTGTAACGGTTAATGCCGATGTAGATTTAAAGGCCGTTAATAATGCACTTAAAGCACAAGCAAAAGATAGACTCGAAGGTATTTTAAGCTACACCGAAGAGCCGCTTGTATCAGTTGATTTTAATCACGATCCACATTCTTGTATTATTGATGGCACACAGACACGAGTTAGTCACAAACGGCTGATAAAGTTACTTGTTTGGTGTGATAATGAGTGGGGATTTGCAAATCGTATGCTCGATACCGCGCGTGCGATGGTTGCAGTAACTCAGTAACTTTTTATATTACTATAATAATTTAAACGTATTTTTCAGGTTCAGTATCGTTAACTAAGGAGATATTCATGTCGGTCATAAAAATGGCAGATTTAGATTTAAACGGCAAACGCGTATTAATTCGTGAAGATTTAAATGTACCAGTTAAAGCAGGTAAAGTGACGTCAGATGCGCGTATTCGTGCTGCACTACCTACTATTAAATTAGCTCTTGAGAAAGGCGCTAAAGTAATGGTTATGTCACACCTTGGCCGTCCTACGGAAGGGGAATACAACGAAGAATATTCGCTTGCCCCTGTAGCTGATTACCTAAACGATGCGCTAGCGCAAACAGTACGTCTTGAAAAAGACTACTTAAATGGCGTAGATGTAGCTGATAATGAAGTGGTTGTATTTGAAAACGTGCGCTTTAATAAAGGCGAGAAGAAAAACGATGAAGCGTTATCAAAACAACTTGCAGCTTTATGTGATGTATACGTAATGGATGCCTTTGGTACAGCTCACCGCGCACAAGCGTCTACCCATGGTGTTGGTTTATTTGCTGATGTTGCCTGTGCAGGCCCATTACTATCGGCTGAACTTGAAGCTTTAGGAAAAGCACTTGATAATCCAGCTCGCCCATTAGTGGCTATTGTGGGTGGTTCAAAAGTTTCGACTAAACTAACTGTACTAGATTCACTGTCTAAAATTGTTGACCAGCTAGTAACTGGCGGCGGTATTGCTAATACGTTTATTGCAGCTGCAGGCAATCCGGTAGGTAAATCACTTTTTGAAGCTGATTTAATGGATGAAGCAAATCGTTTATGTGCAGCAGCGAAGGCAAATGATGGTGAAATTCCAGTTCCTACGGATGTAGTGGTAGGTAATGAGTTTTCAGAGTCAGCAGTTGCTACGCTTAAAGATGTAAGCGAAGTGACTAGCGACGATATGATTTTTGATATTGGCCCAGATACCGCCAGCCAACTTGCTAAAATTATTGCAAATGCAGGCACGGTAGTATGGAATGGTCCTGTAGGTGTATTTGAGTTTGATCAGTTTGGCAACGGCACGCGTGCTATTGCTCAAGCAATTGCTAATTCAAACGCATTTTCAATTGCGGGTGGCGGTGATACTTTAGCTGCAATTGATAAATACGGCATAGCCGATAAAGTTTCTTACATTTCTACCGGTGGTGGTGCGTTCTTAGAGTTTTTAGAAGGCAAAAAGCTTCCAGCAGTAGAAATGCTAGAGTCACGCGCTAAATAAAGTTATTTAGCCGTGTAAAGTGAGGGGAAACCCTCACTAATCATTAATTATTAAATACCTCTCACCCTAATTTAATAATTAATGTGTACGAAGCTTAACTGCAGAGCAGTGGGTTTCGTGGTGTTATTTAAACGCCAAACTAACATATCCGTTCAAACTAGATGGCAGTGAAATGCTATCGATAAATTGGAGAATACCCAATGGCTTTAATCAGTATGCGACAACTTTTAGATCATGCAGCTGAGCATGGTTACGGCGTACCCGCTTTTAACGTAAATAACCAAGAGCAAATGCGCGCAATAATGGAAGCGGCTGACAAAACAAACAGCCCAGTAATCGTTCAAGGATCAGCAGGCGCTCGTGCTTATGCCGGTGCACCATTTATTCGCCATATGATTTTAGCAGCCGTTGAAGAATGGCCACATATCCCTGTCGTAATGCATCAAGATCACGGCACCTCGCCCGGTGTTTGTCAGCGTTCAATTCAACTTGGTTTTTCATCAGTAATGATGGATGGCTCGTTAATGAGCGATGGTAAAACGCCTTCAAGTTATGAATACAACGTTGAAGTTACTCGCGAAACAGTGGCTATGGCACATGCGTGCGGTGTATCGGTTGAGGGCGAGCTAGGTGTATTAGGTTCACTTGAAACGGGTGAAGCGGGCGAAGAAGACGGTGTAGGCGCAGAAGGTAAATTAACAACTGATCAAATGCTAACTGATCCTGAAGAAGCAGCTGACTTTGTAAATAAAACCCATGTTGATGCGCTTGCGATTGCATGTGGTACATCGCACGGGGCTTACAAATTTACGCGCCCACCAACAGATGATATTTTAGCAATTGATCGCATTAAAGCCATTCACGCACGTATTCCTAACACGCATTTAGTAATGCATGGATCGTCGTCGGTACCACAAGAATGGCTAGAGATCATAAACCAGTACGGTGGCGAAATTCCTGAAACCTACGGTGTACCAGTTGAGCAAATTGTTGAAGGTATTAAGCACGGTGTTCGTAAAGTAAATATTGATACCGATTTACGTTTAGCGTCTACCGGTGCTATTCGTCGTCATATGGCGCTTAATCCATCTAACTTCGATCCACGTAAATACCTAGCAGAAGCTACAAAAGCGATGACAGAGATTTGCGTTGCACGTTACAACTCGTTTGGAACGACAGGGCAGGCTGGTAAAATTAAACCAATTTCTCTTGATGACATGCACCTTAAATACTTAAGCGGCGAGTTAGCACCACAGATTAAATAATCGATCGATTAAACAGATCAATGTGTAAAGGCCAGTAATATTATTACTGGCTTTTTTATTGCCTGCCGATAGCAGATCATGCAATTACCAACGGTATTAATTGGGATCACTCATTTACTAACACAGATTGTATTGGATCATTACTTTACTAAGTAAACGTAATTTTTAGCTTTATTTAGCATTAAAAATAATCAGATCTTTTTTTATTTGTACAAACAATCAACAGCTTAACTTTTTGAGTAGGTAGAGTATTGATCTCAACATTGATCGCCTTGGTAAAAATCTGATCTTTAAAGTGAAGCTTAGTAAAATCCAGATCTATTAAAAGCTAAGTAAATACAAACAAAGGCAGACTTAGTAAAGCAATGATCTGAGTATTCGATCATATTTAAAGTTTAGTTTTTGTAAGTACTAAAAATGTTTTTATTCGATTTTTAAAATATATAAATTTGTGACAGTAGTGAGGTTTTTATTATTAATTTGGCTTTTTTTTACCCCGATTTTAATTTACACGTTACACTTTCATAAAAATGTAATACTTAGTCATAATAATGAAAACTTATTCGATAGCTTAAGAGATAAATTGGAATGTCACGTAAAGTACTAGTCGTAGACGACGAAGCGCCTATCAGAGAGATGCTTGTTTTTGTATTAGAGCAAAATGGATTTCAGGCAATTGAAGCTGAAGATTATGATTCTGCTATTGCTGCAATGGTTGAGCCTTACCCTGATATGGTATTGCTTGATTGGATGTTGCCTGGCGGAAGCGGTATTCAAATTGCTAAAAAGTTTAAGCAAAACGAACACACGCGCCAAATACCTATTATTATGCTTACAGCTCGCGGTGAAGAAGAAGACAAAGTACGCGGCTTAGAAGTAGGCGCTGACGACTACGTAACTAAACCGTTTTCGCCAAAAGAATTAATGGCGCGTATTAAAGCGGTTATTCGTCGAGTGTCGCCAACCTCTTTAGAAGAAGCGATTGAAGTGCATGGCTTACGTTTAGATCCTATTTCTCATCGTGTTACTTCTGAAGGAAATGAGCTTGATATGGGCCCTACAGAGTTTAGGCTCCTTCACTTTTTCATGACTCACCCTGAACGGGTTTACAGCCGTGAACAATTGTTAGATCATGTGTGGGGAACCAATGTGTATGTGGAAGACCGTACTGTTGATGTTCATATTCGCCGTTTACGCAAAGCAATTGGCCCGTTAGGACACGATCGTTTGGTTCAGACCGTGCGTGGTGCAGGGTACCGTTTTTCAAGTAAACTATAACCTACTTAAACACCAGCTTAGTTTTATACGTGTATAACTACTCTAAGGTAAAGTGAGTGTATGTATCGAGTTGTTAATAAGCAGGCGTTAATAAAACGTCTGTTTATCTATTTTTTACCCTTACTATTAATTGGTGTGCTAGTTGGCGCACCTTTTTTGCTTTTATTTTTAGGCTCTTTTTCACTTCTTGTTTGGCATTATCATCAATTATACCGTTTAAGCGATTGGCTTTTAAATCAGCGCAGTTTTAACCCCCCTGAAGGCGAAGGTGCATGGGAGCAAGTGTTTGAAGGCATTTACCACCTGCAACACCGTAACCGTAAAAAACGAAATGAATTGGCCGATTTAATTAGGCGTTTTCGTGATGGGGCCGAAGCAGTACCCGATGCTGTTATTGTGCTTCAAACCGACTTAAGCATTGTGTGGTGCAATCAGCTAGCGCTTAAGGTACTTGGGCTGCAGTGGCCTACCGATCATGGGCAGCGCTTAGATAACTTAATACGCGAACCTAAGTTTGCAAAATATATGCACAAAGGTGATTTTGACGAAGCACTAGAACTTGATAATGGCCATGCTATTGAACAAGTGCTTGAGTTTAGGGTAATGCCCTATGCAACTACGCAGTTAATGGTTGTGGTGCGCGACGTAACCCGTTTAAAGCAGCTTGAACAAATGCGTAAAGACTTTGTTGCCAATGTATCGCATGAGCTGCGTACGCCGCTTACGGTGGTTACAGGTTACCTTGAAATGATGGACAGCGACAACTTACCGCCTCCTGCAATGTGGAATAAAGCACAATCTACCATGCTTGAGCAGTGCAAACGTATGGACAGTTTGGTCAGCCAGTTATTATCCCTTTCCCGAATAGAAGGTTCACGCCGACAAGATAACGATAAAGCAATTAATGTACCTCAGTTACTTGGTTATATTCAAACAGAAGCCCAGTCTATTAATCAAGACAAAGGCCACGAATTACTATTTGATATAGATAACACACTCGACATAAAAGGCTCTGAAGATGAGCTGCGTAGTGCGTTTTCTAATTTAGTTTTTAACGCTATTCATTACACTAAACCCGGCGGAAAAATACAGGTTAGCTGGCTTCGTAAAAATAATACCGCTTGTTTTACTGTTGTTGATAACGGTGATGGCATTGCTGCAGAACATATTAATCGGCTGACTGAGCGGTTTTATCGTGTGGATAAAGCACGAAGCAGAACCACTGGTGGGTCTGGTTTAGGCTTGGCAATTACAAAACATGTGTTAACACGCCACGATAGTAAATTAAATATCACCAGCGAAGTTGGAAAGGGTTCTTGTTTTTCTTTTTGTTTTTCAATAGATAAGATCGTTGAAAAACAAAATAAACAACAAGTTTTGGTAAAGTCATAAAAGTGTCATTTAAGAGTCATATCATTGTCATGTACTCACTTTAGAGTGGGCAGCAGTTAGAAAATGGGACGAACAAATCGGAGAACCCACATGAAATTTAAAAATTTAGTTGCCGCAATGGGTGTGGCTGTTACAACTTTCGTATCTGCTCAAGCAGTGGCTTTAGATCAAGACATTCCTGAGTATCAAAAAATCAGCGGCGTATCAGGCAACTTTTCATCAGTAGGTTCTGACACTTTAGCTAACATGATGACGTTTTGGGCTGAAGAGTACAAACGTATTTACCCAAATGTAAACATTCAAATTCAAGCGGCAGGTTCTTCTACAGCGCCTCCAGCATTAACCGAAGGTACTGCTAACCTAGGTCCAATGAGCCGCGCAATGAAATCAAAAGAAATCGAAGCGTTTGAAAAACGTTACGGTTACAAGCCAACAGCAGTTCGCGTAGCTATTGATGCACTTGCTGTTTATGTACACAAAGATAACCCAATTGAAGGTCTTCGTATTGACCAAGTTGACGCTATTTTCTCATCAACTCGTAAATGTGGTGCGTCAGAGCAAGTTAACCGTTGGAGCGATGTAGGCCTTGAAGGTAGCTGGGCAGCACGCGACATTCAATTATACGGACGTAACTCTGTATCAGGTACTTACGGTTACTTTAAGAAAAAAGCACTGTGTAAAGGTGACTTCCGTAATAACGTAAATGAACAGCCGGGTTCTGCATCTGTAGTACAATCAATTTCGTCTTCACTGAACGCAATTGGCTACTCAGGTATTGGTTACAAAACGTCAGGTGTACGTACTGTACCATTATCTAAAAAAGGCACTAACTTTGTAGATGCAACACTTGATAACGTTGCGCAAGGTAAATACCCACTTTCTCGCTTTTTATACGTATACGTTAACAAGCACCCAAATAAAGCCTTGTCTCCAATGGAAGCTGAATTCTTAAAAATGATTCTTTCAAAAGACGGTCAACAAATTGTAGAAAAAGATGGTTATGTTCCTCTTTCTGCAAAGCTAGTTGAAGTAGAGCTTAAAAAGCTAGGTTTAAAATAATAAACCTAAGCAATAAAAAAACCGCTCATTGAGCGGTTTTTTTATTGCTTAAAATTAAACATTTTAGGGAATTAAATACCACCTAACTTTTCAGCACGTGCTTTACATTGGTTGTATGTTTCTACACATTTAGCAGAACATACTTGTTGCTTAAGCCCTTCAGCTGTTGTTTGTTGCTCGCAGGTGCTTTCGCAGCGAAAGTTTTGTTGAGCACATTGGTTCATCTCGGCATTTTCCACATGGTTTTGACAACCGGCTAAAACAGCTAAAGTGAGCGCAACCACGCTTGTTTTTATTAATATATGCATTTTTAATCCTTAAAGTAAGCTCAATAAATTAAATATCGACCTGCATGTTGTCAATTAATCTCACAGAGCCTAAAAAGGCGGCGGCTAAAATAACAAAATGGTTATCATCGAGTGTAGCAGTTTTTAAGGTATCTCGTTGAGCTATCTCAAAATAGTCTGGCTTTAAGCCTGCTTGCTCAAGGCTTTGCTTAGCATGTGTTTTAAGCGAAGTGAAATCTTTATTACCTTGCTTAAGCTGCTCGGCACACTGGCCTAGCGCTTTAAATAAAGCAGTTGCTGTTGTTTTTTGCTCTGCTGATAGGTAGCCATTACGTGAGCTCATAGCAAGCCCTGATACTTCACGCATGGTGGGTACACCAATAATTTCAACAGGCATAGATAGGTCGCGAGCCATCGTTTTAATCACTTGCAGTTGCTGAAAGTCTTTTTCACCAAAGCAAGCGTAGTCAGGTTGCACTAGGTTAAATAGCTTAGTCACAACAGTTGCAACGCCTTTAAAGTGCCCAGGGCGTGAACCACCACAGTAACCAAGCGACACGCCTGGTACGTCAACAAAGCTTTGCTCACCAAGCCCATTTGGATAAATTGTGCTTACACTTGGTGTAAATACAATATCAGTGCCTAACTCTGCTAGGCCTTGTTTATCCTCTGATAATGTACGTGGGTAGTTATCTAAATCTTCGTTAGCGCCAAATTGCATTGGGTTTACAAAAATACTAACAACCACTTTATCAGCTAAGGTTTTTGCTTTTTCAACGAGTGAAAAGTGTCCTCGGTGTAAGTTGCCCATTGTTGGCACAAACGCCACACTCAAGCCTGCTTGTCGCCATGCTTTAATTTGACTACGTAATGATTTAATTTCAGTAATTGACTGCATTATTTAAACTCATGTTCAGCACTTGGAAAAGCGCCACTTTTTACATCGGTACAATATTTTTGAACGGCCGCTGGCATGTTGCCAGTTTCTAATAAAAAGTTTTTTGAAAATTTTGGAATATAACCTGCCGAAATACCCACTAGGTCGTGCATTACTAATATTTGACCGTCGGTCACATTACCAGCACCAATGCCTATGGTTGGAATACTAAGCGCATCAGTAATACGTTTTGCCAATGCACTCGGGATACACTCAAGTACTAATAATTGTGCGCCAGCGGCTTCCAGTGCTTTTGCATCATCAATCATTTTTTGTGCTTTGTCTTCTTCGCGGCCTTGGATTTTAAAGCCGCCAAATACGTGCACAGATTGAGGGGTAAGGCCTAAGTGCCCACACACAGGAATACCTTGTTGAGTAAGCGCTTTAATACTGTCGTAAAGCCATTCACCACCTTCAAGTTTAACCATGTTTGCACCAGCGCGCATAAGTTCTGCGGCATTTTTACAGGTGTCGTTAACGCTTGAATATGTCATAAATGGCATGTCAGCAATAACAAATAATTCACGGCTTCCTGCACGCACGCAGCGCGTATGATAAGCAATATCTTGGTTGGTTACGCCAAGCGTATCATCACCGCCTTGTAGCACCATACCTAATGAATCACCGACTAAAATAACGTTAACGCCATTATCATGAAATAACTTTGCAAAGCTTGCATCGTAAGCAGTTAATGCTGTGATTTTGTTATTTTCTGCTTTCATTTTATTTAAAGTAGAAACGGTTATTTTAGACATAATATTCCTCGCAGGCATAAGCCTTGGTTAATTACAGAGGTAATTGTTGTAAGTCGTTGAGCGGTAAATTAGTTGCAATGGTTTTTAGTGCAATGCCGCTGGGTAAAATAAGTTCTGGCGCAAGTTCAAGCAGTGGATACACCACAAACTCGCGTTCGTTCAAGCCATAATGGGGCACAGTTAAGCGTGCAGTATTAATAATTTCATTACCAAACAAAAGGGTATCTATGTCTAGCGTTCTAGGACCCCAACGTTCGGCTTTTCTAACACGGCCGTGCTCTAGTTCAATTTTTTGTGTTAAATCAAGTAGCTGTTCTGGTTCAAGATGGGTATTAATACATGCAACTGCGTTAATGTAGTCGGGTTGGTCTTGCGGTCCCATAGGTTTACTTGCGTAATAGTGAGACACGCTTACAAACTCGCTATGCGGCAGTTTTTTAAGTGCCGCAATCGCGTTATCAAGCTGTTGTTTAGGCGAGTTTAAGTTAGCACCTAACCCTAAATAAACACGGTTCATGTTATTACTCAGCTGGCTTTCTTGGTGCGCGGCGACGAGAGCGTTTACGCGGCTTTGGACCACCTTGATGACCTAAGTTTTTAACCATGTCTTTTTGACCGTTAATATCTTGGCTAAGGTATTGAGTCCACCACTGTGCAAGTTCTTTATGCTCAGTTTCACCCGCATCAACGCGCAATAATAAAAAGTCGTAAGCGGCTTTAAAGCGCGGTTGTTGCGTTAACCTGTACGCACGTTGGCCTGCACGTTTATCTAAACGGTGCTGGATGTGCCAAATATCGCGCGCACCCAACGTAAAGCGTTTTGGAACTGCAATATGTTGTGCGCTTTCGCTAAGTACTTTATTCATTGCTTGTGCAAAGGCATCGTACTCGCTAAGTTGTTCTTCGGCTTGAAGCTTTTTGGTTATTGCTAAAAGTGGGAACCATAATAGCGCGGCAAAAATAAATGCAGGCGTTACTTTTTTATCTGCATTTATGCGTTTATCGGTATTTTGAAACATTTGCTGAACAAAGGCTTGTTCTAAGCCATTTGGATTGGCTTCTAAAATTTTATCAAGCGCAGGAAATAATGCACGGAAAAGCCCGTATTGGCGAAGCATTAAAAAGTTAGCTTCAGCTTTACCGTTTAAAAACAGTTTAAGCACTTCTTCAAACAAACGCGCCGGTGGAATGTTATCAAGTAAGCTGGCAAGCTCGCTGATCGGCTTTTCGCTATTTGGCGCAATGCTCATATCAAGCTTTGTTGCAAATCGTACTGCGCGTAACATACGCACGGGATCTTCACGGTAGCGTGTTTCAGGATCGCCAATAAGCTCTATTTGTTTTGCTTTAATAGCGGCTAAACCATTGGCGTAATCATGAATGCTAAAATCGTTAATTGAGTAATACAGCGCGTTAATTGAAAAATCACGGCGCTCGGCATCTTCTTCAATGCTACCAAATACGTTGTCGCGTAATAATTGCCCTTCAGTACTTGATTGGCTTATTTGGTTTTTAGACTCAGGCGCTTCGTGATGACCGCGCATGGTTGCCACTTCAATAATTTCACGGCCAAAAACAATGTGCGCTAAACGAAAACGGCGACCAATTAATCTACAGTTTCTAAATAGCTTTTTAACTTGGTCGGGCGTTGCGTTAGTGACTACATCAAAGTCTTTAGGTTGTTGACCTAACAATATATCGCGAATACAACCACCAACGAGGTAGGCATCAAAGCCACCGTCTTTTAATCGGTATAAAACTTTGATTGCATTTGGGCTAAATTGTTTACGAGAAATACCATGCTCACCGCGCGTGATTACTAATGGTTCGCTGCTTACAGGGGCAGAGGCATTTTCAGCACTCGTATTTGGGCCGATTATCTGTCGGCAAAATTGAAAAAGCTTGGAAATAATAATCCGTCTCCTAGAAGGTGTTGATTGGCCTTTCATCGCAATCAAAAATAACCGCAAATAGTGGTGTTAAACCCCAATACTCACCGTCTTACTCAAATAGCACATATTTAGGCGGCTATCATATACCAGCAGGGTTTAAAAATTAAGTTGATGTGTTGAAATTAAGCTGTTTTTAACGATTTTATTTACACAGTTTAGTAAATTGCTTGGCTTAACTTGTTTGCTACTGAGAAATTTGTATTTCAGCGACTTGCGGCACTTGTTTTAACTCAAAGGTATTTATGCCCCATTCAATGAGTTGCTCAGTAGTTAAATCCATTAAATTGGCATGAGTTGGCAAGCCTAAAAATTCAAAGGCACTCATCAATGCGGGTTTTGGTTCTGCTTTACTAATTGCAGGAGCGTAGTTTTGTTTAGATAGTTTAAAACCGGGCTTGGCAACGGCTAAAGGTAAGTGAGCAAACTCAGGAATAGGGTGATTAAGTTGTTTAAATAAACTGATTTGCCGTGCTGTTGGCTCAATTAAATCGGCGCCTCTAACAATCCTATTTATCCCTTGATCAATATCGTCTACAACAACCACTAATTGGTAGGCGAATAAGCCATCACTGCGCTTTATTATATAATCTTCGTGTGCCAGCTCGCTACTAACACTAATATCACCTTGAATCAGATCGTTAAAGTGTGTGGTTGCATGGCATTGTGTTAATCGTAGTGCGCCTGTATCGGTTGGGTGGCCAAGGTTTTTACACTGGCCTTGGTAAATTCCACCCAATGCTTTTATTTGTTTTCGGCTACAGTGGCAAGCATAAACACATTGTTGATTTTCAAGGGAGCTGACTACGTCTTGGTATAAATCGAGCCGCTTAGTTTGATAAACAACTGATTCATCCCAGTGGAGGCAATAGGCTTGTAAGGTATTTAGAATATCGGTGTCGGCATTTTTCACCACTCGAGTGGTGTCTATATCCTCGATACGGACGAGCCAAGACCCTTTATTTGCTTTTGCATCAAGGTAACTGCCCACAGCCGCAACAAGTGAGCCAAAATGAAGTGGCCCAGAAGGAGACGGTGCAAAACGACCGCGATAGTTGCGCATAGGCGCAGTAACGGCTGCAGGTGGCATGCTAATTAATAGGGTTAATTAGCCGCGTCCAGCTTGTTTTTCTTTAATTTCTGCAAGTGTTTTACAGTCTACGCATAAATCGGCAGTTGGTCGCGCTTCTAGGCGGCGAATACCAATTTCGATGCCACAAGATTCACAAAAGCCAAAATCATCTTCTTTAATTAAAATAATTGTTTTTTCAATTTTTTTAATTAATTTACGTTCGCGGTCACGAGTTCGAAGTTCTAAAGAAAACTCTTCTTCTTGTGCAGCGCGGTCAACTGGGTCAGGAAAGTTAGCAGCTTCGTCTTGCATATGCGATTTTGTACGATCAACTTCGTTACGTAAATCGTTACGCCAAGTTTCTAAAATCGTTTTGAAATGAGCACGTTGTGCTTCATTCATATACTCTTCGCCTGGTTTTTCTTGGTATGGTTCTAAACCGGCTTGAGCCAATAAACCATGTTTCTTTTGGTCTGGCATAACTCTCTCCTAAATCCTTAATTTAATGCCTCAGCATTAGCCGGCGGTATAAATAACAGAAACTTATACCCTAGGCAAATTTATTTTTAATTATTCGAATTAGCTTCAACCATGCTTTGCGAGTAAAAAGTGCGTTAAATGAGGGTGCTTATTTAACTAACTTACTGGTTTGTAAAACTTGCCTATATATGAGGGCAAAACTTTAAAAAACAAGTTTAACTCTGGAATTGATTTTTATTGCTTCAATCTTTTCATCGCGTTGTTTGTTCTAATTACAATTACTGAGCTTAATGGTTGGGTTATACATTAAGCTACAAATGCTATTTTTTTATGAAGAACGACTTCGTTTGCGCAAATAAGTGCTTTATAAGCGATAACTTCAACACCGCCATCGATGGCTTGTTGTAAAAGCGCTGCGTATTTTTCATCAATATGCGCCGCCGCGCTAACAATATTAATACCCTCATGCAAAACAGCGAACAGTAGTACGGCGCGATGGCCTAATTCGACCACTTCAATAAGTTCGCGAAGGTGTTTTTGTCCACGCAGTGTTTGTGCATCCGGAAAATAACCTTGGCCGCTGTGTGGATCATCTTGGCTTATTAAAGTGACCGATTTAACTTCAACGTAGCAGCTTGGTTTGTTTGGGGTTGTGAGTAAAAAGTCGATTCGGCTATTTTCACTGCCGTATTTAACTTCACTTTGAAGTTGCTCATAGCCTGTTAGTTCATCAATCACTTTATGATTAATCGCTTCTTCTACTACTTTATTGGCTACCGCTGTATTAACACATATTAATTGCCCTAAATTGTTTTTGGTCAGCTCTAATGAATGTGGATACTTTCGTTTTGCGTTATCGCTGGTTGAATAAAAAGCAGTAAAACCTGGTTCGGCGCAGCCGGTCATTTTTCCGGTGTTAGCACAATGGGCGGTAAACTCAGCGCCATTGTTTAATTTTAAATCAGCTAAAAAGCGCTTGTAGCGTTTTAATAGTGTGGCTGATTGCAGTGCAGGTGTGTACTTCATGGTTGTGTCCAATGCGGTTAAATAGCGTGATAGGGGTTATTTATCTCAAGCTGTTGGGAACTTAGGCGCACTATAGTAAACTCAACAGCACATTTAAGTGCAAGGATATTCTAACATGAGTGAAAAATTTGTTGTTCAACTAAGCGAACACGCAGCACCGAGTCATTGGGGCGAAAGCGCAACGTTGTCTTTTAACGAGCGTGGCGCAACCGTTCATTTATCTGAGCAAGAAACATTAAAAAATGTTCAAAAAGCAGCGCGTACAATTGCTAATCAAGGTGTTAAGCATGTTGAGCTTGCGGGCGACACGTGGTGCACAGAGAGCCAATGGGCTTTTTACCAAGGCTTTGTAACACCAAAAATGTTAAATGGTGTTGAATTTGTTGATAACGCACAGTCAGATCTTAAAGAACTTGCGCATTTAAAAAGCTCAGCAACATGGGCGCGTGAAATGGTTAATGGCACCGCAGATGATATATACCCTGAAAGCCTTGCCGAAAAAGCAGCTGAGTTTATTCAATCGCTTGCGCCCGAGCACGTAAGCTATCAAATAATTAAAGGCGATGCGTTATTAGAGCAGCAATGGATTGGTATTCATGCTGTTGGTCGTGGAAGTGTTCGCCCTCCGGTATTGTTAGAGCTTGATTACAACCCAACAGGCGACGACAACGCACCCGTTAGTGCAGCCCTTGTGGGTAAAGGTATTACGTTTGATTCGGGCGGTTATTCAATTAAATCGAGCGAAGGCATGCTAGGAATGAAGTGCGATATGGGCGGTGCTGCAACAGTAACGGCTGGTTTAGCACTTGCTATTAATCGTGGCATTGAAAAGCGCATTAAATTATTTTTATGTTGTGCTGAGAACTTAATTTCTGGCCACGCTTACAAATTAGGCGATATTCTTACTTACAAAAATGGCACAACCGTTGAAATTGTAAATACTGATGCAGAAGGGCGTTTAGTGCTTGCCGATGGCTTAATGGCTGCGGGTGAAACAGGCGCACCTTTAATTATTGACGCTGCAACATTAACGGGGGCGGCGTTGGTTGCTGTTGGTCAAGAATACAATGCGTTGTTTGCACTAGATAAAGAGCTAGCGCGTGAGGTTGAAGGTTTTGCATCTCAAGAAATGGAAGCAGCTTGGCCATTACCACTTGAAAAGTGGCACCAACAAAACTGCCCATCACCTTATGCTGATACGGCTAACAGCCGAGCGCAAAAAGGGGGCGGCTATGGTGGTGCGTCAAATGCTGCAGGCTTTTTATCACGCTTTGTGCCAAACGATGGCAAAGGTTGGGTACACATTGATTTAGCTGCTGCATTTAACATGGGTAGCACGAGCCAATGGGCTGCAGGCGCAACAACACAAGGTATGCGCACGGTTGCTCGTACGTTGCTAGAAAAAGCATAATATTAACTAAGTTAGGCTTTTTATATTAAAATTAGGCACCGTTTGGTGCCTTTTTTGATCTACAAGCAAGCAATTTTATTTAATTTACGGTAAAATCCATCGCCAATACCTGTTTGAGTGGCTAAGTTGGTTTTACTCTAAACTACGCTCAAATATAATATCCACCACTGGGGTTTCTAACTATGTCAGATAAGTGCTATATCACAGCTCAACAGTTACTTGAAGATTCATTCCGCGTAGCGGCACAAGTATACAAAGACGGCTTTCGTCCTGATTTTATTATAGGTATTTGGCGAGGTGGTGCACCAATTGGTATTGCTGTGCAAGAATATTACGATTACAAAGGTATTGAAACTGACCACATTGCAGTGCGTACATCGTCTTATTACGGTATTGGCCAGCAATCAAAAGAAATTAAAGTACACGGCTTACATTACATTGTAGAAAACGCTAATGCGGGTGATTCTCTGCTTATTGTTGATGATGTATTTGACTCAGGGCGCAGTATTGTTGCACTAAAAGAAAAGCTTTCAGAACTAATGCGCTTAAATTTACCGCGCGATATTCGAATTGCTTGCCCATACTACAAACCAAAAAATTCAAAAGTAGATACCGTGCCTGATTACTACATTCATGAGTCGGAAGAATGGTTAGTATTCCCGCATGAATTATCGGGTTTAACACCAGATGAAATTATTGAAGGTAAATCTGACTTAGTGAAAATTCACGATATTTTGTTAGAAGACTAATACAACGAGTGCATCAAATGCATATTTAGCCTTAAGAACGTGTTATTTTTTTAGGGCAATAAAAAAGGCCTTAATTGGCCTTTTTTTGTGTGCTTAGAGTTGTGCAAAGCTGTCTACATATTCACTAAGCATTGGAATATCGACCGCTTGTAAACCATTAGTACTTCTTTGTACTAGGCCTTTTTCTACTAACTCTGTTACAACACGCCTGTAAGCTCGCTCAGTGGTTGCAAAACGTTCAGCCTCTGCGTTTACCGTTGGGTAGGCTCTAAGTAGGGTAGGGTTGCTATTCTCGGCTCTCAGCAGGCAATCTTTAGCTATATTGTAGCTAAGTGGCAGTAATAACTTATCTAAGTTGATTTTTTGATTTTCTTGAAACTTAGCAGCAATAGTTTGTGCTGTGTATAAACTTAGCTCTGGTTTTTCGAGCAATAATGCACGCCAATGTCTTAATTCAATCAGGTTGTAAGTCACATCACTAAAACACGTTACCGTATAAATACACGGATTGTTGTTAAGTGCTTCTATTTCACCTATCAGGGTATTATTACAATCCAATTGTCCTAGCAGCAGGCGTCGTCCGTTTCCTACGTCATAACTAAATGACAC
Source organism: Pseudoalteromonas sp. SIMBA_162 (assembly GCF_046535955.1). NCBI lineage: Bacteria > Pseudomonadati > Pseudomonadota > Gammaproteobacteria > Alteromonadales > Pseudoalteromonadaceae > Pseudoalteromonas > Pseudoalteromonas sp. SIMBA_162. The sequence goes on along the minus strand of NZ_JAWJBQ010000006.1, from coordinate 10,400 downwards.
AGTGCCGCTGCGCACAAGCACAAGCTTGCTTAAAGGCTGATCTTGATGGATCAGCACTTCTTTTTTTGATTGTTGATAACTACTACCTGCAAAGGTTAATAGCTGTTCAACAAGATAACTAGAAAAATGGTATTGAAACATCAATATGCTCTTCGGACATTTGTCCTATTTATTATGTTTTAATGACGGTAGCATTAACACATTAAGAATTTACGCTAACTTGCTACTAATACTTTTAGCTTTGCTATGGGTATTATTTTACCTTCATTTCCCGTGTAATGATTTAAGAATTTGTTGGTTTTTTTGCCGGCAAACTTTTTCAGGTTTTTAAGCAAGTTAGCTTTTTATTTACGTATGTCACTTCGCTTAATTATTAATATGAGAGAGCTACCCTCTTACTAGCCAATTATTTTTCAAAATCTAAATAACGCTCATAATTAAGCAAAGTGCTATTACTTTGCAATACTTACAACTGTAATAAGTTAGCATTAGTGTAATGCTAACCCAAAGGTTAGGAGAGAACAATTGAGTTGGGAATATTTAGGCTATATTGCGTCAGCTTTATTGGTTGCATCACTCACTATGACCGATGTAGTAAAGCTTCGTTGGTACAACATGTTAGGATGTATTGTGTTTACGGCTTACGGTGTAGCCATTGGTGCTGTTCCCGTTGTTTTTACCAACGCGTTACTGGCATTGGTTAACTTGTATCACATTATAAAATTATACCGTCAGCCAAAAGCTGTTCAGCCAGAGGCACAGCGGCCAAAAAACTAAATGACATGATTTTTAATAAAAAGGGTTAACTTGCGTTAACCCTTTTTTGTTTATTTAGCATCACTCTCTTTTTTATCGAATCGCTTCATACCGGCAATCCATGTTTGTAGCACCTGGGTTTTGTATATATCTTCAACGGGTACTTTAAAGTAATCTTTATCCACTAAAATAAAATCGGCCCATTTACCTTGCTCTAAGCTCCCTATTTTAAACTCTTGATGCGCAGCATAAGCACCGCCCAGTGTAAACGCACGTAGTGCATCTTCGCGGCTTAGTACTTCGCTTGGACGCCAGCCGTTTTCAGGCAGTTTGTTATGATCCATTCGCGTTATTGCTGAATATAAACCATCAAACGGGTTTGCAAGCTCTACAGGGTAGTCAGAACCCGCAGCAACCACTGAACCTTGTTGTAAAAATGTTTGCCATGCGTATGCAAAGCTAAGTTGCTTTTCAGTTAGGCGCTGCTCTGCCATATGCATGTCAGACGTAGCGTGAACAGGTTGCATTGATGGGATAATTTTTAGTGTTTTAAATCGAGGAATATCGTCTGGCGTTACTATTTGCGCGTGTTCTATGCGGTTGCGCAGTAAAATACCGCCTGTTTTTTTAAATACATTTTCGTAGGCGTCTAAAACCACACGATTGGCCTTGTCACCAATGGCATGGGTGTTGGCGGTAAAACCGTTTTTAAAGCTTTGCGTAAATAAAGCTTCGAGTTTTTCTTGGGTTTCAAGCATCAAACCATGATGGCCAGCACGGTCGGCATAATCTTCAATAAGCGCTGCGCCACGCGAGCCTAATGCCCCATCGGCATACACTTTAACACTGCGAATTTCCATAAAATCGTAGTTATCGTGATATGGCCCCGCTTTTAACATCGCTGGTAAATCTGGGCTAGCACCACTTAGCATTGCCACAATACGCAGAGGTAAATTACCTTGATCGCCGCGCTCTTTGTACACTTCCCATGTGGCTTTATCTATGCCAGCGTCATGAGTAGAAGTAATACCTAAGCTTAATAAGTGCTTTCCTGCGGCATCTAGCGAGTTGCTAATATCTTGTTTTGAAGGGGCTGGCATGTGCTGAACAATTAACGACTCAGCTTTATCAACAAAAATACCGGTAGGGTGACCAAATTCATCTTTTATTACTTCACCGCCTTTTGGCGATTTTGTATCGGCGTTAATGCCCGCAAGCTCAAGCGCTTTTGAGTTAACCCAAATTGCATGGCTATCAACACGAGATAAAACAACCGGACGATCGCTTACTACTTTGTCTAAATCTTTAGCGGTAGGAAAGCGCGTATCTGGCCATAGCTCTTGGTTCCATCCTCGGCCAATGATCCAACCTTGTTTGCCTTGCGCAAATTGCTTTAGTTTATTTGTAACGTCATCAACCGACTTAGCGCCGCGTACATCAAGTTGCGATAAGTTATCTCCTAGCCCAATAACGTGGCCGTGAGCATCTATTAAGCCGGGCAGTAATGTGTTGCCTTCTGCGTTTATTAATTTGGCATCTGGAAAACTTTCTTTTAGTGTGTCGCCGCCTACTTTTACAACTTTGCCATCTTTTATAACTAAAGTGCTAAATTGCTGAAGTTCACCTTTTTGCATTTTGCCTTTATAAAGCGGGGTGTAGCCATTAGCATTATAAATAACTTTGGTTTGTGCAATAGCAAAGCTAGAGCCCGCACAAAGGCTGGCAAGTACAAGTGGTTTAAGTAATTTTTTGAGTAACATAGGACACTGTTTTGTTATTTTTAGTGCAATAACACTAGCAAACCCTTTTTTAGAATACCAACAGGATGCGATAAGCTCGTAAAATAGACAGTTAAAGCTAAGCTGGTTGCTTAGCTGTTAAATTAATTACCTAAAACCTAAAGTTAGAAAGGTTACTTATGTAAGGGCTACTTACTGGCATATAAATGGTATTCGCTCAGTGTTAGCCGGCCGTCTTTATCTTGGTCGTAACGAATAAACTTAGACCACAAGACGGGGTCTATTGAGGCTTCAGAACGCGTTAAAAATCCGTCTTTGTTTCGGTCTATTTTTTTAAACTGGTTGTTAATAGTGTCACTTGCGGCAAAGCTTGATGCACTAAATACGGTTAGAGTGCATAAAATAAATAAGCGTATGGGGTTCATTAAAATACTCAGTAAAGATTGTTAGTAAGGTAGTTTTTAAATTCAATTAATGAAATTTGTTTATCTTGATTTTTATCCCACATTATAAACGTGCTAAGTAACTGTGGCTGGCGCTCTAATTCGTTATGGGTAAGGTAACCGCTTTTATCTGTATCGAGGTGATCAAAGCGTTGTTTTACATCAAGTGCTAAGGCATTAAAACTTAACAGCAATGCCGTGGTGGTTACAAAGCAACGTATCTTCATGGTAGTCCTTCCAAAAGGGTAATTAAGTTGTATTTAATAACGAGGTATAAAGCTTGATCAGATAAAGCACTTGCCATAATTTAACTCCCAACATTAAATCCTTTTACACACTCCCTCAGGGATTATGGCAAATGCTTTAGTACACTTTACAAGTTAAAAGCTTAAGCAAAACTTAATCTGTTATGGCTTAAAGTTTTCAAACTCTGCTTTAGAGATCATCTCATCGTTGTCTTCGTCTAAATCGGTAAACTGTCTAAGCAGCTCTTTATCCTCCTTAGCTTCAACAAACGAGATACTGCCGTCCATGTTTGTATCTAAGTGTGCAAATCGCACAGCCGAAGGAGATGCCAGCACTGTTGCACTAATAGCTAAAAATAATAATAAAAACGCGGCAATAAGTTGCTTCATAATTTCATTCCTTTTGAAGTTGAATTATTGAATAAATTTACTAAATTCATTTAGCGACAGTTGGCCACTTTGGTCTGTGTCTATTTGTGCAAAGTTTTCCTTAAGCACAGCATCCATTTGGGCCTCGGCTTCGCTTAACAAGCCGTTATTATCCTTATCTAGCGCATCAAACGTAGCCTCAACGTCCATAGCATGTGCGTCTGTATTAACTAAACCTAATGCAAGTAATGTTGAAAAAACCAACGCTTTTGCTCTCATGAGTATTTCCTTATTAAATTCATTTGTCATACCTACTAACAAAAAGGGTGCCATGTTTTGTTTTTGTTTATTTTCAATGATTTACGTTTTGTTGCTTGAAAGGGGAGGTAAAAATTACACTTTATGTGTGTAATTTTGTATGAGTACAGCAACAGAGTGTGAGGTATTTTGTATGATGTTAACTAAATCAATAGGTTGCAATGTTGCTATTTAGCAACACTATAGCGAGTGAATATTAATATGGTTCAGCATGTGTATAGGCGGTATTGATAATAATAGGCGAGTTATTTACTGATAGAGTTTTCTGCAATGGCTGCAACGTTTACTAAACATTACAATGCAATGCTTAATTGGCGCCCTAATTTAATAGGGCAGTTTGCGTTAAGTATGCTGCTGTCGTTATTGCCACTGTCTATAGTGGTCATTGTGTTTTTAAATGCGTTAAACAAGCAGCTAGCAACCACTCAACAAATTGTGAGTAATAATTATAAGCTTACAAAATCGTTCGCTAGCTTAAAGCAAGACCTTAACAGTCTTGAGCGCGCAACAAGACAAAACTGGGTATTAAAAAGTGATTCGCTCGACACCCTCATAGTTGATAAATGGCAATCTTCAGTACAAAGCATCAACGACCTTAAACACATTAATACAAACCCAGATTACACAAGCAAATGGGCACAGCTTTTAAATGTTTTACAAACAGCAAACCAGCAACTTGTTGAACAAAAAAAACAAGATGCAGCGCTATTTGTACCTTTAAGCGAGTTAATGACAGAGCTAACAATATGGCTTAAAAATAAAAACGAAGCGCAAATAACTCTTAATCAAAACGAGCTAGCTAACTTGCAAACGTCGTTTATAAATTGGCTGGTGGCACTTATTCCACTTACTTTATTGGTTGGTGGTGGCTTTTTATGGCGTATAAGTGGGCGCTTAAAGGGATTAACTAGGGTTATTGATAAGCTAGGGCAAGGGGATTGGCAGCAAAAAATAGCAGTAAAAGGCTCATCAGAGTTAGTGGAACTTGGAGAAAAACTACAGTGGGTACAAACTCAGCTGCATATGCTTGAGCAACAAAAAGATACGTTTTTACGCCACGTAACACACGAGCTTAAAACACCACTTGCCTCTATGGTTGAAGGAACCGATTTACTAACAGATGAAATTGTTGGCCCCATTAATGACGAACAAAAAGCAGTGCTTTCCCTCATAACTCAATCTATGGTGCGCCTTCGCATGATGATAGACAGCCTACTGAGTTATAACGCTATTAGAGCAACGATAAACAACTCAAGCGAGGTTAATATTGATCATTTAATTAAAAAAATTAATGGCCATTTTGAGCATCGTCTAACGGCTCGAAAGCAACGTATTCAGTGGCAAAACACTGTTTCAAGCACTGTCCTTGCGCTTCCTAATGAGCTAATAGAAATGATGCTAATTCAGTTAATTTCAAATAGCTTAAAATTTTCTGATGATAACCAAGGTGTGACTGTAAATTTAAAATGCGAGCAACATCACCTGTGTTTGGTAGTGGCCGATAATGGCTGTGGCATTAAAGAACACGAAATAAACCATATTTTTAGTGCGTTTTATCAAGGTAAACATGACCAAAGCATTACCTTACAAGGCAGTGGTTTGGGCCTAACAATTGTAAAAGAAACGGTTGAGCAACTACAAGGCACATTAAGTGTTGAGAAAAATAAACCACACGGTTGCCGTTTTTTAATAAAAATACCAATCAGTAAAAATTTAGGAGTTAATTAACAATGCGCATACTCACTATTTTATGTGTGCTTGCAGGTAGCCTAATTGTATCGGGTTGTGAGCTTAATAATGGCACGCAAGCGCAGGGTGGTAATAAAACATCAAATACTAAAAACGTATCTCCTAGCCCCAAGGCAATGCCTAAATTAGCCCCTGTTTATCCCTCTGCTGAGCGGGTTATAGCGCTTCATGCAAATCAATGTGGTGGGTTTACATTGCCACCAACAAAGCGATCATTTAAAGGTGAAAATGAGCTAAAAGCATTTTTTAAATTTATGTGCTTAAAAGTAAGTACCGACCCAAATACAGTAATGACCAAGTTACTCAAACTCGACCTAGCCTATTTTTGGCCTGATGATATAAAGCAGTATTTATGGCTGCAAAAACAGCAGATTACCTTACAAATAAATGCTCAAAAAGAGCAACAAGCACTTAATAACCAAATGCAGAAAACCCTGTCGTCGCTGGCAGATATAGAGCAGCAGTTGTTACTTCGCGAAGACACTAAGGAGCAGTAACCATGGCCACAAATAGTCCGCACAAAGCAAAAGTGTTATTAGTTGATGACGATGCAAGTTTATTAAAGTTACTTGCTATTCGTATTGAATCAAAAGGCTATCAAGTAACAACTTGTGAAAGTGGCTTAGCAGCGCTACAAATTTTAAAAAGCCACGTGTTTGATGCCGTCATTACCGACTTACGAATGGATGAAATGGACGGCATGGCGCTGCATCGTCAACTGCAAAGCAGATACCCTGCATTACCGGTAATTATGATGACAGCGCATGGCTCTATTCCCGATGCGGTTGAAGCCACTAAACAAGGCATTTTTGCCTTCATTACTAAACCGGTCGATAAAGACGAGCTATTTGATAGCCTTGCAAATGCAATAGACATTCACGGTGTAAATACCGATGAAGCCCCATCAAAAAGTAATATAGTAACGCGCAGTGGTGCCATGCTGCACTTGCTTGAACAAGTTAAGTTACTTGGGCCTACTCACGTTAATGTACTTATTTCGGGGGCCAGTGGAACGGGTAAGGAGTTATTAGCGCAGGCTATTCATCAGCATAGCCAAGTAAGTAACGGGCCCTTTGTGGCTATAAATTGTGGTGCTGTACCAGGGGAGCTTTTAGAGTCTGAATTATTTGGCCATAAAAAAGGAGCGTTTACTGGTGCCGTAAAAGATCACCAAGGTTTATTTCAGCAAGCGCAGGGCGGTACATTATTTTTAGATGAAATTGGCGATATGCCCCTTAACTTACAAGTAAAGTTACTGCGTGTACTGCAAGAAAAAACCATTCGCCCAGTGGGTTTTCAAGAGGAGATCTCAATTGATGTGCGTATTGTATCGGCAACTCACAAAAACTTGCCCGAAGCCATAAAAAACCAGCAGTTTAGAGAAGATTTGTACTACCGCCTAAATGTAGTTAATTTAAAATTACCACCACTGTGTGAACGCCGTGAAGACATAAGCCTACTAGCCCAATACTTTAGCGCAAGTATCGCTAAACGAATGAACCAAAATGAAAAACATTTTGCCAATGATGCTATGCACGTATTGGTACGTTATGATTGGCCTGGAAATATACGTCAGTTACAAAATGTTGTTGAACAAGTGGTAGCCTTAACACCTGGTGAGGTTATTTCAGCGCATTTAGTATTAGCAGCACTCGATAGCAACGAAAAAAGTGTAGAGCCACTTTCATTAAACGACGCTAAAAAAGAGTTTGAACGTGATTACGTTATTAATACGCTAAAAATGGCAGGCGGCAACGTAGCTGAAGGGGCCAAGCTTGCTAAGCGTAATCGTTCAGACTTTTATAAACTCATTAAAAAACACAATATTGACGTTGATACTTTGGCGTAAAAAAATTAAAGGAATCCTCATGCAGTTATTTATGGTGTATTTAGGCGGGCGGATTCAAGGCTGCCACATAGAAATGCACGACATTCGTTTTGTAGTTGGGCAAAACATAGAGCAAACCTACACCAAATTAAAAAGCCAATGGGTTGGCGACAAAAACAGCGTACACATGGATAGTTTTATGGCTGTTAACAATATTGATGGCTACAAAGTAGAAGTGGTAGAGGGGGATGTTGAACAAAATAAACAACTATATTTTGTAAACTTAGGCGCTTACAGAAGCGACTCAATGGCAGAGCAACACGACTTTGCATTATATGTAGCAAGCAGCAGTGAAGAGGCAAAGCAGCGTGCTAAACATGATTTATTAGCAGGCCTGAGCCATATTCATAAAGACGACTTACACGACGTAGACGATTGCTTTGCAATTGATTTACTCGACAGCCAATTATCAATAAAACTTAGCCCAAGTGGGCTTTCACAACCTATAAAACCGGATTGGTTTGGTTACCATGTTTTATAAGTTAAGTAATCTGAGCACTGAATAATAAAGCTATCTTAAGCCGCTATTTTTCTTGCTCGTTTTGCTCATTTTTTTCACTGTTTGATGCCAGCTTAAAAGCCACAATAACTAAGCCAAACATAGCAAACGGCAAGGCTGCTAACATATACTCAACCATGTTGCTGTCTTGAAAGTTAGCTTGCAATAAAAAGTGCCCCGCCACACACATAACAATAACAACGAGTAAAATTGGCAATAGCATGAGCTCTTTTTTTGATGAATGATTTTTCATTGAATAACAGCTTAAACAAAAAATGATGCGCTATTGTAATGAGCTTGCATATGCTTGGCAAACCACAACGCTTTTAATGATATGATTGCTATAAATGAAGTTTGTAAATTAGTGTGGAAACAACGTGGAAAGTAGCTTAAAAAACGTTTACCTAGTCGGTGGAGCAGTACGCGATAAACTGCTAAACATTGCATCAAAAGATAACGATTATGTGGTTATTGGCGAAACGCCCAGTACCATGGAATCGCTTGGCTTTTTACCAATAGGTAGCGACTTTCCTGTTTATTTGCACCCAAAAACAAAAGAAGAATACGCACTAGGGCGTACCGAACGAAAAAGCGGCAAAGGTTATACCGGTTTTGTGGTAGACGCTAGCCCAAGCGTAACACTAGAAGAAGACCTCGCAAGGCGCGACTTAACCATAAACTCTATGGCACTTGACGAAAACGGTAAAATTATTGACCCTTTTAATGGCCAACACGATTTACAAAACAAAATACTTCGCCACACCACACACGCCTTTGTAGAAGACCCTGTGCGAGTGTTGCGTATTGCACGGTTTTTAGCGCGTTATGGCAGCGATTGGCAAATTCATCCCAGCACTTATGCGTTAATGCGAGAGCTTAAAAATAAAGGCGAGCTTAACCATTTAGTGCCTGAACGGGTATGGTTAGAAACCGAAAAAGCGCTTAGCGAAAAACACCCCGAGCTTTACTTTCAAGCATTAGATGGGCTGGGCATTTTTCCTGAAATAGAACAAATGAAAAACGTACCACAACCTGCCAATCATCACCCTGAAGGCGATGTATTTGTGCATACAATGTTGGTGCTCAGGCGTGCAGCCGACTTAAATTTTAACTTAGAAACCCGCTTTGCTGCGCTTACCCACGATTTTGGTAAAGCCCTTAGCTATAAAATACGCGGCAATTTACGCGGTCACGAACGCGAAGGGGTAGCGGTGGTAGAGTCATTTTGTAATCGTTTAAAAGTACCTAATCGTTTTCGTGATATTGGCGTATTGACCAGCGATAATCACACTTTATGCCATACGATTGATCAGCTTAGGCCGCAAACTATTCATAAATTAATTGTCACTAATTTAAATGGTTTGGTGCACCCTGAACGCTTTTTAGCATTTACTCAAGCCTGCCAGTGTGACGCGCAAGGTCGCGGAGAAACACTGGTTAATAAGCCTTACCCGCAGGCAATTAAGTTGCGCGCCATTCATAGTAAATTACAGCAAATGGATAAAAAGCACATAGTGCAAGAGGCGCTTAAAAGTGGCAAAAAAGGCCCAGAAATAGGCGAGGCAGTAAAGCTGGCAGAAATAAACTGTATCAAAGCGTTTTTAAGTGATGAGCCAAGTACAACAAGCTAACTAGTGTAAATTAAGTCAAGTATTGAGATACGCCTTGCACCTCAAGGCGCGGTACTTTTAAAGGTCGCTTATTTGCGTATGCTGTGGTTTATTTGCCTCTGGCTCAGCGTTTTTATCAGATTTATATAAACTAAAAATAAAGTCGAGCTCTTCTCGTTCAAGTGATGGGGTCACGGCAAATCCTACTGCTTAATGCGTTAATATATCCCCAGAGTATGTGAACGCGACTGAATTAAAAGTGAATAGTTACAAAGGAAGGTGACTGTTTATTTCCTCACTGTTTATTAGCACATTACTTTTCTGTCTAATATTACTGATCTCTACCATTTTGGTGTATTTCTACATTTAGAATATTTAAATGCTACATAACTATTTGTTTACATGCGCTTATTAGCTGGCTACATTGGATTGATTGTAATATTTGGACATATGCCGGTTTATAAAGCGACACATGTCGGATACAAAGTTGTTATGTGGTTCACAGGATAGAATTATATGGATATATTTGAGTATAAAGTAGAAAAAGTTGGTGGTCTTTTTACATTTCGCACTACCAAATTTGTTAGGTTGCAAACTCGCTGCACAGAACTGGGAAAACAAGGCTGGGAATTAGTTAGCGTAAATTACGATTGGTTTACAGTCACGTATACAATGTTTTTTAAGCGGATACGGCCTAAGAAAACCATATAACAACACGCCCTGAGGTGGACGACTAGTAAAATTTAGCTATTAACTGCAAATTTTAAAAGTGGTGAGCCTCTGC
>NZ_JAWJBQ010000005.1:0-212743 GCF_046535955.1 Pseudoalteromonas sp. SIMBA_162 | reverse complement strand
GAGCTGGATTCGAACCAGCGAAGGCTGAGCCGTCAGATTTACAGTCTGATCCCTTTGGCCGCTCGGGAACCCCTCCAATGCAACGGCGCTGATAATAGCAAAATGTGCCTTTAAGTAAAGAAAAAAGCTAAAGAAAATTTAAATAAAGCCGATAAATATTCATTACTCATTCCAATCGGCTAAAGTCTATGCAAATCGATGATTTGTTAATCACAGAGCAGCAATTAAGTACTCGGTTAAACCAAAGTGTACATGCAGACCGCCGTGGTGAATTTTCATTGCTGTTAGCAATGCTTTCACAAGATGCTTTAGATTTTAGTCAATTTCATTTACCTAAAAGTGAAATTGAAGATAACACAACTCAAGAAGCGCAGTTAAGAGAGCAATTAGGAGCAGGACCAAAGCAGCCATTAGCACCCAGTGAATTTAATATGCTAATTGGGCAGTTTAATGCACAGCGTTTGTCTTCGGTTGGTGAAAATAAAGGCATGGCCGATATAAAGCTAAATCAGTGTTTAAACCCTGAGCCCTTTTCGATTAGAGATGATGTAAACCACATACCCCTACCCATTATAGATAATTGTGAACTTGCTGTGCGAAGACGTTTACAAAAAGACGAAATAGAAATAGATAATCCAAAAATGGATGTCGCAGGCTTTTATGACGTTCTAACAGACGTAAATCAGCGTGAACCATTACATTTGACGATGGCATAATTTATGATTTCATCAAATAGTGTCTAGTTACACTACCCATCCCTGATTAAATTTTACGACTGCACCAAATCCGAATTGACTAAAAATTGATTTAATGTAAAAAAAGCATCCAAAAATTAAATGCAATTGCTATAATGGCTACAAATGGTATGACATGAATGCCGTTATCATTAAACCAAGGTAATTAGGAACGTAATGAAGAAAACATTCACGCTAAATCACGAGAAAATCAAATACCCTCGTATGGTTGATGCTGCAAAGCATGAAGTGAAAAAATATTTGAAAAGAGAGCGCAACAAAACTCTACCAGAAGATGCAGATTATTGGGCATTTGACTGTAAGTTTGGTAAAACGGTTGAAGATGCGCAAGTGGTTCATGTAGCTGAAATCAGCAACTGTATTAGTGATATTGAAAAGCAAGAATTGATGTCTTTTTACTTAGAAATATTGGCAAAACCTGCACAGCGTCAACAGCTAGACCTTGATAACGACGAGTAATAATTAGCGTTTGTGCATATCAAATTATTTAAATGGGCCATTGGCCCATTTTTTATGCCTATAGATTACCTTCAAGCTTTTTTCTTTTGAGCTAGCTCAAAGTATTTTACATCGTTTTAGGGCTTTAACTGTTGAATTGTTATTAACACTACCTTTTCCCTCAATATTAACCACTTCATTAATAGAGTTAGTACTAAATCTAAAAGGTTATAAAGGGAGTTGTGTTTAATAAATTTACGAAGCTATGCATTAAATGTGAGTATTTAATTAGCAACGGAGTGAAGTAAATAATGTACTTCACTTAAAAAGAGGGGATTACGCGCTATGGCATTTTTTGTATTTTATTGCGCTGCCACAAGGGCAATCATCATTCCTGCCAACTTTTATATCAGCGACCGGAAATATAATACCATCGAGATATCGCCACTGGTGTTGCTCTTTTATAAATTGAGAGCGCTCATGTAACACACAATATAGGTTTTGATAAAAATAGGTAGCTTTAAACTCAACGACCCCTTTATTTTCATCGCTGTTTGTTTCAATAACAGATAAGCTTACAAATCGACAACTGGTCGCAAATTCTTTAATTTCATTTACAGGGTTTTCAGCTTGCTTTTCACTTGCATATGTTTGGTATACGTATTTAGCATTTTTTTGTACGTAAGCTGTATACCTAGAGCGCATTAACTGCTCGGGTGTTTCTGCTTGTTTATCACCTAATAGCAGTGGTTCACAGCAATCTTCGTAATTTTTTTGGTTTCCACAAAAGCAAGTGTTGTTATTTAAATAATTCATAATTGTTACATAAGATTTAAAACATCATTTTAGCAAGCTTGCTGTATGTAAGGTATATCAAGTACGTCAGAATTTTTAGTAAAACAGTATAACTTTGTTTTTGTGTTACTTAAGTTAAGCGATAAGTTGCTCAATAACTGATTGTTTAACATATCAGTCCATGTAATGACCGCTGCAAAGTTACCATTATGCAGTGCGCTACGCAGTACATATTCTAAATTTACTAAATGTTTTTGCCTAATGACTAATAGTTTACTTGTGTCTATTGAACATGAATCAAGCAAAGCTTTACTAGGAACATGATCTGGTGCGATTAATAAAGTCCAAGCATTTAAACTATTATACTGGTGTAGCACCTTTAACAGCTCAAACGTTGCCGATATATCATCTTCGATTTGAATCACGTTAACACAATCAGATAGTTCGTCTTGTTGATAGCTTTTTACTGTTCTTACGGTTATTGGCTGTAACATATCATCTCGCTCACTGGGTTTATATACAGTACATGTATACAGTAGTTTATACAGTGTTATGGCGCAAGTGTTTTTTTGCTATTTTTTTATACAAATTTATATTCTATTTTTAAGAATGTGTATTTTAATGTTTATACTGTTGATATTTATCGCTTTTATTTAAACTGGAATGTTAGTGGGTGAGTTTTTTTTATACAGGTTGAAAAGGTTTGCTTACGTTTTTTATAAATTTAAATTATAGCTCTGTACTGTATACAGTACTTTTACGAGCTAAGTTTCGGGCTTTTACTAAGGGACAGGGGGGATTAAATGGGCATATTGTAATTGATGAATTTGTTCATATAAACTGGCTGCATAACATTGGGCATCCTTAAAACGCTTTGTTTCTATATATTTTCTTAAATCAGCAAGCGCAACTGTAGCTGGCTCATGGCCCTGGCTACTCGATAAGCTAAGCCAAGCAACTCCATGAAATACACTTTGTGGAACACCTTGGCCTTTTACAAAAAACAAGCCTAAATAAAATTGCCCTCGGTGATCACCAGACATTGCCGATAAGCGCATCCACTTTGCAGCTAAAGCAGGCTGGTTATTTTTTAAATAATATAGCGCCTTATTCAGCGTACTTTGTTGAGAGCTATCATTTTCAGGTGACGAATTAGTATCGCCTGGTTGTGTCACAAAAGACAAAATATTGTCTAATTGTTGTTCTAAATCATAACCTGTTGGTGTGGTTTTTATCATATGCTGTCATTCGGTATAGTTAACTACTTCAATAGTTTAGTATATCGCAAGGTAAAATGTCCTGAAAAATATACTTTTTATGATAAAATCTCGCTACTTTTTATTGTTGTAAGTTCATTATGTTAGAAGCTTTATTTAAAATTAACGAAAATGGGTCCACGGTTCGACGAGAATGCATCGCCGGAATGACTACTTTTATCACAATGGTTTACATTGTATTCGTGAACCCTGCGATGTTAGCAGAAGCGGGAATGGATCAAGGTGCTGCTTTTGTTGCTACTTGTATTGCTGCTGCAATAGGTTGTTTTATTATGGGGTTATGGGCCAATTACCCATTAGCTTTAGCACCTGGCATGGGGTTAAACGCCTTCTTTACGTATGGCGTTGTATTAGGTATGGGATACACCTGGGAAGCTGCGTTGGGCGCAGTATTTATGTCGGGTTGTATATTTTTATTACTAAGTTTATTTAAGGTTAGAGAATGGATAATAAATGCCATTCCATTAGTTTTAAAACGGGCTATTGCGACAGGCATTGGCGCATTTTTAGCCTTAATAGCACTTAAAAATGCAGGCATTATTGTGGCAAGCCCAGCTACATTTGTGCAGTTGGGTGAAATAACATCTGCGGGACCGTTACTGGCTATATTTAGCTTTTTTATTATTGCGGCATTGTTATATCGTGATTTTAAAAGTGGAGTGTTGATCAGTATTTTATTGGTTACTGCTATCTCACTTGGTTTAGGTTTAGTTGAATACCAGGGAATTATTGCTGCACCGCCTTCAATTTTACCTACTTTTATGCAGTTGGATTTTGCTGCTGCTTTAGAACTTTCAATGCTTAGTGTTATTTTTGCATTTTTGTTTGTCGATTTGTTTGACACGTCAGGTACTCTTGTAGCTGTAACGCAAAAGGCTGGTCTTGCAGATGAAAAAGGAAACATGCCACGCTTAGGACGTGCACTCAGTGCCGATAGCTCAGCCACCATTGCAGGTGCAATGTTAGGTACCTCAACAACCACATCTTATATAGAGTCGGTGGCGGGTGTATCTGTTGGTGGGCGTACAGGCTTAACTGCAGTGGTAGTTGGTTGCTGCTTTTTGCTAATGATGTTCTTTGCACCGTTAGCTAATATGGTACCAGCTTATGCAACAGCGGGCGCAATCTTATATGTTGCTGTACTTATGTTACAAAACCTAAAGTTTGTGGACTGGGACGATATGACTGACGCTATTCCAGTAGCCGTTGTGCTGTTAATGACGCCGCTTACGTTTTCAATTGCGCATGGTATTGCGCTTGGTTTTATTTCATATACGGCGGTTAAGTTGCTTTGTGGTAAACGCAGTGAAATAACAATTAGTGTATGGATATTAACCGTGTTATTTATTGTTAAATTCGCGTTTTTATCATAAATAACAAAGTTTTGTTTTGATATATAACTACCAGCGACGTTATGTGATTTATCCCTGTTGGGGAAGCTAAACTCTAGGTTATAAAATTTAATGCTAAAAAAGCCCATACACAGTATGGGCTTTTTTTATTATTCAGTGGAAAGCTGCTGTTACCATTTCTTTTTTGGAGCAAACAGCACATCTAAATCGTCTTGTTCTTGCTCGTTTTTCTTTTTTAGGGCGCTTGCGTTAGATGCTTTTAGCTCGACGCTAATTTCCTCTAAGTAACGTTCCACTTCTTGACGTTTAGCATTTACATATTCGTCTGAATAAGGCACTGCACTAAGCGTTGCGTAGGCTTTTTCAAAATATTGTCTAGCAGAGCCAACCATACTCGCAGAACGTGCCGAAATACCGCGTTTAATTTGGCTTTCTATATTTATTTTAAGCTGTAATTTCTCAAGTAGTTTGTCTTCGCCTGTAAATACTTGGCTATTAACACGGCCCTTAGTGTGTTCAGAACGTAGGATCACACGTAATTTTTTAATCCCTTGAATTAGCGCAACAAGCTGTTTGTCGTTACTTGGTAATGCTAATGACTCACTACTGGTTCCTTGCACCGGGTTAGAGAGATGCTGTTTCATTTCTTCTAAACGGCTCTTTAGCGCTTTTGAGGTTGGCGAATGCGTAACCATTGTTTTGAGTGCTTCGGCAATTCGGCTTTGTAGAACCCTAATAACGTTTTCAGATAGCGGAATATTAGCCTGGTTCATTAATGCTTCTTCAGTTTCTTCAATGATCGCCTTTTGTTTTGTGAGTTCTTTTCGGCGCTCATTTTCTTGTTTTTCTTTGTGTTGCTGAACAGCACTTACCCAAAGTGCAATCACAACCAAAGCAACTATAAGGACAATTATAATAGACACGATCATGGTGTAATTCTCGGATTCATAACCTAATTTTTTAATATTACATTAAATATAAGCCATCGGGGTAGTTTTGCGCGAATTAACTTCAAATTAGGTAAATTAACTGTCGTTAAATATAAGGACTATGAGATTAATTCGTCTAATCATGGCTACCTCAAGTATATTTATTATGCTAGCCTTGAGCACCACTTCGATAAATGCACGCTATAAGCTTAATCAACGCTACCGGTAAAACTGATCTAGCTTTATAGAATTGCCTTTATTTATAATAAATTACAACGTAAAAATGCAACCATGAAATTACAACAACTCAGATACATAGTAGAAGTACAAAATCATAAATTAAATGTTTCAGCAACGGCTGAGAGTTTATTCACCTCACAGCCTGGTATTTCTAAACAAGTACGTATGTTAGAAGATGAGTTAGGTGTTCAAATTTTTGGGCGAAGTGGCAAGCATTTAACGCATGTAACTAGTGCCGGTGAAGATATTATAAATATCTCGCGTGAGATACTTTCAAAGGTAGAAGGTATAAAAGCGGTGGCTAACGAACACACATTACCGGACCAAGGTAAGCTCAATATAGCAACAACGCACACTCAAGCACGTTATGCTTTACCTAGTGTGATTCAGGGGTTTATGAAAAAATACCCTGCAGTATCATTGCATATGCACCAAGGTACACCGCAACAAATATCTGATGCCGCAGCAAGGGGCGATGCCGATTTTGCCATTGCAACTGAAGCGCTTCATTTATACTCTGATTTAGTTATGTTGCCTTGTTATCATTGGAATCGCAGTATTGTTGTTGCAAAGGATCATCCACTTGCTAAAAAAGCCAATAGTTTAACGGTAGCAGATATTGCCGAATACCCGCTAATTACTTATGTATTTGGTTTTACGGGTCGCTCTGAATTAGACAAAGCATTTAGCGCCCATGGGTTAGAGCCGCATATTGTATTTACGGCGACTGATGCCGATGTAATTAAAACCTATGTTCGTTTAGGGCTTGGCGTAGGGGTAGTGGCTTCAATGGCGATTGATGAAATCACTGATACTGATTTAGTCTGCATTGATGCAAGTCACTTATTTGAAGCTAGCACAACAAAAATTGGCTTTAGAAAAGGCAGCTTTTTACGTACTTATATGTATGACTTTATAGAACGATTTGCGCCGCATTTAACTAAAGAGCGTGTGGAGCGCGCGAGTTTATTACGTAATCAAGATGATGTAGATAAGTTATTTGAAGATATAGAGTTACCTGTAAAGTAGCACTGGGTCTGATAACAAAAAAACCGACTATTTATTAATAGTCGGTTTTTTTGTTTAAGGTTAGCCTAACACTCAATAATGTTAACGGCTAAACCACCGCGCGCGGTTTCTTTGTATTTTGTTTTCATATCATTACCTGTTTCAAGCATGGTTTTTATTACTTTATCAAGTGATACTTTTTGCTCGCCACTACCACGAATTGCCAATCGAGAAGCATTGATGGCTTTTATAGCCCCCATCGCATTACGTTCAATACAAGGAACTTGCACTAAGCCGCCAACAGGGTCGCACGTTAAACCTAAATTATGCTCCATGCCTATTTCAGCTGCGTTTTCAACTTGTACAACATTACCACCCACAATTTCAGTTAATGCTCCGGCGGCCATTGAACACGCTACACCCACTTCGCCTTGGCAGCCCACTTCGGCACCAGAAATAGACGCATTTTTTTTATATAAAATACCAATTGCAGCGGCTGTTAGTAAATAACGCGTGGCAATGTCGCGGTCTACTTCTTTTACAAATGTATGATAGTACATAAGCACAGCGGGTAGAATGCCTGCAGCACCATTAGTGGGGGCTGTTACCACTCGTCCACCGGCCGCATTTTCTTCATTAACGGCAAGTGCAAATAGGTCGACCCAATCCATTGCTCTGAGTGGATCGTTGCTCACTTCGATATTCAGTTTTAAGAATAGGCTGGGGGCACGTCGTTTTACTTTTAAACCGCCAGGTAAAATTCCTTCAGTACGCATTCCGCGCTCAATACAGGCTTTCATTACTTGCCAAATATGAAATAACTCATCTTTTATAGCGTCTTCGGTTCGAAGTGTGCGTTCGTTTTTCATCATCAAGCTAGATACACTCAGGCCTGAGTCTTTACACATTTCAAGTAGCTCTTTTGCGCTACTAAAAGGGTATGGCGCTGGGTTTTCTTCTCTAATATCGAGCGCTGCTTGCTTTTCGTTTTCAAATTCTTCGTCGGTAACAATAAAGCCGCCGCCGATAGAGTAGTACACTTTGCTATAAAGCTTTTCACCATTATTTGAAGCAATAATCTCCATTGCATTAGAGTGCTTTGGGAGCGTTTTACGACGATGAAAAACAATAGCACCTTGCTTAGGAAAGTTGGCTTTGTGTGTTTGGTTTAAATAAATAACTTGTTCTTGCTCGATAGTTAATAAAATATCATCGACTAAATCGGCATCGATTGTTTCTGGGTCATAGCCTGCTAAGCCAAGTACAACAGCTTTGCCAGAACCATGACCTATACCTGTTTGACCTAACGATCCATATAGCTCTACTTTTATATCGGTAACACTTTTTAATAGCTGTTTTTCATGGAGTTCATTAACAAATAAGCGTGATGCGCGCATTGGGCCAACGGTGTGTGATGACGAAGGGCCAATACCAATGCTAAACATATCAAATGCACTGATCATAGTGTGTGTCTCTTATTAATTTACTCAGCCCGAGGCTGCTCTTTGAACGGTCGAGCATAATAACGCGGAATTGTTAGCATGTAACTATTATTAACGAAGATTTAAACTGGTAAGGCTAGTTGTTTTGTAAAGTTTTTTATAATGCTAGCAGTTGCTCCCCAAAGTAACCCATGGGGGGTAACAAACCCCTGCAGAGTGATTTCTTTACCAAAACGTTGAAATGGCAAAGGTTGCCAGTTAGCTTCAGTACTTAATTCATCTAAGGAGAGTAAAAAGCTAGCCTGTACTTCATTGTGATCGTTTACCCACTGCGTATTTTTATTTAAAACACATACGTAGGGACGAATACTAAACCCAGTTAAGGTGGAGTACTCTGGTAAATTGCCAAGGATATTTACATCTTTGTGCGCAATGTTTAACTCTTCTTTCAATTCACGTAGTGCCGTTGTACGAAGCGTTTTGTCGCTTGCCTCAAATTTACCACCGGGTAAGCAAATTTCACCTGGGTGATGATGCAAATAAGTAGGGCGCTTACACAGTAAAATATGTGCCTGTCCGGCTACATCTATAATGGGCAACATAACGGCACTGGCGCGTTTATTTCGAGAGTCTTTTATTTGATTTGGCGCAGCGGTTGGGCTTAATTGAAAGCGCGTTTTAATAAAGTCACTATTCAAGATCACCTACTCTTTAATAAAGGTAAAATTTTATTTACCTTATCGTAAGTCTCTTGGTATTCCAATTCGACTTTAGAATCAGCGACAATTCCGCCTCCGGCCCAACAGTAAATATGCTGCTCATAACAAACTAAAGTTCGAATAGTAATACTGGTATCCATATTACCGCAGGCACTTAAATAACCTATAGAGCCACAGTAAACACTGCGCTGATGAGGTTCTAGCTCCTCTATAATTTCCATCGCGCGTATTTTAGGTGCTCCAGTAATAGAGCCACCAGGAAAAGCGGCCTCGAGTTGATCAACGGCTGTTTTATTGATATCGAGTTCGGCGGTCACTGTACTTACTAAATGGTGTACGGCCGGAAAACTTTCAATTGCGAATAAAGAAGGCACTTTAACACTGCCGGGTTTGGCTACTTTACCTAAGTCGTTACGAAGTAAATCTACAATCATCACGTTTTCTGCGCGATCTTTGGATGAGTTTGCAAGTTTTAACGCTTGTGCACTATCTTCGTAGGCGTCAGCTTTACGTGCAAGTGTCCCTTTTATTGGTTTAGTTTCTACAATATTGTTTTGGATCGATATAAAGCGCTCAGGCGAAATTGACAAAATAGCGCCTGCAGGATGATTAATAAAACTTGAAAAAGGCGCTTTATTAGCTTCGCGTAATTTAACATACGCTGACCAAGGGTCACCGCTATATTGGGCTTTAAAGCGCTGCGCTAGATTAATTTGATAACAATCACCGCTTTTTAAATAGTCTTCAATTACAGCAAACTTTTTGGCGTATTGGGTTTGGCTCATATTAGAAAACCACTCAGACGTTAACTCAAACTTTGCGTCAATTGGAGTTGATGCTAGATATTTCTCGTAAAGCGAGCGTCTTTCAACATGTGGCTGTGAAACATAAAACCACGCATTTTGCTGTCTATCAAAAATAAGTGCATCTAAATAAAGGCCTACAGCCATTTGCGGTAAGTGTATATCTTGCTCTGCTATGGTTGGCATTTTTTCAATTATACGACCCAAGTCATAGCCGAAATAACCTAACCAACCTCCATTAAAGGGCAAGTCAAAAGGTGCTTTTGTGTTACTGAGTTTGCGCAAATGGGTATTCATTATTTCAAAACAGGTTAGCTCACTTGGCTCGCCATTGAATAATGTTTTGTTATCGCTCACTTCAAGCAAGTGTTCAGGTTCTATGGAAATTATGTCGTAGCGACTATTTACATGGTCGCTATTAGCAGAGTCGAGCAGTATGGCATGAGGCAGATGAGAAAAATGCGAAAATACATCAATACAATTTTGTGTTATTGATAATTTTATACAATTATTTTTATTGTTTAGCATTTACTACCCCTATAAGAACTGGCTCCAAACGGGCTGGGAGGGTATCATAAGTCAAATTTTTTTGGCAGCGTTTAGTATAAAATCAACGTTGTAATTAAAACAGTACAAACCACCGTCACCGGTTTGGTATAGATTACGCTTAAGCGTAAAGCTAACTTAAGGAACCATTATGAGTACAATCCGTCAGCAAGACTTTATTGATAGCATTGAAGATGCATTGCAATATATTTCGTTCTACCATCCACTTGATTTTGTTCAAGCATTAGAAAAAGCTTATAACAAAGAACAAAGTAAAGCTGCTAAAGATGCTATTGCGCAAATTTTAATTAACTCGCGTATGTCGGCTGAAGGCAAGCGTCCGCTTTGTCAAGATACAGGTATTATTACGTGTTTTGTAAAAGTGGGTATGGATGTTAAGTGGGATAAAACAGACTTAACAGTTCAACAAATGGTTGATGAAGGTACTCGCCGTGCGTATTTGAATCCAGATAACCCGCTTCGTGCTTCTATTGTTGCAGACCCTGCTGGTACTCGTAAAAACACAAAAGATAATACACCTTCGGTTGTTCACATCGATTTGGTAGCTGGTGGCGAAGTAGAAGTCATGGTTGCAGCAAAAGGTGGCGGCTCTGAAAACAAAAGTAAAATGGTTATGTTAAACCCTTCAGACGATGTTGCTGCCTGGGTAGAAAAAACACTGCCTACAATGGGTGCTGGCTGGTGTCCGCCAGGCATGCTGGGTATAGGTATTGGTGGTACTGCAGAAAAAGCTGCAGTAATGGCTAAAGAGTCATTGATGGATCCGGTTGATATCCATGAGCTTATGGAGCGTGGGGCGGAAACTACAGAAGAAAAGCTTCGCCTAGAAATATTCGAACGTGCAAACAAACTAGGTATTGGTGCACAAGGCCTGGGCGGGTTAACAACGGTTGTTGATATTAAAATTAAAACCGCTCCTACCCATGCAGCATCAAAACCAGTGGTGATGATCCCTAACTGTGCAGCAACTCGTCACGTGCACTTTACTTTGGATGGTTCAGGTCCTGCTGATTTAAAAGCGCCAAAGCTTGAGGATTGGCCTGAAGTAACCTTTGAAGTAGGTGAGGGGACACGTCGTGTAAATTTAGACACGCTGACGAAAGATGATGTTCAAGAATGGAAAATGGGTGAAACCGTTTTACTTTCAGGCACCATTTTAACTGGCCGTGATGCAGCGCATAAACGTTTGCAAGACATGATCAACTCTGGCGAAGGCTTACCTGAAGGCGTTGATTTTGATAATAAATTTATATACTACGTTGGCCCTGTAGACGCTGTTGGTGATGAAGCAGTAGGCCCTGCAGGCCCAACTACAGCAACACGTATGGATAAGTTTACCGATATGATGCTAGAAAAAACTGGCATTGTAGGCATGATTGGTAAAGCAGAGCGCGGCCCTGCAACGGTTGATTCAATCAAAGAGCATAAATCTGTTTACTTGATGGCTGTAGGTGGTGCTGCATATTTAGTATCTAAAGCGATTAAAAAAGCGCGTGTAGTTGCGTTTGAAGATCTAGGTATGGAAGCGATTTACGAGTTTGAAGTTGAAGACATGCCTGTAACGGTTGCAGTAGATAGCGAAGGTGCCAATGCACATACGCAAGGTCCTGCGATTTGGAAGGCAAAAATTGCTGAGCTTGATAGCAAATTAAAGTAATTGTTATCTTTGTTTATGAAGCGAGCCATGTGCTCGCTTTTTTATTTTAAAATCATCAATATTGAGTAAAACTGATCTTACCAGTTGTGTGGTAATTGTTTATATAAATATAAATCATTAAATAACAATTGCTTGCGTGTAAATGGTGGGTGTATTAAAAACTTTACGGAAAAATCAATGGTTACGCTAACGTAAACGTAAAGAAGTTTGCCCTTGTGTTATTTTAAATTTAATGTCTATTTTTGTAATTCATTTTAAATTTTTTATTTGTTAATAAGTTATAAGTTGATTATTTAATTTAATCACTTGGTGTTTGTTAGCTTTATCATCTTGATGTGTGGCGAACACTATCTTGAAGTGGTAAAGTCTCGACAATTTCCAGCGCGTACACCCTCTCACGGGTCAATTTTTCGGAGTATTTTAAGTGGCTGTGTTTAATCAAGTTGAATTTGATAACCATGAACAAGTAGTCTTTTGTTCTGACAAAGAGTCAGGTTTAAAAGCAATTATTGCTGTGCATAGTACCAAGTTGGGGCCTGCTGTTGGTGGGTGTAGAATGTGGGATTACGCTAAAGATGAAGACGCAGTGTATGATGTTTTGCGTTTATCAAAAGGGATGACTTACAAAAATGCGGTTGCGCGCCTTCCTTTTGGTGGTGGAAAATCTGTCATTATTGGTAACGCCAAAGACATTAAATCAGAACACCTTTTTCGTGCATTTGGTCGCCAATTAGAGCGTTTGAATGGTAGCTATTACTCAGCAGAAGACGTCAATATTACCTGTGCCGACGTTGCTTTAATGAACAAAGAAACAAATTACGTTCTAGGCCTTGAAGGCAAAAGTGGAAACCCATCTCCTTTTACTGCATACGGTACTTTTTTAGGCATTAAAGCTGCACTGCAGCACCAACGCGGCCACCAAGACTTCTCGGGCATAAAAGTAGCTGTACAAGGTTTAGGGGCTGTTGCTTACGGCTTGTGTCAGCACTTAGTTGATGCAGGTGCTAAGTTGTTTGTGACAGATATAAACCAGGTTGCAATTGATCGTGTTGTTAACGATTTTGGTGCAACAGCTGTTGGTATTGATGACATTTATGACTTAGATGTAGATGTGTATGCACCCTGTGCATTAGGCGCAACCATAAACGATGACACTATACCTCGTATTAAAGCAACCATTATTGCTGGTTGTGCTAATAATCAGTTAGCACAATCACGCCATGGTGAAATTATTCGTGAAAAAGGCATTTTGTATGCGCCAGATTACGTTATAAACGCAGGGGGTATTATTAATGTTTATTACGAAACTGCGCCAGAAGGTTATACCGTTGAGGCCTCTAATAAACACGTTGAGGGTATTTTTAATACGCTAACAGAAATTTTTGCTCGCAGCGAAAAAGAGCAAAAATCGACGCACTTAATTGCAGATGAGCTTGCTCAAGAAATAATACAAAATGGCCTTTAGATTTATATTTAGGTCTTGAAGAAAGGGGATGCATTTGCGTCCCCTTTTTTGTTATTAATGCTATTTTTATGAAACAACGTTACACTTTATTTTTAATTAAGTGTGGTATGTATAATGACGTCAACTTCGAATATGCAGCCTATCGACTTTGATAGCTGGCCTCGTAAACAACATTTTGAACTATTTAAAAATTTTACCCAGCCATACTTTAATGTGTGTGTTCAGCTAAACGCACAAACACTGTTTGATTACTGTAAGGCTCAAAATATATCGTTTTTTCAAGCCTATGTTTATTGCACACTAAAAGCTTGCTTCGCTTATGAACCAATTATGTTACGAATTATAGAATCCAAGCCCTGGTTACTTACAAGCATCCGTGCAAGTGTTGTTGAACTTGATGAAGACGAGTGCTTTGTATTTAGTTATTTTGATTATTTGGGCTCTTTCAAAGAGTTCTCAGCCAATAGCGAGAAAGTAAGTAAACAATCTAAGTCAAACTCACTATTTAGCGACGCATTTGCCAATACAGAGGGGCAAGCTGATTTAATTCATATATCTGTTTTACCATGGCTTAATTTTAGCGCTTTTTCACATGCATTTAGCGAAGGGCAAAGTTTAGGGATCCCTAAATTTGTATTTGGTCAATACGACAAACAAGCTGGCACGATGCCACTGTCTGTTGACGTACATCACTCTTTAATGGATGGTCTACACGTTGCGCGCTTTGTAAAGGTGTTACAAGCTGAGTGTGATCATTTTAAATGTAAATGACGGTAGTAAAAAAAGTATTTTAAAAATCTATAATAACCACAGCAGTTGAAAATTCATCCCGGTGAACATATTTATAAAGGCACATATATGTTTAGGGTATTGCCATGATAAATGGACTGTTAATTGGTGTTTTAGTGTTATTTGTGGCGATACTTTGGCAATGGCCTTCTATTCAAGCCTTCCTTTGGCGCAATAAGTATCAACGTATGGGTTTAAGCTCTCAGCAAAAAGATATCTTACTGCGCTGTATGCCTATTTACCGAAAGATGACGGATGCTGATAGAGCCAAACTTGAGAGACATATTGTTTGGTTTTTAAATGAAAAGCGCTTTATTGGTTGCGATGGATTAAAACTCACACCTGCCATGAAACTTATTGTTGCTGCTGATGCCTGCGTACTCGTGCTTAACAAACCGTGGCCTCTTTATACTAATGTAAAAGAAATACTATTGTACCCAAGCGCTTACTATGCCCCACAAACCACGCGAGATAGCGCTGGCTTAGTCAGTTATCATAATACGGTGAGGCAAGGTGAATCGTGGCCTGGGGGAACACTGGTACTCAGTTGGCATGATGTATTAGAAGGAAGCCGCTTACCCAGTGATGGTCATAACTTGGTGTTTCACGAATTTGCTCATCAGTTAGATCAGGAAACAGGTAAAACAACAGGTACGCCACTTTTAAAAAGCTCGGCTGATTATAAAGAGTGGGCAAGGGTATTTAGTCGTGCCTTTACGCAGCTTAAAAGTCATGTGGCGTATAGTATGCCTCACGTTATTCATAGTTATGGTGCAACAAACGAGGCCGAGTTTTTTGCGGTGATCACCGAAACCTTTATTGAAAAACCAGCAGAGTTACGACGCTACGATCCAGAAATATATAGAATGCTGGTTAACTACTATCAATTTGACCCCATTTCTTGGCATTAAACGTAATAAACTGCGCTTTATCAAATAACGCTGGTAACTTTTGGTTGTTTTTGTTGCAATCGGTTAAAACACACAGCAACAATAATAAGCGAGAAAGTTATGAAGAAATTGCTGCATACGGCGTTGGCTTTGTCAGTGTCATTAGCTCTTGGGCAAGCACATGCTGAATCAACCGATAAAAAAGATGAACAAAAATGGCAAGTAGATTCTCCTAAAGGGCAATTTGTTGACGCTAAAATTAGCGTAGAACAAGGCACATGGATGAACATTGATATTAGCCCAGATGGCAAAACCATTGTATTTGACTTACTAGGCGACATTTACACAATGCCAATGAGTGGCGGTACTGCAACACAATTAACCTCTGATATAGCATGGCAAATGCAACCTCGTTTTAGCCCCGATGGTGAACACATTGCGTTTACTTCTGATCAAGGTGGCGGCGACAATATTTGGGTTATGGATTTAAACGGTGAAAACCAAAGTGCAGTAACCAACGAAACGTTTAGACTGTTAAATAGTCCAGCGTGGAGCCCTGATGGCGATTTTTTAGTGGCGCGTAAACACTTTACGGCTAGTCGTTCACTTGGTGCTGGTGAAGTATGGCTATACCATAAAGCAGGTGGTAAAGGGGTTCAGCTGACTAAACGCGAGAACGACCAAAAAGATTTAGGTGAGCCAATGTTTTCACCTGATGGGCGTTATGTGTATTTTTCTCATGATGCTACACCAGGTAAAACGTTTCACTATTCAAAGGATTCTGTAGCGGGTATATATAAAATTAAGCGCTACGATCGTGAAACAGGTGAAATAGAAACAATTATTGATGGTATGGGTGGCGCAATTAGACCAACTCCATCGCCAGATGGAAAAACGCTTGCTTACATTAAGCGAGACGACTTTCAAACTAGTTTGTATCTTTATGATTTAAGCACGGGTGAGCACACTCAGGTGTACGATAAGTTAGAGCGTGACATGCAAGAAACGTGGGCTATTCACGGCGTATATCCTACAATTGCCTGGACACCCGATAATAAAGAATTGGTTTTTTGGGCGGGTGGTAAAATTCAATCTGTTGACGTGACTGACAAATCAGTTAGCCCGATTGCATTTAAAGTAGAAACCACTAAAAAGATTCAACCAGCGCTTCGTTTTACTCAAAATTTAGACACTGATGAATTTGACGTAAAAATGCTGCGTAATGTACAAGTAAGCCCCGACGGTGAAACCGCTATTTTTGAAGCGTTAGGCTATATTTATAAACGCGATTTAGAATCTGGAAAAATTAAGCGTTTAACAAAACAAACAGATCATTTTGAATTATTTCCGCAGTATTCTCGTGATGGTAAAAAAATAGTTTACACCACGTGGAACGATAACAAGCAAGGCCAAGTGCGCGTTGTATCTTCTCGCAGTGGTCGAGGCGACACAATTACACAAGAACCAGGCAAGTATGTAGAACCAACGTTTAGCCCAAATGGTAAAACGGTTGTTTATCGTAAAGCCAGCGGTGGCAGTATTTTAAATCCTAAATGGTCATTGAATCCAGGTATTTATAGCGTTAGCGCAAAAGGCGGTAAAAGTGAGCTGATTTCTAAAAGTGGATATCAACCACAGTTTGGGGCTGACAACGACCGTGTATTTGTAATGAGCCCATGGCCAAAGCCATCGCTGAGTGTTGTAGAGCTAGAAAGCAAAAAAGTATATAAACTTTATGAATCTGAGCATGCTACTGAATTTAGAGTATCTCCAGATGGGGAGTATCTTGCTTTTGCTGAGCGATTTAAAGTGTATGTAACGCCATTAGTTGAAAGTGGGAAGGCCATAAGTATTGGACCTAAAGACAGTAAATTCCCTATAGAGCAGCTATCTGTGCGTGCTGGTGAAAGTATTAGCTGGAGTGCCGATAGCAGCAAACTTTATTGGACACTAGGGCCTGAGCTTTACCATGCAAATTTAAACGGTGTATTTGCGATTAACAGTAAAAGCGACGCTGATTTTAAAGTTAAAAATGGCGAAAACATCGGATTTAGTAAGAAGGTGAATGAGCCAAAAGGCATGATTGCTTTAACTGGCGGTAAAATTATTACGATGAATGGTGATAAAGTCATTGAAAACGGAGTAATAATTACTGATGGCAAGCATATAAAAGCTGTAGGCCCAGCTTCTGAATTAAGCATACCAAAAGATGCAGACGTTATAGACGTTACAGGTAAAACCATCATGCCAGGTATTGTTGACGCCCATGCTCATGGTTCTCAAGGGAGCAATGAAATAATTCCTCAGCAAAATTGGAAAAACTTTGCAGGTTTAGCTTTAGGTGTTACGACTATTCATGATCCCTCTAACGACACCACCGAAATATTCACTGCAAGCGAAATGCAAAAAGCAGGCATGATTGTTGGTCCGCGTATTTTCTCTACAGGAACTATTTTGTATGGGGCTAAT
The DNA here is from genome assembly GCF_046535955.1 of Pseudoalteromonas sp. SIMBA_162. Lineage (NCBI taxonomy): Bacteria > Pseudomonadati > Pseudomonadota > Gammaproteobacteria > Alteromonadales > Pseudoalteromonadaceae > Pseudoalteromonas > Pseudoalteromonas sp. SIMBA_162. Next base: position 195,148 of record NZ_JAWJBQ010000005.1, on the reverse strand, counting down.
ATGCCGGGTTATACCTCGCATATTGATTCGTTAGAAGATGCTAAATTTCACTTAGAACGCTTAAAGAAAGTCGGTGCTTTTAGTGTTAAATCATACAATCAACCCCGTCGTGAGCAGCGCCAACAAGTCGTTGAAGCAGGTCGCGAACTTGAAATGATGGTTGTGCCAGAAGGCGGTTCGCTACTGCAACATAATTTGAGCATGGTGGTTGATGGACATACAGGTATTGAGCATTCCATTCCTGTAGAAAACATATACGATGATATAAAACAATTATGGTCACAAAGTGATGTGGGTTACACACCAACGCTTGTTGTTGCCTATGGTGGTATATGGGGTGAAAACTATTGGTATGATAAAACTGACGTGTGGAATCACCCTCGTTTAAGTAAGTTTGTGCCTCAAAATCAGTTGCTGCCGCGTTCTATGCGTCGTGTTAAAGCACCCGATCATCACTATAATCATTTTAACAACGCACGTGTGTCGGCTGAGCTACAAGACTTAGGTGTTTTAGTTAACTTAGGAGCGCATGGTCAACGTGAGGGGTTAGGTGCACATTGGGAAATGTGGATGTTTGCCCAAGGTGGCATGACGCCACTAGAAGCCATACGCGCATCAACACTCGATCCAGCTAAGTACTTAGGGCTTGATAAAAACGTAGGCTCGCTTGAAGTGGGTAAACTGGCTGATTTAATGGTGATTGATGGCGATCCGTTAATTGATATTCGCAGCTCTGATAAGGTTGATTATACAATGATTAATGGTCGTTTATTTAATGCAGAAACGATGAATGAGGTTGGCAAAAAAGCACGCCAGCCGCTTTATTTTGAAAAGTAACAATTTTAATTAACGTCTTTAAAAAGCGGCTTTTATGCCGCTTTTTTATTTTACAAATTATAAACAGCAGGCATAAAAAAACCGCTTAACGCGGTTTCTTTTAAAATCATTAATGTTGATTAAACAACACCGCGCGGTAGGCGACAGTCATGATCTTTACGCGCTAGGATTACAATCCACAATTCTTCTGCGGTGTAACCATCTTCACTTTGTGTAACCACAGTGAATGGCGCTTTTTTCTGAGCAGTAACAGGCGCAGCTTTTTTGGTTTTAGTTTTTTTAGCTGGCGCTTTTTCAGCAGGTGCCGGTGTTGCTTTACCACTGCTTAATTCTTTAGTTAGCTCAGCTACGTCAGCTAGGCGTAAGTTTTTTCCGCCATCGATGCTGTACCAGCCTGGTTTAGTTGTAATTTCAGGTTTTTTACCATTAGCAGCTTCATACGCTGCTTCAAAGGCAGATAGTACTTCTGTTTTGTCTAGTTTGCTCATCAGAGACCCTATACGTTGTGAACACAGATAAAGAGAAGCTATTTATACCTATTTTGAATCAGTTTTTCAATTTTTTGCGATTTTCCTTCCATTTTAAAGCAATAAACGCCAAAATTTGCACAAAATTCAGTGCAAAGTAAGGTTACGCGTATGCAACGTCAAGAATTTAACCAATTATTAAATGATATTTTAAAGCCTCACAATATTAAGGATTTTTGCCCAAATGGATTACAAGTTGAGGGTAAAAATGAAATAAAAAAAATTGTTACCGGAGTAACAGCGAGCCAAGCTTTAATTGACGCTGCAATTGATGAGCAAGCAGACGCTATCTTGGTCCATCATGGTTATTTTTGGAAAGGCGAGTCTCAACCTATTACTGGGATGAAAAAGCGGAGAATAGGCGCCTTATTGGCTCACGATATTAATTTATTTGCTTATCACCTCCCTTTAGATATTCACCCAGAGATTGGTAATAACGCGCAGCTTGCAAAATTATTAGATATTGAAATTCAAGAAGGCCTTGAGCCTGTTGCTAACAGTGTAGCAGTGAAAGGGCGCCTTAAAACAGCGCTAAGTGGAGATGAATTTGCATCAAAAATAGCTAAGGTACTTAATCGAGCCCCTCTCACAAGCTTAGTTCGTTCAAGTAAAATACAAACTATTGCGCTGTGTACTGGTGGAGGTCAAGGTTATATTGATTTAGCTGCGGAGCAAGGTATTGACGCTTATTTAACAGGTGAAGCGTCTGAGCAAACTATTCATAGTTCACGAGAACAAAATATTGATTTTTTTGCAGCAGGGCATCATGCAACCGAACGCTACGGTATAAAAGCTCTGGGCGAGCTACTTGCCCTGGAGTACGGTTTTGAGGTTAGCTTTATTGATATTGATAATCCTGTTTAAGCTACTGTGATATTTAAGATTATTAATTTTAGTACTCGTTATATTTTAAAATTTAAAGCCTTGAATTTAACGCCAGTTAAATAGGGGCGACAACGGATAGTGTACAAGCTCTGCTCTAATAGACTTTATTTACTTATATTGAAGTGAGGGCGTGTTTAAATTTGTTGTCTAGTGAGTTGAGTATAAATTGAGAGTGTTCAGAGCGTGGGAAGTAGACACGCTTTCTTTATATACACTGCTTAAATGAAAGCGAATAAAATAAACCGGTTGTAAAAGTAAGGTAAGTGGTTTGGTCTCTCATAAAGATCTTTTAATTTACTTAATTCGTTATGTATTTCTAGTTTTATTAAAATGACCTTATAAGGACCGCAATGGAAGGTGTTTTAGCTCTACTTGAGCAGTACGGCTTATTTGTTTACCTATTGCTATTTGGCTATTGTGCATTGAAAAGCGGCTGGTTACCTTTATTTGCAGGTTATGCTGCTCAAATCGGCGCGCTTGATATTAAATTAGTTATTTTAGCTACTTTTATGGGAGGGTATATTGGCGATGAGATACGGTTTGCTCTTGCAAGAGCTTATGGCACTTCATGGCTTGAAAAACCTAATAAAATTGGTCAACTATTTCAAACAGCGAGTGCGCTTGCTAAGCGTTACGGCATGGCTTACATTTTTTTATATCGATACCCCAAAGGTATGCGCACAATTGGAGCGCTCCCTGTAGGGCTAACCGATATATCTTGGCCCCTATTTAGCACCTTAAATGCCTGTTCAGCTGCTTTATGGGTCATTATTTTAGTTGGCGGAGGCTATACTTTTGGAGCTACATTTGAGTCTATAGGTGTAGAGAGCTTAACCGCACTGAGTATATTATTGTTAGGGATATTTTTAGTTATACTCTATCGGCTTTGGACAAAACACCCACCTACAAAACAACGACAGTAAAGTGACGTTATTGTTTAACAAAAAATCTAGTGAAGAGCCTTACCCACATATCTTAAAGTATTGATATTTTATTTTCTTGCTCGACAAACATTCATTGTAAACAAATCAAATTTACGAGTTAGCAGGTGGCTTTTTGCAAGTTGTTTAAAGTGCCTCAGGGTCTAGCCATCGACGGACTTTTATCCACGTTGTTCCTATAACTTCATGGCTGTATTGCGTTACGGCTAGTAGTGCTTGCGCATTTGGAACGAGCTGTTTATGAAAAGGAAGCGCTGCAAAATTGTGAAAGTCAGTTGCTGCAGGAATGCTTGTTACACCTTGGGCCGAAAACAAGTCCTGGGCTCTGGGCATATGCAGTACCGAAGTTACTAACGCTACCTTAAAATCAACTAGCTTAGGCGCTAGTAGCGCAGCTTCTTGCGCTGTATCCATTGCCTTTGGGTTTTGCAAAAGCCTATTTTTATTAATGCCTAACTCAATGGCAGTTTGATACATCAAGCTGCTGTTAGTAATATTCTCATAACCGCCGCCAGAAACAATAAGCTGTGATTTTGGGTAGTACTTAGCGAGTTTGACTCCTTCAACTAGTCGGGTTAGCGCGCAATTACCTAATTGGTTATTAGCACTTAAGACAGAGTTAGGATTTATATCGCACCCAAGCACAACTATTTTGTCTAATTCTGGGTGTTTTGAAGGGTGAAAAGAAAGGCTTGTTGGCTCGTTGTTTTTTAAAATTTGGTTAGCAACAAATGGTGTACTGATTGCCAACAATGTTGAAAGTCCAAAAAATGCAATTACTAAAGAAAACTTGCGACCCTTGAATGCCAAAAACAAAGCTATAAGTGTAAAAAGACCAATTAAAGGGAGCGGCATAAGCAAGCCGCCAAGTAACTTTTTCAAAGCGAACATAATGAGCAACATAAAAGCTATAATTTAAGTTATGTTACTCATTAATCAGTAGTTTATCGACCGTTATTTAACTTACACGTATTTAAAAAGTGGCGATATACAGGGTTATCTTTCATATCTTTTTTCATCGCTAAGTACATTGGTCGAGTTAAACCTAGCGCACCTAGTGGAATCGATTTGATGAGTCCTTGGCTTTCATATGGTGTAACCAACCAATCAGGTAATGCAGCTACACCCATTCCAGCACTGACTAGCTGAAAAATTAGTAGTCCTTGATCTACGTTTTTTAACGTCCCGTCAAAACGTGCATTTTGAATGAAATGTTTAAATATATCTTGGCGTTCGCGCGGAATAGGGTAAGAAATAATGGTTTCATTCTTTAAGTCTAACGCTGTAACGTATGCTTTTTTGGCAAGATCGTGATCAGGTGCAACAATTAATTTTAATTTAAAGTCGAATAAATGGGCATACTCTAGCTTGTCGGGTTCACGAATGTCTGATGTGAGTACTAAGTCTAATTCATCGTTAAGTAAGTCTGGAATTGCGTCATAACTAAAACCACGTTCATAATCAATTTTTATATCTGGCCAAAAGTTATTAAAATCTTTAATTGTTGGAAGTAGCCAGTGAAAACAAGCATGGCATTCAACACTTAGGCGTAATTGTGAAATTGGCTGATTAAGGCTCTCTTTTAAACGACATTTAGTTGCTTCAATTTTCGGCAGTATTTCGTGGGCTAACTCAAGCAATAACATGCCTTGCGGGGTAAAACGCACAGGCTGCGTTTTGCGTTCAAACAGCTGGCAGTCTAACTTGTTTTCCAAGTCTTTAATTTGATGTGATAAAGCCGACTGAGTTAAGAATAATTCGCGGGCAGTATTCACTAATGAACCAGTTTCTTTAAGGGTTGCAATAGTTTTTAAGTGTTTTATACCAATCATCTTTAATAATTCTCATGGAAAATTTGAGTAGTGCTCATTATTTTTCAATACTACGCTTATATAAAAAACGTTTCAACGTCTAGACGTCTAAATTAAGCTAATAAATATAGTTTTACTGATTAATATTTTTATAGTTTAGCGTAAGTAACTAGATTAAAGCCGATTTTTTACTGCTTGTATTAATTTACTTCATGTTTAAAGGTAAAGGGGCTGGTATAAAAAATTTTTAACTCGCTTAGTTAACTAACGCTAATAGATAAAAAAGTAGTGACCTTTGTAGAAAATAAAAATACTTTTGAGTATAGGAAGGTTGATCTTTGGTGATTGACTTTACAGCTGTCAGTTTTTTATTCAGGCAAACATAATTTATGTATTGTGGTCATTCCTAATAAATAACCAATAACGAAGAACAAACCCAAAAGTATGCTGCCTTTTGGGTTATTTTTGGGGCTATTTGCTCTTTGTTGCTGGGTATTTATTTACCCCACTAGGTTATATACCTCGCGCCGCGCTCTAAGTGCCCCAAGCCTTAACTTTACAGATGTGGGGCTAAAGTGGTTGATTAATTAGTAATATAGCTTCTTTTGCTGGAACTGGTTTTGACATTAAATAACCTTGTCCGTATTCACAATGCGTAGTTTGCAAAGTCTCTAGCTGTCCGGTGGTTTCAATTCCTTCAGCAACAACTTCAAGTTTTAACGACTTAGCAAGTGACAAAATAGCCTCAACCAAGGGATTTGTTGAATCTTGTACATGATCGATGAAGCTTTTATCGATCTTCAGAATATGAATGGGCAGCTGGTGTAAGTAGCCTAGTGCAGAGTAACCTGTTCCAAAATCATCAAGACATAGTTTTACTTTTAGAGGTGAGAGCCCTTCGATAATTTGTGTGGCGAGCTCTAAGTTTTCTATTAATCCAGATTCGGTTATTTCTAAGCACAAAGAACCTAAAGGCAATTGGTATTTGTTATAGATAGCGTGGACCTGAGCTACAAAATCTAGGCTTGCAAAATGGCGCGATGATACATTTACTGTCACTTTTAAGAAACGATGACCTTGTTGGTGCCACTTTGAAATATGCTGTGCAGCTAAGTCGAGTAGATGTAAATCCAGGTTGATTATTTGGCCTGTTTTTTCAGCAATAGGAATAAAGTCATTAGGTGAAACAAACCCTTTTTTAGGGTGGTGCCAACGCACAAGTGCTTCAAAGCCAATAACGTGGTTATCTAAAATAGTAAAAATTGGCTGAAAGTAGAGTTCAAATTCGTTGTGTTCAATACCGTGCTGTAGGTCGTTTTCTATGTCAGCGTGTGTTTTAAGCTTTTTTCTCATTGTGTTGTTAAAAAACTTAACTTGTCCGCGGCCTGTTGATTTAGCCTCGTACATAGCGGCGTCTGCTTGTTGCAGTAACAGGTATGCTTTATCGTCAACATTATCAGTATAAGCAATACCTATGCTGGTAGAGGCTTGCAATAAATGGCCATCAACATTTATTGGTTTAGAAAGTGCTTCTTTTATACGCCCTAGTGCCTCTTTAACTTGATTACGATGAGTAATGTTTTCCATTAAAATAGCAAACTCGTCGCCACCCAAGCGTGAAAAAGTGTCAGTGTTACGAACTGTACCTTTGATCAACTCACAAATCTTAATTAAAAAGTGATCGCCAACTTCGTGGCCGAGCGCATCATTGATACTTTTAAAGCGGTCAAAATCTAAATAAAGTAGGGCATGAACAGTGCCTTTTTTTACACGCGTTAAGCGTAAAATTGCATGCTTTATTCGTTCAATAAGTAATGAACGATTAGCAAGCCCAGTTAATCCATCATGTAAAGCTTTGTGTTCAAGCTCCTGCCTAGCTAACTGCCTATCTATTGCCATACTTATTTGCCTGCTTACATAGGTAAGCAAAGCACTATCGTGCTCATTATAATGATGTGCCTCATGATAACTTTGCACAACAATGACACCACTCATACGTTCATTGGCTTTAAATGGTACACCTAGCCAAGATTCGGCTTGACGACCAATTAATTTAAAATGACCTTGCTCTATATGATCAATGTAGTCTTGTTTTGTTAATAACATCGCTTGGTCAGTTTGCAATAAAAAGTAAGACGCGGTGTCTTTAAGTTGTTCTTTAGAGATTTTTTGATGCGTGTTTGTTTGAATTCCAGCTTCAACAATGTAAACAATATCTAGAATGTCGATTTGTTTATCGTAAAGGCCAATAAAGAAGTTATCAGCCCTTAATAAACTATTAATAATAGTGTGTAAAGATTCGAAAAATGTATCTAAGTCACTGGCTTTATAGGTTAAGTTGGCTATTTGAAGAAGACTATTTTCAAGCTTTTGCGCGTCATTTAACTGCTCAACAGTCGATTGCAGGCTATTTACCATGTTAACTTGGTTTATTTTAGCGCTTAAAAGGTGTGCCACTGTTGTTAATATTTCAAGGTGTGCATTAGTAAAGTAATTCATGGCGGGGTGTTCACAATCAATAACACCTAGAATACGGTCTTTGTATACAAGAGGCACGCAAAGCTCTGATTGAGCAGGGCGTTCGTCTGCAATATAGCGGCTATCTTTTGTGACATCGCCTAAAATTATTGCCTTTTTTGTTGTTGCAACAAAACCTGATATACCTTCATTAAAATCAATTACTTTTCTTTGGGCTTTGTACTTATATCTTTGGCGATCGATTCCCATAGAAGCAACAAGATTGAGTTTAGAGGCTGATTCATCAGCGAGATAAATAACACAGTCAACAAATCCAAGACGATTTACAACTTGAGTTGTTACATATTCAAATAGCTCATCTAAGGTGTCTAGTTGTAATAGGCTTGATGAAAACTGATTTATGATACTTAGCTGATCTGTTTTTACTTCAAGCGCTTTAGAGGTATCGATACTGTTCGACATAGGCAAAATTTATTATTCTTTTTTTATAAACACCACATTAAGTTAACCTAATATCAACTGTTCTACAAAATAAAACGATAAACGTTTAAACAAAGCTGTAAATAAAATAGGGCAAATTAGTAACCGATTATTTTAATAAAATCTTTACTCGAAAACATCATATGCCTATGATCACATAAATTCAGCTGTGGAATGAAGTGATGACCAGTAATAATACAAACTCTGTAAAAACGTTAACAATTACCCGACCTGACGATTGGCATGTGCATTTACGCGATGGTGATCAGCTTAAAGACACTGTGCGCGATATTAGCCGCTATATGGGGCGTGCTATTATAATGCCAAATTTGGTTCCTCCAGCGACCTGCACTGATACCGCTTTAGCTTACAGAGAGCGTATAATGGCTGCTAAGCCACAAGGTAACTTTGAGCCCTTGATGGTGCTATACCTTACTGATAAGACAACACCTGAAGAAATAATTAAGGCTAAGGCATCAGGTAAAGTATTTGCTGCTAAACTATACCCTGCTGGCGCGACAACCAACTCTGATTCTGGTGTAACGTCCGTCAAAAATATATATTCAGTGCTTAGCGCTATGCAAGATGTTGGTATGCTTTTGCTTGTACATGGTGAAGTGACGGATTCTTCAATTGATATTTTTGACAGAGAAAAAGTATTTTTAGATACGATTCTAGGTGATGTCGTTAACGACTTTCCAGAGCTTAAAATAGTACTTGAGCATATAACGACAAAAGATGCGGTTGATTTTGTCAATAATGCGCCAAGTAATGTTGCGGCAACGATTACTGCCCACCATTTACTATATAATCGAAACCACATGTTAGCAGGCGGGATTCGCCCCCATTATTACTGTCTGCCTATACTTAAACGTAATATTCACCAGCAAGCACTTATGGCTGCAGCTACGAGTGGCAGTAAAAAGTTCTTTTTAGGTACTGACTCAGCGCCTCATTATAAAGATAAGAAAGAAGCTGCGTGCGGTTGCGCAGGGGCTTACACGGCTCATGCTGCTATTGAGCTTTACGCAGAAGCATTTGAAGAAGCTGGTGCATTAGATAAGCTAGAGGGCTTTGCAAGCCACTTTGGGCCAGACTTTTATGGTTTAGCGCGAAATAGCGATACAATTACACTGCAAAAGTCGCCTTGGACTGTGCCTGCAAGTTATACGCTTGGTGATTCTGAAGTGGTACCAATAAAAGCAGAATCCGTAATTGATTGGGCTGTTTTAAAGTAAAATTAAGTATTTAAAATCAAAGCCGCTTACTTGAGCGGCTTTTTTGTATGTAAATATTTAGGCTCAAGGCTTGTATGAAAAGGTGTAAATTGGCTTGTTACTTAATCATTATTTCTTGTTTGTTTTAGTATGAACAGAGATTAGCCTGTGAAGGGTTAACAATCGCTGTATTTTTATTAGGATTTCATAATAAATATTACAATAATATTTTATTTTTATTTACTTTAATCAATGTCTTATCTATTTTTAGTCACGGAGTAAGTTTTTTTAGAAATTATTTTCAATTAATAGAGCGAAAAAAAATAGAATGTGTTAATCTTACTTTGCTTTGAGTTTTTATGAATTGAATTTACGGATATTGTGCTGCGTTTAAGGTTACCAGTTAGGTTATTACTTGTTCCTGTACTATACCTCTATTTTTATGAGCATTGACTCAAGGAGGCTATTGCCACAATAACGTGGCAGAATTTTAATTATTGACTTACAGGAAAATTTAGTATGTCGGTTAACGGTAAAGTAAAATTTTTCAACGAAGCTAAAGGCTTTGGTTTCATTGAACAAGAAAACGGTCCTGACGTGTTTGTACATTTCAGCGCAATCTCTGGTTCTGGTTTTCGCACTCTTAGCGAAGGTCAAGCAGTGACATTCAGCATCAAACAAGGTCAAAAAGGCCCTGAAGCTGAGAACGTTGAAGCAGCATAATTTTAATTATGTGAACTCATGTTCATCTTGGTGAAGCAGGCCTCTGTTTCACCATTATCCCCTGAAACTACTCATATACACAGAAAGCTTAATACCTCCAATCATTAATAGCGCTCATTTATTATATCTAAACTCCAAAAGACCATAATATGGTTTAATTTTTCTAGAAACCTAATTCCAATTAAATATGCTAAACAGAATTCTATGTATTATTAATTTTGTGCCTCCTATAAAGTTCTAATATTTTTATTACCTTCCTAGATTAACTTGCAAGTTTTAGAAGTATTAATATTTACAAAACTCAGCCTCAAACTGGATTATATGGATAAACGACAAAGCCTAGAGTTTGGATAGTGAGCTAAGAAGTAACATACAGTGAACTTAGGCAAGACTCGGTTTGAACATCATAAGAATAATTAACTAAAGTAAGCTTTTTTTGATTTTGATTGTGCCCAAGCCATTAATGAGGCCTTATTTCGTCTATCAGTTTAGAGCGTTGCTTGATTGTAATTGAGTGTCAGAAAGCCTTCACAAATTTGATATTGAAACCCTTCTATTAGCTTTACAACTTTCAATATGTGTAACGTTTGATTTTTGTGCGTTAAACCGTTCCTTTTTTGAGTTAAAGTGCTTAAAAATGATAAAAAACCGTCAAATAGAGCCCCTAAAAGAGTTTTTTTTTAAATGTTTTTATTTTTTTTTTATATACATCAAGTTTGAACTAAATGTTGCATTTATGTTGTTTGTTTAGAGGTCTATCCAGTTAAACATCAACCTTATTGGGGTTTGCTAGGATTGTTGATAATACAGTTGGTTGCAATAATGTTAACATTTTATTGGTGCTACTTTAATGTAGTCCATCGGCAGGTGATTTATTTGCTAATTACACCTAACATCAAGTTGACAGCGCTTATTGCATTTAGCATTATTGAAAGGTTGATATCTATTAAAAGATATCAGGGTTGTTCTCCTCGGAGGATAATTAAATTATAAAAGTAACATTACTTAATTGGTTGGGAACTATGTCTGTTAAAATCAGAAAGAGTCTTGTAGCAACAGCGTTGGTTGGCGCTTTTGCATTTGCAAGCAGCAATGTGATTGCAGATCCTTTGAATGACGTGCAAAAAGCAGGTCAACAAATTCAAAAGGCTGCTGTTAAGTCTCAAACTAAAATTGACAATGTATATGGTCAAACTCAAGAGCTAATCGCTGAGTACCGTAGCATCGTTGATGAGACTGAACTTATGAAAGTGTATAACGATCACGTTGCACGTTTGGTCGCTGACCAAAATGCATCGATTGAGTCGTTCGATCGTCAAATTGCGACTATCGATAACACTAAACAAAACGTTGTGCCTTTGATGTATCGCATGATCGATACGCTTGAGCAATTCATCAAAGCGGACGTTCCATTTAATCTTGAAACGCGTCTAGGCCGTGTTGAAAGACTTCGTGACATCATGGCATCTGCCTCTGTTACTACGTCTGAAAAATTCCGTCAAGTTCTTGAAGCATACACAGTTGAAACAGCTTACAGCTCTGCAGTAACTGCTTCTCAAGGTACGCTTGAAATTGATGGCAAAAATATCAACGTAGATATCGGTCGTTTAGGTCGTATTACTTATGTTGCTCAGTCTTTTGACTTGAAACATGCTTGGGTGTGGGATAACAACACTAAACAGTGGAAAGAATTAGGTGAAGAATACCTAAAACCTGTTAAAGAAGTGATCCGCATGGCACGTAAGCAAGCGACACTAGAACTTGTTAAACTACCAATCTTTGGCGCGGAGTAATCAATAATGAAGAAACTATTTAAAGGTTTTGCTGTTGCAGCAGTACTATCTGTTTCTGCAGGTACCGCGCTTAACGCACACGCAAACACTGACGCTTTAGACAAAATTCTTGAGCAAGTTAAGCAAGAGCGTATCTCAGAAGGTAAGATCAATAAGCAACGTGAGCAAGAGTTCTTATCAGAACGTGCTGACAAGCAATCTTTACTTAATAAAGCTAAAAGCCAGCTAGCTGCTGAAAAAGCACGTGGTGACTCTTTAGCTAAGCAATACGCACAAAACGAAAACACTTTAGCGGAAAAAGAGCAAGCTCTTCAAAATGCTCAAGGTACTCTAGGTGAGATGTTTGGTGTTGTACGCCGTGCAGCGCAAGACGCTATCGGTTCTATCGAAGCATCTTTAGTAAGTGCTGAAAAGCCAGGTCGTGCTGAAGTACTTCGTTCATTAGCAGCAGCTAAAGAACTTCCAACAGTTCGTGAGTTAGAAGAGCTTTGGATTTCACTTCAAACAGAAATGACAGAATCAGCAAAAGTATCTACTTTTGAATCTGAAGTTGCTGGCCTTGACGGAAACACTGCGGTTAAGAAAATCACTCGTATTGGTAACTTTAACTTAGTTGCTGACGAAGGTTACTTAATCTACTCGCCAGAAACAAAGTCTATCCAGCCTTTAGGTAAACAACCTGATAGCTACATTTTAGATGGCATTTCAAACCTAGAAGCAACATCTTCTGATAGCTACGCGGGCGTTTACATTGACCCTACACGCGGCGCAATCTTACGTATTAATACGCAGAAGAAAACGCTAATGGAATACTACGAGCAAGGTGCTGAAGTTGGTTATATCATCACTGTACTACTTGCTGTAGGTCTATTAATCTTCTTAGTTCGTTTCATTGACTTAGCGCTTACTACTTCTAAGATCAAATCACAACTTAAGAACTTGTCTACACCGAATACAAACAACCCACTGGGTCGTATTCTTAAAGTGTACCATGACAACAAATCTCAAGATGTTGAAAACCTTGAACTTAAACTTGATGAAGCTATTTTACGTGAAACTCCACGTGTTGAAGCTGGTATCAACATCATCAAGATCCTTGCTGCTATCGCACCATTACTAGGTCTACTAGGTACAGTAATCGGTATGATTTTAACGTTCCAAACAATCACATTGTTCGGTACGGGCGATCCGAAGATCATGGCTGGTAACATCTCTCTAGCACTTGTAACTACAGCGCTAGGTCTAATTGCAGCACTACCACTTATTCTACTTCACTCTATTGTTGCAGGTCGTAGTAAGTCGGTATTACATATCCTTGATGAGCAAAGCGCTGGTATCATCGCTACTCACGCGGAGAAGGAGAAAGCCTAATGCTAGTCCTGATGGAGATATGGGAATCTATCAGGGATTTTGTTGGCACAGGCGGCCAGGTTTTATACGTGGTCGCGATAGCACTCTTTCTGATGTGGGTTTTAATGATTGAGCGCTATTGGTTCTTACTTGCAGAGTTTCCTCGTTTAACGAAGGATATTGTTGCTAAGTGGGATGCCCGCCAAGACACTACGTCTTGGTACGCACACAGAATCCGTGAAGCATGGATTTCTGAAGCGTCTGAAAAATTAGATCAGCGTATGTTGTTGATTAAAACATTAGTAGCTGTTTGTCCTTTAATAGGCTTACTTGGAACTGTAACGGGTATGATCGCGGTTTTTGAAACCATGGCAACTCAAGGTACTGGTAATGCACGTTTAATGGCATCAGGTATTTCAATGGCAACAATCCCAACAATGGCTGGAATGGTTGCGGCACTATCTGGAGTTTTCTTTAGCTCACGCCTTGAGGCAAGAGCGAGAATGGTGAAAGCCAAACTTGTAGATAGCATGCCTCATCACTAGAGAGAGAATTAAATATGGCACGTAAACAACGTTTTCGTGAAGAAGAAGAAGCAGCGGTAGATATGACACCAATGCTTGACATCGTATTTATCATGCTTATTTTCTTTATCGTAACTACATCGTTCGTTAAAGAGGCTGGTATCGAGGTCAATAAACCTAAAGCTGCCCAAGCTACGAAGCAAAAAAATGCAAACATTTTTATTGCTATACGCAGTGATGGCGCAATCTGGATTGATAAGCAGCAAGTTGACGTTGAACGTGTTTCAGCGAAAATTGAAAGCTTATTAGCAGAACAACCTACTGACGTTGTAATTTTGCAGGCTGATAAAGAAGCAAAACACGGCACAGTGGTTAAAGTTATGGACCAGATTAAAGCAACGGGCGATAACCTAAGAATTTCAATAGCTGGAGATCAGTAATGATTCGTTTTCTGTTTTCACTGATTGCAGGTGGGGCAGTTACTTTCGGCTTGTTCTACTTCATGGCTTACCTCATCTCTGGTGGGGCTGACCGTAATACGGAACAAAAAGAGCAGATCATAGTCGAAATTATGACGAATCCGCCTGAATCTAAGGTGCAGGAGAGGAAGCGTGTACCGCCTCCGCCTCCGCCACCGCCAAAGCAGCCGCCTAAACCGCAGCCGCCACAGCCGGATACTAATCCTAACCCAGGTGCAATGTCATTTAATATGCCAAGCATCGACGTAGGGAGTTCTGCTGGTGGACTAAGTGGTCCGGGTGCATTTGGACGAGATGGTGATGCGACACCTATCGTTCGTATTGAACCAAAATATCCAACGCAAGCAGCACGTGATGGTAAAGAAGGTTGGGTACAACTTTCGTTCACAATTGATGAGTTAGGTGGGGTTATTGACGTTGATGTAATCGACGCTGAACCTAAACGTATCTTTGACCGTGAAGCTAAACGTGCACTTCGTAAGTGGAAATACCGTCCGAAAATTATTGACGGTAAGCCACAAAAACAAGTTGGTTTACAAGTTCAACTAGACTTTAAACTTAACCAAGGCTAAGGAGGCGAGTAATGAGAAATTTATCTAAAGTAACTGCTCTTGCAATTCTTATGTCTGTGTCAGGTGCAACTTTAAGTTCATCTGTATTAGCGGCGCCAGATTACGCAAAAATTGAAGAGCGTAAGAAAGCAAAAACTAAGATCATGGGCGAGCGTACTGGTAAAAAAGTAATTAAAGCATTTGACTTGTATAACGAAGAAAAAGTTGACGAAGCAATTGTATTGCTGAGAGAGATTGACCCTTCAGATGAGTTTGATAAAGCGACTGTAAATCGTTACTTAGGTAGCATGTACGCGCAGAAAGAAAACTACGCTGATGCAATCAAATACAGCAAGCTAGCAGTAGCGCCTGATATTTTGAACTTTGCAGACCATGAACAAACACTTAAGTTATTAGGTGATTTGTACGCGGGTACTGAGAAATACAAAGAAGCAAAAAAAGCATACACAGCTTGGATGGACTTCACAGGTGAGGAAGATCCAACTGTATATACTCGTATTGCGCAAGCTAACTTTCAGCTAGAGCAATTCAGTGATGTTTTTGAGCCTGCTAACAAAGCAATAGCTCTTCAAAAAGAGCCTAATAAAGGCCCTTACCAGCTTAAACTTGGCGCATACTTTGAAACTAAAGATTATGCAAACATGGTTAAAGTGGGTGAAGAAATTGTTAGAGTTTGGCCTGATGATAAAAAAGCTTGGGTTGGTTTAGGTAAATATTACCTACAAACCGAAGAATATCAGAAAGGTCTTGCAACAATGGAAGTGGCTTTCAAAAACGGTTACTTTGAAAACGAAGTTGAATACAAAGTACTTGCTAACTTTTACTCTTTAAATGAAATTCCTTACAAAGCAGCAGTAACGCTTGAAAAGGCAATTAAAGAAGAAAAAGTTAAACGTACTAAGCAAAATGTCAACGCTGTTGCAAGTAACTATCATCGCTCTAAAGATATAGAGAAAGCTGCTAAGTATTATGAAGAAGCTGCTAAATTTGATGACGACGCTGAGCTTTACCGCAAAGCAGGTTCATTACTTTTACAATCTGAGAAATTCAGTGCTGCCGTTGTTCGCTTGAACAAGGCGTTAGAGCTTGGCTCTGACAAAAAAGGTACAATTTATTCAGATTTAGCTGAGGCGTATTACTACCAAGGTAAGTACAAGCAAGCTTATGCTGCTATTGTTAAAGCTATGGACGACCCACGCACACGTAAGTTTGCAAAAGGTTGGTCTACCTACATTAAAGATAAAGCCGCTCGCAACGGTGTTAAAATTTAATATTAGCTAACATTAGCAATTTCTAAAAAGCCCCTCTGGGGCTTTTTTTATTAGGATCACTATGTATAAAACGTTTTTTTTATCATTGTTATTGTGTTTAAATCTTGTTGGTTGTACTGATAAGAGTGATAGTTTTAGTTCTTTTGATGAGGCACGCAGCGCTTTAAAGTCTTTAAATACTGTGTTGATATTAGGTCAAGAATCAAACAATATAAAAGTTACAGAAGAAAACATTGTTTACTCGAACGAATATCTTGATAAACGTCATGCTATTTATCAGCAATTGATGACGATGAAGTTAACACCTAATCAAATTACCCAAGTTAATTATTTGGTTATTGCAGAACGATTTCCTGAGCGTTTTTTTCCTTGGCCAGCCCAAGTAGACGTTCTACATAATATGAGTTTATTTAACCGTTCAACTAGCACCGTTGAGCAAACTATTAGTTGGCTTAAATTTACACAAGCTAAGTTAGACATTGCAAAGCAAAGTAATCTAAAACTAAATAAGTTAGAGTATTCTTTACTACAGGGATATGTAGCGCAAGCTATCGAAAACAAGGCTACACAAGGTGCAATTAAAAGCCATATCAGAGCTTTTTCTAATTATTTGGATAATTATAAGCCCAGAGGGAGTGTTGGTTTAAGAGGGCTTTCTAATGGTTCAGAGTGGTATCAGAGTAAACTCAATTATTATGGCAACGCAGTTAACTCGCCTTTAGAGTGGGTTGTTATTATTAACGAAAAAATTAAAGCGCTTGAAAGTGCAGTTATTAATGTCAAATTTAAACAAAATCACACTAAATCGTTTGCTGTGCAGTATTTATCTAAAGAGCCATTGATTAATGGACTTGACTGGCAAACACATTACTTAGACTTGCCTGCTATGGCCAGCAATACAAAATTGTCTAATAATGACAAGTTGCTCATGCTTACAATGATGGAAACAGATATAGGTATTCATTACCACGCATGGACAATTGATCAGGCTAAAGTTAATTTATCAAAGCGTCTTAAAGTGTCAGAACAAACCGCGCAATATTTAGTTGAAGATATTATTCTTTATCCAGGTCAATCGTTTAGTTTTTGTGGTCAGATTTGTTATTAACCTAGGGGTTGTTTATTTGCCGAGGCTTATGGGAAGGCAAAGCCTCGATGTGTAGATACATGTTTTTTAATACGTAATTACGCAGAGTATATTCTAACATACCCTGTTATTTTTTTGAGTTCCGGCCGGGGCAGTTTATGTTTAGCTGCCTATAGTCAATATAGGTAATGGGCATGAGTAATGAGTAGGGTGCAGGGGTTTTGCTCTGTTTTTACTTGTCTACTGGCTCAAAAACTTTGCACCCCGGTTAAATCAATTTCAAAACTAATATGCCTGCAGGCATTAGCTATAGAAACTTATAACTAAGACTTTAAACATTAGTTAGATGTTCGTTTAATTGCGCATTTTGTACAGCGCTGTGTTGCAGGGTCTTTTTGAAGTAATGCGGTTGCAATTTTTTCTTCACAATCACAACAATAGCCGTATTGACCTATATCAATTTGACTCACTGCGGCCTCTAACATCGTCATACGGTTAATTAAGTTAGCATACTCAGGGCCAAGCCTTTTTGCAGCAAGATCTAACCACTCATTATTTGCTGTATGCTTTAATGTGGTGATCAAGCCTTGATGGGCGGGGTGGGGCGATTTAGAAAGCATAACAAGTATGTTTGATTTAACTTGTGTTAGTTCATCATGTAAGCGCTTTTGGTGGTTCATTATCAGTATAACCCTTTTACATTAACTGCTCGTTATACTGATATTATCTAATTGCTTTTAATTATCTGTCATGATTTGAATCAAGTTGTGGTGCTTTTGCATATTTTTTTAAAACGGCAGATACGTCTTCTTTGGTTTTTAACCTACGAATTTCATCAAACAATGTTATTGCTTGCGGATATTGACGCTTTAAATAACCTAGCCATTGTTTAGTTCTAGATGCAAAATATTTTTCATCTTTAGCTGGGTCATGATGAATAGCTGAGTGTATTAAGTGATAAAGAACATGCTCCCATTCTAAACCCTCATAGTACTCATTGTTGACATGTGCTTTTATTTTTTTAGCTAAATCAGGATGAGATAGGGCGCCTCTGCCAAGCATTAAGTCGTTACAACCGCTTCTTTTTTGGCACAGTATTGCGTCTTCAACTTGCCATATTTCACCATTAGCAACTACGGCAATATTTTTACCTTTTATTATAGGGGGTATCTTTTCCCAATATGCTGGTGGGTTGTATCCATCGCGTTTTGTTCTTGCATGAATTGCTACGCTATTAGCGCCAGCACTTACAACCGCATCCATAATTTCTTGGCTGTTACTGTCGTCATCAAAGCCTAAACGTATTTTTGCACTGACTTCATGTTTTGAATCTACCGCATCTCTAACCGCTTTAATTATGGTATACATATGCTCGGGATCTTTAAGCAAAACGGCACCACCGCGGCTACGGTTAACCGTTTTCGCAGGACATCCAAAATTAAGGTCAACACCATGGGAACCCAAATCAATCGCTCTCACTGCGTTTTCAGCTAATGGATTAGCTTCTTGTCCAAGCAATTGTATACGCACCGGCGTGCCTGCTCGGGTATAGCCATTATTATTTAGTTCAGGGCAGTATCGATAAAATACTTTTTCAGGTAAACGTGCTTGAACAACTCTTACAAATTCGGTCACGCATAAATCAAACCCGCCAAGGTCAGTTAGCAGTTGGCGCATTTTAAAATCTACAACACCTTCCATAGGTGCTAAAACAAGTTTCATAAAACGATTATATTATTAAAAATAAGGGCGCTAGTTTACCTGTAAATTGCATATTGATAAATCTGTAATTGTTACTCATAGTTAAAGTGAGAATGCAGGGGGCAAATTTTTCGAATAAATAAAAATAAAATGAAAGTTTTTATTTCATCACAGGTCTACTTAAACATACACGCAATTTAAAACGATATTTACATTGCAATGATTTACACATTGAGTATAGAGAGTAAAAATTATGAATACAGTAAAAAATAATACAATCGCATTAACGTTAGGTGCAGTCGTTGTGGGTTCTGCGAGTTTAGTATCTGCTGATGTACAAGCAAACCCGTTTGAATTTCAGCAGCTTGTTTCAGGTTATCAATTAGATGCTGCCGAAGGCAAGTGCGGTGAAGGCAAATGTGGCGGTGACGCAAAAGGTAAAAAAGAAGGCAAGTGTGGCGAAGGTAAATGTGGCGGTGACGCAAAAGGTAAAAAAGAAGGCAAGTGCGGCGAAGGTAAATGTGGCGGTGACGCAAAAGGTAAAAAAGAAGGCAAGTGTGGCGAAGGTAAATGTGGCGGCGACGCAAAAGGTAAAAAAGAAGGCAAGTGCGGCGAAGGTAAATGTGGCGGTGACGCAAAAGGTAAAAAAGAAGGCAAGTGCGGCGAAGGTAAATGTGGCGGCGATGCAAAAGGTAAAAAAGAAGGCAAGTGCGGCGAAGGCAAATGTGGCGGCGATGCAAAAGGTAAAAAAGAAGGCAAGTGCGGCGAAGGTAAATGTGGTGGCCGTTAATTTCTTAATTTAATTAAGTTATGCTAAAGGGCCACGGGCCCTTTTTTGTTAATAGTAGAGGCAGTTATGACACAAATGCACAGTTCGGAATTTGGAATGGTTGGCTTAGGTTTGCGCCGTGAAATGCTAGATGAGTTATTAGAACACGTTCCAAAGCAAATTGATTTTTTAGAAGTTGCGCCTGAGAATTGGTTAAAACTGGGCGGCCGATTTAAAAAGCAGTTTAAAACATTAACCGATGCTAATAATTTTGTATGTCATGGCTTGTCTTTATCAATAGGTTCGCCAGAGCCGCTTGATATTGAATTTATTAAATCGCTAAAAGTCTTTTTTGATCAGCACAACATTAAAATGTTTAGTGAGCATTTGAGTTATTGCTCTGGTCAAGGCCATATGTATGATTTAATGCCCATCCCTTTTACCGAAGAGGCAATAGCGCATGTTGTCCCCCGAATTAAGCAAGTGCAAGACATTCTTGAACGACCTATTGCGATGGAAAATGTATCTTACTACGGTGCGCCAGGCCAAGAGTTATCTGAACTTGAATTTACAACTGAAATTTTAGAGCAAGCAGATTGTAAATTGTTGCTTGATGTAAATAATATTTATGTTAATTCGATAAACCATGGTTATGACGCAAATACCTTTTTAGCTGGCTTACCTACAAAACGTATCGCTTATGGGCATGTTGCGGGACATTATAATGAGGCTAATGATTTAATAGTCGATACTCATGGCGCCGATGTTATTGATCCAGTCTGGGAGTTGCTTGATAAAGCTTATAAGTTACATGGTGTATTTCCAACGCTTCTTGAGCGAGATTTTAATATTCCAGAGATAAATGTACTCACTAAAGAGCTTGATATTATTATTCAGTTGCAACAAAAGTATCTAAATCCTGAGCTTTCAAAACAACGAGCTTGAAGTTAACGCGAATCAGACAGTAATGAGTATCCAGCTATGAGCTTTATAGATGTTCAAAATGAATTTATGGCGCACATACGTGAACCAAAAAAAAATAAAAAGCCAACTGATATTGAAGATAGACGCATGGCTATATATCGCGACTTATTCTTTAATAACATAGAGGGATTCATTTCTTCTGGTTATCCAGTGTTAAAAACGCTTTATAGTGACAAACAATGGAACAAATTGATTAGGCAGTTTTTTAGTGAATATAATTGTCAATCACCATACTTTTTAGATATAGCAGGGGAGTTTATTAATTACTTGTCCAGTAGTTATAAAATGAAAAACTATGATCCTGCTTTTATGTTAGAGCTTGCGCATTATGAATGGGTAGAGCTTGACGTTTCAATAGCAAACGAAGACCCCAATGAGAGAAAACTACAACAAACAGCGTTAACTAAAAGTCCATTATTTCTATCAAGCGTAGCGAGAAATTTGAGTTACCAATATCCAGTGCAAACTATAAGTGACCAAGTCCGGCCAAAAGAACCATCGACTGTACCTAACTATTTTATTGTTTATAGAGATGAAGAAGATGAAGTACAGTTTTTAGCAACTAATGCAATGACGGCTTTATTACTCTCTATCATTGAAAGCGTTGAGGGCATTACATTTGATAACCTCTGCCAACAGGTGATTATGCAGGCTCCTCAGTTTAACGAAGAGCAAATAACACAAGGGGCGCTTGTGACACTCAATGCGCTGATTGAACGCGGTGTAATCGTGACAAAAAATCAAGATTAAGGCCTTTATTGATGTTTTTACATCGTCTATCATGGCAGCCTTATTTATCGTGCTTAATAAAAGGTTGTACCATGTCAGATGATAAAGATTTTAAAGATCCGTTTAACGCTACTTATTTTATTGCTTTTCTAGCGGTATTTGCAGGTATTGGTTGTTTAAATGCAATTTTAGGTTGGATCACTAGCTTAACCTAAAACGTATTTATAGTTTAAGGCTGTTGTCAGCATCAGCCTTAACGCTTTGCTTTTTTATCCTCTATAACTGTTCAATATTTTCGTTAAAGTCACAGCAAACTCGCAATTAAAGTTCACTTAAGGTTATAATCACCTGCTTTGTAATATCAACCATTGAGCAGTAAAACTTATGACTCAAGTAACACCAGCAATTATTAAAAACAGCATTGCAACAATTGCTGATTATCCTAAAGCGGGCATTATGTTTCGCGATGTAACTACATTAATGGCCAACCCTGAAGCGTTCAAGGCTACTATTGATGCGTTTATAACCGAATATAAAGACCAAGGTTTTACAAAAATTATTGGCACAGAATCACGTGGCTTTATTTTTGGTGCGCCTTTATCTTATGCTTTAGGTATTCCTTTTATTCCAGTGCGTAAGCCTGGCAAATTACCGCGCGAAGTTATTCGCCAAGATTACCTACTAGAATACGGTGAAGACACGCTAGAACTTCATGTTGATGCAATTGTACCCGGTGACAAAGTACTTCTTGTTGATGACCTTCTAGCAACTGGCGGTACTATCGAAGCGACTGCTAAACTAGTTAATAAGTTAGGCGGTGAGGCTACTGATGCAGCATTTGTTGTATCATTGCCTGAATTAGGTGGCGAACAACGCATAGAAAAAATGGGTATCAAAATCTTAAAGTTGGTTGAATTCGAAGGCGAATAATCGATGAGTTATCAGGTTCTAGCGAGAAAATGGCGTCCACAAACCTTTCATGAATTGGTTGGGCAGTCTCATGTTAAACAAGCGCTTGTTAATGCGCTTACACAAAATAGACTGCACCACGCGTATTTATTCACTGGAACCCGAGGTGTTGGTAAAACAACTATTGCGCGTATTTTTGCAAAAAGCTTAAATTGCGACGAAGGTATTTCGGCATCTCCTTGTGGGCAATGTAGTAGCTGTACAGATATTGAAGCAGGGCGCTACATTGACTTGCTAGAAATTGATGCTGCCTCTCGTACTAAAGTAGAAGATACGCGTGAAATACTTGATAACGTTCAATACGCACCTACGCGCGGGCGTTACAAAGTATACCTAATAGATGAAGTTCACATGCTTTCAAAGCATAGCTTTAATGCGCTTTTAAAAACGCTTGAAGAACCGCCAGAGCATGTGAAATTTTTACTCGCAACCACCGATCCTCAAAAGTTACCCGTTACTATTTTATCGCGATGTTTACAGTTTAATTTAAACGCCTTATCGCAAAGTGAAATTAAAACACAGCTTCAACACGTTTTGACTCAAGAACAACTGCGCTTTGATAACGATGCACTTAGCGTTATTGCAAAAGCTGCAGATGGCAGTATGCGCGATGCGCTTAGCTTAACCGATCAAGCTATAGCACAAACTAATGGTGATATTAATAATCAAGCGGTTCAAGCTATGCTTGGTTTAATGGATACACACTACAGCCAAAGTTTATTAGCAGCATTACTAAGTCAAGATGGCGCTGCGCTCATGAGTGAAATAGCAAATGTAGCGAGCAAAAACCCAAATTATATAGCGTTACTTGATGATTTAATTTCATTAACGCACTTAACCCAGCTTACCCAATTAGTGCCTCAAGCTGCTGGGCTTGATGAGACCAATGCTGATTACATAAAGCACGTTGCAGAGCACACAAGTGCACAGCAAGTGCAGGTTTATTACCAGTTACTTTTAAACGGTAAAAAAGATTTACAATGGGCCCCTGAGCCACGTTTAGGGTTCGAAATGATTTTGCTGAGGTTACTTGCATTTCAGCCTGCAGGAAACGAAAACCAGCAGGACGAGATAAGCACGCCTCAATTGGCGGCAGGTAACACTGAAAGCCGAGCCAATGCACTGCGTGATATTTTAAGTAAAAATAAGCCTGAAAGTACTAATAACGCAGCTAAACACAGCGACATAAGCGCTGTACAGCAACCAGCTGAAAAATCGATTATAAGTGCAGAACAGCATGAGCAAGTAACCCCCACTGTTACTGATACGCCTCTTGATTCTGATCACGTAGCCCATTTACAGGTTAAAAACGAAGAGGCTCAAACTGAAACGAGCCAAAATACACCTGCGAAGCAAATAAGTGATGAGCAAGCACAGCGTAACAGCGAAAATGAAGCATACATGCAGCACAATGATGTAGAGCAAACATTAGCTGCACAATTCGATGATGTAATGAGTAGCGCGCTAGATCAAGGTTTTAATCCTCAAACTCAAAGCACATCGCAACAGGCTGAATCTCCAAGCGCTCCAGTCTCTTTGGATGCAGCTTCACTGCATGATAAAGAGTCTCAGGCACAATCGGCCATTGCACGCATCTTACGTGACAGAAATATATCAGGTTCAGGCAGGTTATCAGGTAATAATATAGCTCAGCCGCCAGTGTCTGAAAAACCTGAAGCTGATAATAATGAGCAAAGTAACAGGCTGGTTGGTTCGCCAATTGTAGAGCAAAGTGAATCCACTAATACAGATATACACACTCATTCTGAAAACGCAGAACACCCTCAAGCGGCTTCTGTGCAATCTACTAACCCACCGCCGTGGGATGACTATAATACAGGCGAGCATGAAAAAAAGTCTGAGCTCCCTGTTAGCGGGAGCCAAGCAAAACGCCCCAGTGTAGTCGCTACAAAAGCACAAAAAGTTGATTTTAAAGCTAAGCATCAAACAATCACTGAAAATTTAGCGCCTGAGTTACTAGAACAAATTAATCCTCAAAGTGTGCCTGCTCCAGCTCCACAAGAGGAAAGTATTCCGGTTCCAGATGATTTTCAAAGCCCAATAAGTGAAATAAAGTTTGCTCATCAGCAAGACGAGTGGGCTTATTTGATAAAACGTATGGGGCTGGGTGGACGAATGCGCCAATTTGCGCTGCATTCAATTTTTACGAAGCAGGGAAGTAACTTACATATAGATGTTGATGAATCGCAAAAACACCTAGATACGCCTATGCTTCGTCAAAAACTTGATGCCGCATTATCGAGTATTTACGATCACAATGTGTCGCTGAGTATAAAATTTGCTCAAGGGGTTATCGATTCGCCTTATTTAATTCAACAAAAAATAGATGCAGGGCGCCATCAGCAAGCAATAGATGTGATCACAAGTGACGAAAACATAGTACAATTTCAACAGTTATTTAGCGCCGAAATTGACGAAAACAGTATTCAGGCATTGTAATTACATACAATCGCCCTTATCTTCATGACAATTAAAGATTAAAAGAAAGAGAGAAAATTATGTTTAAAGGTGGAATGGGTAACATGATGAAGCAAGCGCAGCAAATGCAAGAGCGCATGCAAAAAGCCCAAGACGAAATTGCAACAATGGAAGTTGTTGGTGAAGCGGGTGCAGGCTTAGTTAAAGTAACCATGCTTGGTAACCACAATGTTCGTCGCGTAGAGCTTGATGAAAGCCTTATGGAAGACGACAAAGACATGATTGAAGACTTACTTGCAGCGGCATGTAACGATGCTGTGCGCCGTGTAGCTGAAGAAACGCAAGAACGAATGAGCAAAGTAACTGGCGGTATGCAATTACCACCAGGTATGAAAATGCCGTTTTAACAAACAATGCAACTTTCAGATAGTTTAAATCAGCTTATTGAAGCATTGCGGTGTCAACCGGGTATTGGCCCAAAGTCTGCACAGCGTATTGCATTCCATTTGCTTGAACGTGATCGCAAAGGTGGTACACAACTAGGTAGCGCGCTTACTAAGGCAATGACAGCAATAGGTCATTGCCAAACGTGCCGAACTTTTTGTGAGCAACCTCAGTGTGACATTTGCTTGAGCACAAAACGCCAAGACAGCGGTACGTTATGTGTTGTTGAGTCGCCTACTGATGTACTTGCCATTGAGCAAACGGGTCAGTATTTAGGTTTATATTTTGTCCTTATGGGGCATTTATCACCCATTGATGGTATTGGCCCTAAAGAAATAGGCTTAGATGTTTTAGAGCAAAAACTTTCTCAAGGCGGCATTAACGAAGTAATACTAGCAACTAATCCTAGTGTTGAGGGTGAGACGACTGCGCATTATATTGCCCAGCTTTGCCACAAAAATAATGTGGGCGCCTCGCGAATAGCGCACGGTATTCCGGTTGGAGGCGAACTTGATTTAGTTGATGGTAGAACCCTAATGCATGCATTTAGTGGTCGCCGCGTGGTTACACAAGAATAGTTCATTAAAGCGACTGTTTGAAAAGATATGTAAAAGCCTACGTAATTAATTTATGTAGGCTTTTTTGTTTTTAAGGTAAGCTAGCTAAAAATAGTATGCAGTTAATTTGACGGCTAAGTAATCAAAGCCCTTTTTGATATAGGTTTATTTAGAGTTAAAACGTAAGGATCACAATGAAAACGCATTCAACAAATCAAAGCGGCTTACTTAATAGTAAGCGATTTTTACCTTTGTTTATTACCCAGTTTTTTTCTGCCGTTAACGATAATGTCTATAAGCAGTCGGTGCTTATTTTACTGGTTTTTCAAGCTGCAACATTGGCCGATGGTGCGCTCTATTCAAACATAGCAGCAGGCTTATTTATTTTACCGTTTTTTTTATTTTCGGGTATGGCAGGGCAGCTTGCTGAGAAAACAGAAAAATCAAAATTAATCAGGTTTGTAAAACTTTGCGAAATTCCTATTATGGTTGTAGGGGCACTATCTATTTATACCCAGTCTATTTGGCTTATGCTCACCACTATATTTTTCATGGGGTTTCAAAGTACATTTTTTGGTCCGTTAAAATATTCTATTTTACCGCAGCACGTTGCCCCGAACGAATTAACAAAAGCGAATGGGTTAGTTGAATCGGGTACCTTTGTTGCCATTTTACTAGGGACTATTTTTGGGACTTATTACATTACGCAAAACGTAGGCCCCGAAATTATTAGCATTGCTGTACTCGTGCTCGCAGTATTAGGTTATGTGAGTAGCCGCTTTATACCAATAAGTGCAGCGAATGAACCTAACTTAGCGTTTACCTACAATATTTATACCTCTACAAAAAATGTGTTTTCAGCACTTAATTCGCAAACAGAGTCTGTTGGAAAATCAGTCTTAGGTATAAGCTGGTTTTGGTTAATAGGCGCCATTGTGCTAACTACATTACCAAACTATGTTAAGCACGTAATGGGCGGTAACGAATTAGTAGTAACCAGTGCGCTGGTGGTATTTTCGTTAAGTATTGCTATTGGTTCTTTATTATGTGAAAAGCTTTCGCGTTCGCGTATTGAGTTAGGCATTGTGCCCTTTGGTGCCATCTTAATTACCCTATTTTTATACTTGCTCAGTACAGAGCCCGCTATTTTAAGTTATGGTGTGCAAATCGATGAATTATTAACCTTAAAGCAGGTATTAAATACTGGCGATATGCGCTGGCACTTTGTGTGGATGGCCGGTATTGGTATAGCATCAGGTTTTTATACTGTTCCTTTGTATGCTTTGATACAACAAAGAACAGAAGAGGCGTGTCGGTCTCGTGTTATTGCCGCTAACAACGTACTTAATGCACTGTTTATGGTGTGCAGTGCCATTTTAAGTATTGTGACATTGTCTATTTTAGAGTGGAGTATCTCAGAATTATTGCTTTTACTTGCAGGGTTAAACTTACTGATTTCATTGTATATTTATACCAAAGTACCTGAGTTTTTCTTGCGTTTTATTATCTATATTTTAGCTATTTGCATGTATCGCGTGAAAACCAGAGGCGAAATAAATATACCAGAGGAAGGTGCAGCGGTTATCGTTGCCAATCATGTCAGCTTTGTTGATTGGATGTTTATTTTAGCAGCGTCACCAAGACCAATTCGTTTCATGGTTTTTGCGCCAATTTATTATTCTCCTGCTCTGCACTGGTTATTTAAAATGGCTAAAGCAATACCGATTGATAGCGAAAAAGCAAACCCTGAAGCTTTTAAAAAGGCGTTTGACGATGTTGCAGAGGCACTTGAACGCGGCGAGCTTGTGGGTATTTTCCCTGAGGGTAAATTAACAGGTGATGGCTGTGTTGATATGTTTAGAAGAGGTATAGAGAGAATAATTGAGCGAACGCCTGTTGCTGTTGTGCCTGTGCATTTAGGTGGGCTTTGGGGCAGTATGTTTAGCCGAAAAACAAAGTGGCAATTACCTCGTTTAAAATGGTCGCTAGTCTCTGTATCTGTTGGTGAGCCTGTTGCGGCAAATAAAGCAAAAGCGGATAATCTGCGTGAACGAGTGTTAGATTTAAAACTACTTTACTCTAAAGATAATGACTAATAGGCATGAAAAGCAGCCAATCAAACCCTATTGTCGATAATTTTATAGCGCCAAAATGCATAGATACGTTTAGTATTTTGTATCAAGATAACGATATTTTAGTCATTAATAAACCCAGTGGCTTGCTGAGTTTATCAGGGAAAAATCCAGAAAACTGGGACTCAGTACATTATCGTCTAGTAAATGGGCAAAAAGGGTTAACGCCGCCCTTTTTAAACGCTAAATTAGTTCATCGATTAGATTTAGGCACATCGGGGATAATGCTTGTAAGCCTAAACGATTTGAGCTCAAAACGTTTAAATAAGCAGTTTCAATTACGTAGTGTAAAAAAGCATTATGTAGCAGTGCTGCAGGGGTATGTTAGCGAAAATAGAGGGCAAATTGATGCGCCCATAGCTAAAGACACACAGTTATTTCCGCGAGTAAAAATTTGTAAACTAGAGGGGAAGCCAGCTCTTACCGAGTTTAACGTTATAAAGCGCCTTGCTAGCCCTGTTAGAACTTATGTACGCTTTTCTCCTTTGACTGGGCGTACTCATCAGCTACGCATTCATAGTCATTTTATAGGCCACCCTATTTTAGGGTGCGACATGTATAAGAGTGCACACAGTGAAAAGCTATCAAAACGTCTACAGTTGCATGCAAGCGATCTGTTTTTTGAACATCCCACTACAAATCAAGCAATTCACATCCATTGCCCAAGCCCATTTTAGTGTGAATTAACATTACATTTTTTAATTTTTTCCCTTGAAGTTCTATTAGCTCCCCCCATATTAAGTGCATAACGCAGACACTTTGCTAATTGGAGATATATAAATGACTGCAGCACAAAAAGAAACATTAGGCTTTCAAACAGAAGTAAAACAACTATTAAACTTAATGATTCATTCTCTTTATTCAAACAAAGAGATTTTTTTACGTGAGCTTGTATCAAACGCATCAGATGCAGCCGACAAGCTACGTTTTTTAGCGCTTTCAAATGGTGATCTTTACCAAGGTGATGCAGACCTTCGCGTTCGTATCAGCGCAGATAAAGAGGCCAATACCGTTACTATTTCAGATAACGGCATCGGTATGACGCGTGAAGAAGTGATTAACTCTTTAGGCACTATTGCAAAATCGGGCACTGCTGAGTTTTTCAAAAACTTAACGGGCGATCAGAGCAAAGATTCACAACTTATTGGTCAGTTTGGTGTTGGTTTTTACTCTGCATTTATTGTTGCTGATTTAGTGACTGTTCGCACACGTAAAGCGGGTGAAACAACTGCTTATGAGTGGGAGTCTAAAGGTGAAGGCGAGTACACGCTGCAAGAAATTGAAAAAGAAGGCCGTGGTACCGAAATTACTTTACACCTTCGCGAAGACGAAAAAGAATTTGCAGACGAATTCCGTTTACGTAGCATTGTGACTAAATACTCAGATCATATTTCTACGCCTGTTCAAATGTACAAAGCAGAAGTACCAGAATCTGAAGGCGAAGATGGCGAAAAGATTCCAGCAGTACCGGGTGAGTGGGAAAGCATTAACCGCGCCACGGCATTGTGGACGCGTGATAAATCAGAGCTTTCTGATGAAGAATACAAAGAGTTTTACAAGCATGTGAGCCATGACTGGGAAGATCCGCTAAGCTGGGCACATAATAAAGTTGAAGGTAAAACTGAGTACACTAGCCTTTTATATATCCCTAAAAAGGCACCTTTCGATTTATGGAACCGTGAGCGTCAAAGTGGTTTAAAACTATACGTTCAACGTGTGTTTGTTATGGATGATGCTGAGCAGTTTATGCCAAGCTACTTACGTTTTGTTAAGGGTTTATTAGATTCAAACGATTTACCATTAAATGTATCGCGTGAAATTTTACAAGATAACAAAGTAACCCAAGCGATTCGTAAAGGGTGTACCTCGCGTATCATTAAAATGCTTGAGCGTATGGCTAAAAACAAAGCTGACGATTACCAAGTATTTTGGAATGAGTTTGGTCAGGTGATGAAAGAAGGCCCAGCGGAAGACGCTGCAAATAAAGAAGCGATTTGCAAGTTACTTCGTTTTTCTTCTACTCATACAGATTCACAGACGCAAGATGTGTCGCTTGAGCAATATGTTGAGCGCATGAACGAAGGGCAAGATAAAATATATTACGTGGTAGCCGATACCTTTACCGCTGCTAAAAACTCGCCGCATTTAGAGATTTTCCGCAAAAAAGGCATTGAGGTATTATTACTAAGCGACCGTGTTGACGAGTGGATGATGAGCCACCTAACTGAGTTTGCAGATAAGCCACTTCAGTCAATCACACGTGGTGACTTAGACCTAGGCAAGCTTGATGATGAAGAGACAAAGAAAGCGCAAGAAGAGTCTGAAAAAGAGATGGCCGGCTTAGTCGAGCGCATTAAAACAGCCTTAGGAGATGATGTTAAAGAAGTGCGTTTCACACACCGTTTAACTGACTCTCCAGCATGTGTTGTAAGTGATGACAACGACATGAGTTCGCAAATGCAAAAGCTAATGGAGTCTGTTGGTCAAGCGGTGCCAGAGGCTAAGCCTGTGTTTGAGCTAAACCCAGAGCATCAACTTGTGAAACATTTAAATGACGAACAAGATGAAGATAAATTTTCACAATGGTCACATGTACTATTAGACCAAGCATTACTTGCAGAGCGCGGAACATTAAAAGACCCAACAGGGTTTGTTACACGCCTAAATAAATTAATGTTAGAGCTAAGCAAATAAATTTATATTAAGT
The DNA here is from genome assembly GCF_046535955.1 of Pseudoalteromonas sp. SIMBA_162. NCBI lineage: Bacteria > Pseudomonadati > Pseudomonadota > Gammaproteobacteria > Alteromonadales > Pseudoalteromonadaceae > Pseudoalteromonas > Pseudoalteromonas sp. SIMBA_162. The sequence goes on along the minus strand of NZ_JAWJBQ010000005.1, from coordinate 164,742 downwards.
TATTAAAAGTATAAATATTGTACATATTAAAAAAGGAAGCCGAGGCTTCCTTTTTTTATGCGCTATAAACTAGGCAATTAGTATAAGTTGCTTGAGTATCAGCGGCGCTTATGGAAGAATTCACGCTTTAAAAATAAACTCTCATACTAGGGGACAATGATATGCGCATTATTCTTTTGGGCGCGCCGGGTGCAGGTAAAGGTACTCAAGCTCAGTTTTTAATGGACAAGTACGGTATTCCACAAATTTCGACTGGCGATATGCTACGTGCTGCAATTAAAGAAGGCACTCCACTTGGCTTAGAAGCAAAAAAAGTAATGGACGCAGGTCAGCTAATTTCTGACGATATCATTATTGGTTTAGTTAAAGAGCGTATTGCTAAAGCTGATTGCGAAAAAGGTTTTTTACTAGATGGCTTTCCACGTACCATTCCACAAGCAGATGCAATGAAAGAAAATGGCGTAGTAGTTGATCACGTTATTGAATTTGATGTTGCTGATGAAGTAATTGTAGAGCGTATGGGCGGACGTCGTGTTCATCCTGGCTCGGGTCGTGTTTACCATGTTGTTTACAATCCACCAAAAGTGGAAGGTAAAGACGATGAAACAGGTGAAGAGTTAATTGTGCGCGCTGACGACACAGAAGAGACTGTGCGTAAACGTCTAGGTATTTACCATGAGCAAACTATGCCGTTGGTTGATTACTACCAAGCTGAAGCAGCTGCAGGCAACACGCAGTACCATAAACTTGACGGTACACAAGCCGTAGAAGTTGTAAGTGCGCAGTTAGGTGAGCTTTTAGGTTAATTTAAAGCGCACAAAAAAACCGCCAGCTGGCGGTTTTTTTGTTTTACAGAAAGACCTATAAGGTTTTAAGCTTTTCTATTACGCTGTCATATTCTGGCTCGGTAGAGAGGTTACTCACTAATTGCTTATAAATCACTTTGTGGCTCTTATCGAGTATAAAAATAGAGCGCGTTAGAAGCCCCATATCTTTTATAATCACACCATATTTTTGGCCAAAATCACGCCATACCGAATCAGATAATGTGATGACTTTATCTATACCTTCTGCTTTACAAAATCGTTTTTGGGCAAACGGTAAATCAGCGCTTACAGTCAATATTTCAATACTTGGAAATTGCAGCGCCACTTTTTCGTTAAAGTGCTTAGTTTGTAAACTACACACACCGGTATCTAAACTTGGTACTACGCTAATTAGTAATGCTTGCCCTTTGTAGTTTTTGAGCGTTACAGGCGTAAAGTTACCATCAACTACTTTAAAGTCAGGTGCACTTTCACCTACTGAGACACCTTCACCCATTAAAGTAATTGGTTTGCCCTGTACTGACACTTTTCCTGCATCTAGTGTATTTTCTGGGTAATCTGCTGCCATAGCAACGGAGCAAAATGCACTCAGCACAAACGCGAACGTACGATACATAAGGTATTTCCTTTTAAATTAACGCAATAAGCGACAGTGTATTATACTGCGTATGAGTAACCAAGCGATTATGCGTTCTTGCTTGATAAGAATTAGTTATGAGATTTATAAATTGTAAACCGCTGAAACTTTGATTAACATATAGTTACAAAAAATATCTTAAATAATAAAAATAAAAGCCACTATCATTTTGTGATGTTAATACTTGGTTTAAAAATAGAGAGATAGTATGCCAACATCAGTATTAGTATGTGATGATTCCAAATTAGCGAGGCGCCAGTTAGCCCGCTCATTGCCGGAAGACTGGGACATAAAGGTTGAGTTTGCAATTAACGGTGTTGATTGCATAAAGCAAATAAAAGCGGTTGAACCAGAAATTCTATTCCTTGATTTAAACATGCCTGAAATGGACGGGTATGAAGTGTTGATGGCAATGAAAGAGTTAGGCTTAAATGTGCTTACTGTTGTGGTATCTGGCGACATACAACCTAATGCCCACCAACGAGTGCTTGATTTAGGCGCTATCGATTTTATTCAAAAACCCTGCTCACCAGAAAAGCTTGCCGAAATAATAGAGCATCATGGAATTAAAGACAAAGCTATGCGTGAACGCTTGTCCCATGCATTAGGTGAGCAAGTTGACCCTGACGTTCGAGACATCTACCAAGAACTGACTAATGTCGCAATGGGGCAGGCTGGTGACTTACTAGCAAGGTTACTCAATGTATTTGTCGAATTACCAATCCCTAATGTAAATATTCTCGAGGTGAGTGAGCTAGATATGGCACTTCGCTCCATAGATAATAATGCGTCTACTTCTGGTGTGTGCCAGGGCTTTATAGGTGGTGGTGTATCTGGCGAAGCATTATTATTACTCAACGATTCTAGTTTTAAAGAAATTGCGTCTTTAATGAATTATGACGGTGTACTCACCGATAATGTTGAGCTTGAGCTACTAATGGATATTAGTAATATCCTTATTGGTGCAATTCTTACGGGTCTTTCTAAGCAGCTCGACATGTCATTCAGCCAAGGACACCCAATTGTGTTAGGTCAGCATAGGGATGTTTCTGAACTGGTAAAAGCAAACAAGTCTCGTTGGCAACGCACTCTTGCAATTGAAATTAGCTATGGCATTGAAAATCACAACATAAACTGTGATTTAATGTTGTTATTTACCGAAGACTCACTAAAAACTTTGAAATACAAAGTTGCTTACCTATTAGAAGATTAAGTTATGGCTGCTGATTTAGATATGAATGAGATCCATTGGTTAATGGATATGTTTAATACCGTTGATGTGGGTCTTGTTGTTCTTGATAGAGATTACCGAGTGTGTGTTTGGAATGGGTTCATGGAAAACCATTCCGGCTTATTACCAAGTGCGGTAAAGCATAAAGATTTATTTGATTTGTTTCCTGCAATAGACGAAAAATGGTTTAGAAGTAAATCTGAATCAGTATTTGTTTTAAAAAATCGCTCATTCACAATATGGGAACAGCAACCTTATATATTTAGGTTTAAAAATTACCGTCCTATCACTGGTAAAGCCGAGTATATGTATCAAAATGCAACCTTTATACCTTTAACTAATATTCGTGCAGAAGTCAGTCATATATGTATTATTTTATATGATGTAACTGATATTGCGGTAAATAAAAAAGAATTAGAGGATTTAAATGCCCGCCTAGAGCAAGTAAGCCAAACAGATAGCCTCACTCAATTGTATAACCGTGGTCATTGGGAGAGTACGCTCAAGCAAGAGTTTTTGCGTACTAAGCGCAATGGCGGTTCTAGTGCATTGCTGATGTTTGATATCGATCGATTTAAAGTCGTAAATGATGAATATGGCCACACGTGTGGTGATGAAGCACTACGCCACTTGTCAAAACTTTTAAAAACGACACTACGCGAAACGGACATCGCAGGAAGGTACGGTGGTGAGGAGTTTGTAGTTACTTTATTAGATACCGATGAAAAGGGGGCTGAAATTTTTGCTGAACGCTTAAGGGTATTAATTGAGCAAAGTCCTGTTATGTATAAACAACTTGAAGTGAAAGTAACAGTGAGTATTGGTTTTGCCTGTTTTAGTAATGAGTTTAAAGACCATGAGCGCTGGATAGAAGCTGCAGATAAAGCTATGTATCAATCTAAAAAGAATGGACGAAATAAAGTAACTGCCTATGCCGATATAAAAAATGACGCTTAAGCGTCATTTTTTATTAATTATTTTTAGTCTGCCGCTCTGAGTTTAATCACTCGGTTGTATGTCGAGAGTCATCTTTAGGGCATTGTCCGATAGTCGTTATTTTTTCATTATTATCTACTTGTTCAAGTTTTACTTTAAACCCCCATAATCTATAAAGGTGCTTAAGTACTTCCTCATGTGTATTTGCTAAAGGTATATTATTGTGCGGCACATACCTAAGCGTAAGCGCTCTATCCCCTCTGATATCAACATCGTACACTTGAATGTTAGGTTCATGATTACTTAAGTTATATTGAGCCGAAAGCGCTTCCCTTACCGCTTTATATCCATTGTCGTTATGAATTGCGCCTATTTCTAAATGCGGAGCGCTTGCGTTATCAATAAGTGTAAAAAGCTTAAAGTCGCGAATTAATTTAGGGGATAAAAACTGGCTTATAAAGCTTTCATCTTTAAAGTTTTGCATAGCAAAATGAAGGGTATCAAGCCAATTACTTCCGGCATATTCAGGAAACCACTTTTTATCTTCTTCCGTTGGGTGTTCGCATAGTCGCCTAATATCAACCATCATATTGAAGCCTAAAGCATATGGGTTGATACCTGAATAATACTGACTATTGTAAGGTGGTTGATAAACAACATTTGTATGGCTTTGTAAAAATTCCAGCATAAATGAGTCGGTAAGTTTACCTTCATCATATAGGTGATTTAAAATGGTGTAATGCCAAAAGGTGGCCCAGCCTTCATTCATTACTTGTGTTTGTTTTTGTGGGTAAAAATATTGTGATATTTTACGCACTATACGAATAACTTCACGTTGCCAAGGTTCTAAAAGTGGTGCGTTTTTTTCTATAAAATACAAGATATTTTCTTGCGGCTCTTGAGGAAAGTGGCGTTCTTTCTTTTTTGCTTCTTGGTGATGTTCGGGGATTGTTCGCCATAATTCGTTCACTTGAGATTGCAAATAAGCCTCGCGTTCTTCTTGGCGCTTTTGCTCTTCGAATAACGAAATTTGTTGCGGGCGTTTATAACGATCAACGCCATAGTTCATGAGTGCGTGGCATGAGTCTAGTAAGGTTTCTACTGCTGTTACACCGTATTTTTCTTCGCAGCGACGTATATAATTTTTAGAAAATACCAGGTAATCAATGATAGAGCTGGCATCAGTCCATGTTTTAAATAAATAATTACCTTTAAAAAAAGAGTTGTGGCCATAACATGCGTGCGCCATAACTAGTGCTTGCATCGGTAACGTATTTTCTTCCATTAAATATGCAATACAGGGGTCTGAATTAATCACTATTTCATACGCGAGGCCCATTTGTCCGCGTTTATAGTTTTGCTCAGTTTGAATGAATTTTTTCCCGTAAGACCAATGGTTGTAACCAATAGGCATCCCAACACTTGAGTAAGCATCCATCATTTGTTCGGCGGTGATCACCTCTATCTGATTAGGGTAAATGTCTAACCGGTAAAAGTCTGCAACGCGGGCTATTTCTGTTTGATACTCAGTTAACAAATCAAAAGTCCAGTCAGGGCCGTCACTCATTCGTTTAGTATTCATATTAATACCTCGCTTGGTTATGCAGCCCCTTGTTGTTGCCGACCTTTTTTAAATAGCTCCCTAAATATAGGGTAAATGTCTTCAACACTTTGAATGTGCTGTATGGCAAAGTTGGAATGTGTTTGCGTAATATTTAAATATTCTCGCCATAGGCTTTGATGAGCACGTGTTGTGATTTCAATGTAGGCAAAATAGCGAACAGCATCTAAAAGGCTATTACGTAATATTTGCCCGCAATGAGGAGTATCGTCAGCCCAGTTATCACCGTCAGATGCTTGTGCTGCATATACATTCCATTCGTCTGCGTTGTAACGCTCTTTAATTATTTTATCCATCAGTTTAAGTGCGCTCGATACGATAGTTCCCCCAGTTTCTTGAGAGTAAAAAAATGTTTGTTCGTCTACTTCAGTCGCTTGCGTATGATGACGGATATAGACCACTTCAATGTCTTTATAACTGCGCGTTAAAAATTGATATAGTAAAATATAAAACCGTTTTGCCATATCTTTTGTGGCTTGGTCCATAGAGCCTGACACATCCATAATACAAAACATAACCGCTTTGCTGGTGGGGTGGGGGCGCTTCTCGTAATTTCTAAAACGCAAGTCGTAGTTATCAATAAAAGGCACAGCTTTAATTTGCTGTTTGAGTAGGTTTATTTCTTTTTGTAAAAGTGCAACAGCGGCTTTATCGCTATGAGGTTCGTGTATTAATATTTTTAGCTGAGCTTCTAAATCGGCTAAACGGCGCTTTTTTCCAGCGCTCATCGCAACACGTCGAGCAAGTGATCCTTGTAACGAACGAACAATATCAATATTACTTGGCATACCTTCACTGCAAAAACCGGCTCGCTGGGTTTTCATTTGTACAAGTTTATCAAGTTGATTTTCTTGAAGATTAGGAAGTTCTAAATCTTCAAAAAGTAAATCGAGGTACTCATCTTTTGAGATAGAGAACACAAATTCATCTTGCCCTTCGCCAGAGTCGCTAGCCTCTCCTTGTCCAGAACCATCACCACCTTTTGGTCGCTCTATTTTATCACCTGTTGCAAACTGATCGTTACCTGGGTGTATTTGTTTCTTATTCCCACCTTTACCTTGATGAAAGGTAGGCTCGCTGATATCACGTTGCGGAATAGATATACTTTCCCCCGATGTAGAGTCGGTTACACTGCGTTTATTTATTGCATCTGACACCGCTTCTTTTATCTGTTTTTTATAACGCCTAATGAAGCGTTGACGATTTACGGTGCTTTTATTTTTACCGTTTAAACGTCTGTCTATGAAATGCGCCATAATGACCTCCTAAAACCACAACCATGAAGGTTATTGTGATTTTCTAACACGTAGGTACCACTCAGATAACAATCTGACTTGCTTTTGTGTATAGCCTTTCTCGACCATGCGATTAACAAAGTCTTCGTGTTTTTGCTGATCTTCAGCTGAGGTTTTAGTATTAAACGAAATAACAGGCAACAGATCTTCTGTGTTTGAAAACATTTTTTTCTCAATGACAGTGCGTAATTTTTCATAACTCGTCCACAGCGGGTTTTTGCCATTGTTATGAGCCCGTGCGCGTAGTACAAAATTGACTATTTCGTTACGAAAATCTTTAGGGTTAGAAATGCCCGCTGGTTTTTCAATTTTCTCAAGCTCTGCATTGAGTGCAGCTCGGTCAAATAATTGGCCTGTATCAGGGTCACGATATTCTTGATCTTGAATCCAAAAATCGGCATAAATAACATAGCGATCAAATATGTTTTGCCCATATTCTGAGTATGATTCCAAATACGCAGTTTGAAGTTCCTTACCAATAAATTCAACATACTGAGGGATTAAATAGCCTTTTAAAAAGCTCAAGTAGCGTTCTTCAACATCGCTGCTGAATTGTTCACGCTCTATTTGTTGTTCAAGTACATAAAATAAGTGAACAGGGTTTGCGGCCACTTCTGTGTTATCAAAATTAAACACCCGAGATAAAATTTTAAATGCAAAGCGAGTAGAAAGGCCCGTCATGCCTTCATCCACCCCTGCGTAATCGCGATACTCTTGATACGACTTTGCTTTTGGATCAGTGTCTTTGAGTGTTTCACCATCGTACACTCGCATTTTAGAATATAGGCTTGAGTTTTCAGGCTCTTTTAATCGTGAAAGAGTTGTAAATTGTGCCAAAGCTTTTAAGGTGCCAGGCGCGCAAGGAGCGCTATGAAGTTCACTATGCTGAAGAAGTTTGTCGTAAATTTTAATTTCTTCAGTGACACGCAAACAATAAGGTACCTTGACTATGTATACACGGTCTAAAAAGGCTTCATTATTTTTGTTATTCTTAAAGGTTTGCCATTCAGATTCGTTTGAATGAGCGAGGATCATGCCATTAAAGGGAAGAGCGCTAATACCTTCAGTCCCATTGTAATTACCTTCTTGCGTGGCCGTTAGTAGTGGATGGAGTACTTTGATAGGGGCTTTAAACATCTCTACAAATTCCATCAAGCCTTGATTTGCCATACAAAGTGAACCCGAGTAAGCATAAGCATCGGGGTCATTTTGCGCAAAATGTTCAAGCTGACGTATATCTACTTTACCTACTAATGCAGATATATCTTGGTTGTTTTCATCGCCAGGCTCTGTTTTAGCGATGCCTATTTGATTCAGAATAGATGGATAACGTTTTACCACTCTAAACTTACTTATATCGCCATTAAACTCTTTCAGTCGTTTGCCTGCCCACGGTGACATAATTGTTTTTAAATAACGTGGCTTAATACCGTACTCTTGCTCTAGCACATTAGCGTCTTCAATGGGATCAAACAGAGATAATGGGTGATCGTTTACCGGTGACCCTTTAATTGAATAGATGGGTACTTGTTGCATGAGGTACTTTAGCTTTTCAGCAATAGATGATTTGCCACCGCCGACTGGACCTAATAGGTAGAGAACCTGTTTACACTCTTCAAGCCCTTGAGCGGCGTGTTTTAAATAAGAAACAATTTGTTCAATGGCATCCTCCATACCATAAAAATCGGTAAAGGCAGGGTAGCGTGCAACTACTCTATTTGAAAATAACCGACTGAGGCGTGCATCCGTTGCGGTATCTACCATTGTGGGTTCACCTATGGCCATTAAAAGGCGTTCTGGTGCACTCGCGTAGGCAGATTTGTCGGTTTTACATATCTCAAGAAACTCGGCGATACTGTACTCTTCTTCTTGTGCCGCTTCGTAACGTGCTTGGTAATGCTCAAAAATCGTCATAATAACCTCCGAAACCCGCTGTAAAAGGTGCTTACATTTTAAAGTTTAGTCGCGAAAGTCTATGTTTGTGGAATAAAATTAAAAATTTAAGTGAAAAAAGATCATGTTGAAGAAGGCTATTTTGTCAAATGACAGAGTTTAAAAGTATAAATAATAGGCATAAAAAAAGACGCTTTAGCGTCTTTTTTAAATTAGCGATAAGTGCTAATTAAGCGAAGTTTGCGTTTGCAAATTCCCAGTTAACAAGTGACCAAAAACCTTTAAGGTAATCTGGACGCACGTTACGGTAATCAATGTAGTATGCGTGTTCCCATAAATCTACAGTAAGAACAGGTGTAACGCCTTCGTCAGTAAGTGGTGTAGCAGCGTTAGACGTGTTAACGATGTCTAAAGAGCCATCGGCAAGTTTTACTAACCAAGTCCAGCTTGAACCGAAGTTATTTACTGCTTTGTCGTTTAATGCATCTTTAAACGCATCAAAAGAACCCCATTTAGCGTTAATTGCATCTGCAATTGCGCCAGTAGGCTCGCCGCCGCCATTTGGAGATAGGCTGTTCCAGTAAAACGTGTGATTCCAGATTTGCGCTGCGTTGTTAAATACACCGCCTTCTGATGAACATACGATTTCTTCTAGAGATTTGTTTTCAAACTCTGTACCAGGGATCAAACCGTTAAGCTTAACAACATACGTGTTGTGGTGCTTACCGTGGTGAAACTCTAATGTTTCTTTTGAAATATGTGGCTCAAGTGCGTCGATTGCATATGGTAGTGACGGTAGTTCAAATGCCATTTTTTATCTCCATCTTTTTTAGTTGATAGTCCATTTGGTAATACGTAATGCCTGTTGAAACAGACCACTTACCTATACCAAGTGGGAATATAGTGTTACTATAATTGTTGAGTATTTTACTCAAGTTTAAGCAAACAGCAATGCTATTGCGAAAGACTATTTCAATTGTGGCTTTATTTGCCCATTTTAAGTTATATATTTATGGTCACGATGAGTTATTTTCAAGACCTAAGTATATTTAGCTATCGTTACTTTGAGGTTGTAGATGGAAACCATTGATAAAATTAAACAGCAAATTTCAGAAAACCCAATTATCCTTTTCATGAAAGGGTCACCTAAGTTACCAAACTGTGGTTTTTCTTCACAAGCTTCACAAGCACTTATGTCGTGTGGCGAACCGTTTGCATACGTTGATATTTTACTAAACCCAGACATTCGTGCTGAGCTTCCTGCGTACGCAAATTGGCCTACATTCCCACAACTTTGGGTTGAGGGTGAGCTAATTGGTGGTTGTGATATCATCATTGAAATGTTCCAACGTGGTGAATTACAACCGTTAATCACAGAAACAGCGGCTAAGTACAAAGAAGCTGACGCTGAGTAATCTTATTTTGTGAGCGCTATTTCTATAGTGCTGTGATAATAAAAGCCACGTTAAGTGGCTTTATTGTTTTTAGTATTTTTACAACATCACTCATCTGCACGGCAGGGTAACTTGCACGTTTAGACCACCACTTAATTTATTATGTAAGCTTATTTGTCCTTTATGTGCTTCAGCAATCTCTCTGCACAAAGCTAACCCCAAACCACTTCCTGTACTTTTTGTAGAGTAAAAAGGTACAAGGGCATTAGCCATAACCTGCTCACTCATGCCTTTTCCGCCATCGCTCACATCTACTATGCAAGTATTACTAAAGAACGTTACATCTATGTTTATTTTAGACGGATTTGAGCCTGACTCGTGTGCATTTTTGAGTAAGTTGATAAGCAACTGCTCAAGTTGTGCCTGATCTGCATATAATATGCTTTTGGCGCTGCTTATTTTGTAGCTAAACTGCCATTGGCTATTCAGATCATTTAATGTGTTTTGCCAATTTATCGCTGATTTTTGTGGTGTAGGGAGCTTTGCAAATTTGCCGTAGCCTTGAACAAACTCAGTCAAGTGACTTATTCTTTCATCGATTGTTGAAAACACTCTTGCAAGGCGAGGCTCATCTACGCGGCTAGCTAAAAGCTGAGCGCTGTGCAGCATTGATGACATAGGGCCAAGAGAGTTATTAAGCTCGTGGCTTATTATTCGAATAACTTTTTTCCATACTGCTACTTCTTGGCGGCTGAGTTCACGGGTAAGTTGTTTAAATATGTACAAGTGATGTTTTTGATTATTAAGCAAAAATTCGCCAGTCGATAAATGCCAAGTTTGAGAATCGTGACTATCTATTTCAATATTAAACAAGCCATCCACGCCTTGCTCAATAGCATTAGTAAGTTGAATAGGTGCATCAGACAATAATTCGTGAAGTTGCGTGCCTTCTAGTTGTGTTTTGCTATTAAATAAAGTGCGGCTGACTAAGTTACTAAATACAACAATTTTATTATCGTTAACAAGTAAAAGTGCTTGTGGAGAGCTTTGTAATACTTTATCTAACATTAACTCTCGTTGATAAATCCACTGTTTTTCTTGACGAAGTTGTTTTGCCGTTTGATTATAAAGCAGACATAGCTTTCCTAACTCATCGTTGTTTTTATAGGCTAATAAACTAGAAAGCTCACCATCTTTAAAATTAAGTAAGCCAGTTTCTAGCGATTGCAACCCTAGCTTAATAGGCTTTGTTAAGGCTCTAGCTAGCAAAATGCTTATTAGCATAGCTGCTATGACCAACAACACAGAGTAATACAGCGGATGTTGTGCAATTATTGTAATGCTAACAACAGGTAAAACGCTGCATAAAACACATATAGCCATTATTTTTTGAGTTAACGATAAGCCACTAATAAAATTAAACATTAGTAATCAATACCCATTTTTTGTAAACGCCTATACAGTGCTTGGCGGCTTAAACCAAATTCTCGTGCTACTTTGGCTATAACCCCCTGATTAGCGCGTATTGATTGTTCAATTTCGAATTTTGTAGGTTCTTTTTTTACGTCGTTATTTTTTATTGGCGACGACGGGGTTAGGTCAAAATCTTCAGCACTAAGCAAACCATTAGGCTTGATTACACCAACACGTTTACAGGCGTTTTCAAGTTCTCTTACATTACCTGGCCATTGGTATCGATTAAGGGCTTGCTCTGCATCAATACTTAGCTCTCTATGTGGTAAAAAGTGATTAATGAGTGGCGCAATATCATCAACGCGTTCACAAAGCGCAGGTACGTTTAACTCAATAACGTTAAGGCGATAGTACAAATCTTCTCTAAAACGACCTTCGGTTATTGCTTGTAATAAATTTTCGTTTGTGGCTGATATAACACGTACAGTTACTTTGCGCGTTTGTGTGGACCCTAACCGTTCAAATTCACCTGTTTGCAACACTCTTAGCAACTTCATTTGCCCAGAAAGTGGCAAGTTGCCAATTTCATCTAAAAATAATGTTCCACCATCGGCTGCCTCAAAACGACCTATACGTTGCTTGCTTATACCAGTATAAGCACCTGCTTCAGCACCAAACAATTCAGCCTCCAAAAGCTCTTGGGGTAGGGCGCGGGCATTGACCTTTATGAAGGGCTGATTTATTAGTGAAGAGTTTTTTTGAATAATAGTGGCAATACACTCTTTACCACTGCCATTAGGACCTGTTATGAGTGCAGAAATATCAGATTTAGCCACTTGCAATGCCATTGTGACTAATCGATCCATTGCGGTACTTTTAAAAATAAGGCCTGCTAAGTTAGCAGTGCTATATTTATCATCTCGCTCTTTTTGTTGGCGGTTGTGCGTGGCTACAAGTTGCTTAGTGCACCCCAGCTCTATTAAATTATTAATGCACGTAAGAAGCTTGTGGTCATCCCATGGTTTTGGAAGGTAATCGGCTGCACCTGCTTTAACGAGTTCAATAGCCGTTGACAATTCAGTCCAAGCGGTTATTAATATAATAGGGAGGTGTGGGTTCTCATCACGCAGCGCATAAAACAAAGTTTTACCTTCTTCGCCTGAGGTGGTATCGCTGGTAAAATTCATATCTTGAATAACGAGAGAGATGCGTTGGTACTGCACAATTTGAATAGCTTCAAAGGGCGTTGTTGCGGTAACTACATTAAAGTTATGTATTTCCAGTAGTAATGATAATGCCTCTAAAACAGCCGGGTTATCATCAACGATAAGTATTTTTTCCATGTGAATTTAATCGCTGTTTATTATTATTTAGAAAATGCTACACCGTATTTTGCCAGTGTAGCATAGGTTGGGAGCAGCGTTATATGGTTCGGGTTGCGATACTTGGCGAAATATTTGCTGCACGCTTAGCAGGGCCAAATACAGCTAGAAGGCTCATGATAAAAACCATAACGGCAGTCGCTACAACATAGCCCAAGGGTAACGCAGCAATTGAAAAGTGTTGCATTAGCAATTGCCCAAGTATGAGGGCCGCAATGACGCCTAAAACTAATCCAGCAATGCAAATCAATGCATTTTCAACTAAAAAGTAATTGATAATTGAAGATTTACGAGCGCCCAAAGCGCGACGGGTTCCAATTTGTTTGGTGCGCTTACTTATATTGAATAGCGTTAAACCAAAAATGCCCACCGTTGTAACCAGAACTAAGATAGTGATGAGTACAATGAGCATACGCATCATCAATGTGTCTTCAGCCATATATTGCGCTTTGTCTTGATCTAAACCACGAATTCGAATAATCACACGCTTGTTATAATTTTTAAGCATTGCGTCTTCAATCTGTTTAGCTATGTCTGCACGCTCATTGGACGCAGTACGAACTAAAAAGTTGCCAGATATATTGGGATTAATGTAAGGAATTAATGCGATATTATTTGGGCGGCTGTCTTTTAACCAAGGCCCTTTTGCATGCTTAATTACACCAACAACTTTCAGTGCAATATCACCAAGAAAAATCGTTTTTCCTAAGCCCTCTTCATCAGGAAAAAGCTCATTGAGTAATGCTTGAGTGACAATTGTCACATTGGCTCGTTGATCATTATCGTTGGTAACAACAATCTCATCTTGAGTAAAGTTTCGTCCTGCAACAAGCTCAATGCCAAGTGTATTAATTGCATGATCATCCGTAAAAAAGTAAGCCGTTCTTGCTGAAAGCCCTGGCTCTGGTGCAGAGTTAATACTGAAGTCAGATGAGCTGCCACTACCTGATAACGGTATGTTGTTAATATATATGGCGTCTTTAACGCCGGGTAAAGCTCGAAGCATGGCTTCATCAAGTTCAAATTGCTGATGGCTTTGAACATCTTTACCAAAATGCATGACATGAAAAGCAAGTATTTCATCTTCCGGGTAGCCAGTTTCTTGGTTAAGGTAGGTTACTCTGTCTTGAATTATAAATGCTGCGTTACTAACAATTGCAGTGGTAATTGCTATTTGTATAAGTAGCAAAATTGCACCCACTTTAGATCGACACAGCGCATGAAAAATAGGTTTAATTTCTAATATCATTGTGTTCGTCCTTATTGGCTTTTTAGATAAATGGCAGGGTTGGTTTTACATACCAGCCAAGCAGGATAAAGCCCGGCAATTACACAAGTACTGATTGCAATAAGTGGGGCGCTTAGTAACATACTTAAATCCATAGTCGCTAAGCTTTCGTAATAACTGTAGCTCTGACGAACACCTAATAGGCCAAACTGCGCAAATACAATCCCAAGTAGCCCGCCCAAAAGACCTAACATAGCGACTTCAATGATATGTTGCATAAAAATTTGTCGTTTATTAGCACCAAGTGCACGGCGTACTCCAACCTCTGGCGCTCGACGTAAAAATTTTGCAAGTAATAAGCCAAGTATATTAGCCAAACACACAGCCAAAAACATAAAACTTAGAGCCACTAAAATTTTGTTATCTTCACTAACCACATTATTGTAAGCCATCCATTGATTAACATCTCGAAGCCCAAAAGCGAGCTCTTTACGATTAAATCGACCGAGCTTTTGCTGCTCTTGCATATAAGCTAATAAGTAATTCTCATAATCATTTTTTTGTTGCTCGGTCGTTAACTCAACCCAGAATTGAATCCAAACCATTTCTGACTGTAATTTGGCAGTAAAACTTCGAACATCTTCATGCTTCCAACCATTAGTATTTCCCCAATTACCAAGTTGCTTTGCCTCAAGAAGGCTAAATGGCATAAAAAGTTGTTCGGGTTGGTTAAATGCACCATTGTTTAAGTCGTAATATTTGATGGTTAGTGGCCAGTTTTTTGTAACGCCAATCACTTCGTAACTAGCATCGTCAAGGTAAATAACCTGACCCACTGAATTTTTGCCAGCAAATAACTTATTGTTTAACTCCTCGCTAATGACAACAACGGGCGCTGCATTGTCTTCTTGTTGCTGTGACCACTTGCTACCATGTAAAAATTCGAGGTCAAACATATTAAAAAATTCAGGAGTGGTAAGTCTTGCACTTTGACTAAACGGTTTTACTTTGTCAGAGTCTATGTAAACAGAAAAGCCACTTCGTACCATTTTTAAACGTTGAGCACCTACTTGGGATTGATAAAGATTTGCAGCATCTTGATAAGTTAGTTGAAGAGGCTGGTTATCTGACGTCCACCATGTGCTTCCATCGTCCATTATCTGTAATTGCACACTAAAAAGCTGACTGCTCTTGTGCGGGATTGGATCGGCCGACATCATGTGATACACACTCAAACTAGTCATGGTGATGCCAATACCAATTGCTATGGCAAGTACCATTAAAAAGCTTACGAGTGGTGTGCGCTTAAAGCTACGCCAACTCAGATCAATATAATGAACCAGCATGAATTATACTCCTTGTGCGACTTTTATTGGCTGTGTACCTTGGTACAAAGTAAAGTCAGCAAGTTGTCCATCAACTACTTGAATGTTGCGCGGTGCACGGCGGGCTAATTCGCTGTCATGTGTCACCATTATAATAGTGGCGCCATCGCGATTTATTTGCTCAAGTAATTCCATCACTTGGCGAGCCATTAGGCTGTCTAAGTTACCGGTGGGCTCATCGGCAAGTAAAAAGCGTGGTTCGCCAGCAAGTGCGCGGGCTATAGCGACGCGTTGTTGCTGGCCGCCAGAAAGTTGTTGAGGTAAATGCTTAGCGCGAGAGGCTAAGCCTACTTGTTCTAAACATTGCTCTATTCTACGTTTACGTTCTTTTGCTTTAATACCTCTATAACGAAGAGGTACTTCAATATTTTCATAGAGGTTTAAATCTGGTATTAAATTAAAACCTTGAAAGATAAAACCAATTTTTTGATTTCGGCAATCGGCACGTTGGTTGTCGTTTAGGCTACCCACATTTACACCATCTAAAATATAATCACCTTCACTAAAGGGTTCTAACATTCCGGCAATATTTAAAAAGGTAGTTTTCCCAGAGCCGCTAGGGCCTGTGACAGCTATAAATTCGCCTTCATTTACATTTAAATTAAAGTCTCTTAATGCGTGAGTTTGAACCATTTCAGTTTGGTATACTTTACTTATGTTTTTCATTTGTAACATGGTTTTTCCTTAAATTGGCGCTGGTTGAGAGCGCTTCTAATTTAATAAAAGCGTGTCTACTTGGTTAAATTGGTTGTAGCTAGAAATTATTATTTCGTCGTTTTCATTTAAGCCGCTTAAAATTTCTACCGCGTTAATGCTGGTGGCACCTACGGATATAGGTATACGTCTTGCAAAATTTCCGTCTATTTTATATGCAACAATGCCGCCTTGTTGCATAAAAGCGCCTCGCTTTACCTGCAGCACATTTTGGCGATTGTCGAGTAAAATACGCGCGGTTAAACGTTGATTTTGGCGAATGTTATTGCTGTTGCTTGTAAAGCGAACACGTGTGGTTACTTCGCGATTATTAACTTCGGGTGATATAGCCGATAGCACCCCCATTATTGTTTCGTTCCCTAATTTAAGCTCTACGTCCATACCTAACCCGAGTTCGTTTGCGTAACTTTCTGGCACCTGCAACTGTGCTTCAAAATGACTTAAATCAACGAGTGTCATTAGAGGCTGACTTTGCGTGACGGCTGCTTTTTGTTGCACAAGCAGATTACCAACAATGCCTGTCACTGTGGCCCGAATTGACAGCTCATTTACTTTTCTATGTAATTCATCAACGATCAGCTGCTGACGCTCTACATCACTTTTAGCTGCTTGCAATTCAAATGCGAGTGTATCTTTAGCAAGTGCTACCTCTTGCTGTGCGTGTTTATAGGTAAGCTGTGCACGTGATAAGTCGTCTATTGCTTTTTCAAGGTCTATTTGGCTTATTAAATGCTTTTTAATTGATAGTTTTGCGCGGCGATCTTCTCTTTGTGCTGCGTTTAATTCTACACTTGCCATATCGAGTGTTTTTGTAAGGGTTAAAGTGTCTCTTCTTGATTGCAGGTTTTGCCTTTTAAGTTCACCCTCTAAGCGTTGTAATACGGATTGTTGTTGTTTTAATTCATTGGTAAGTTCAGGGCTATGAAGAACAGCAAGCTCGTCGCCTTTGGTAACTGTATCGCCAGCTTTAACGTGCAAGCTTACAAAGCCTTTCTCTGGGCTGTAGATATGTGGTGCATTGGCGGCAACAATTTTTCCACTTGCGGCTACATCGCGAATAAGCGTTTTAATTTCTACTTTTGCTATTTGCACCTTTTCTTGGCTAAATGATTTAGTTGCATCCGAGCCTGACATAACTCCATAAGTAGCAGCAATAATAATAAGTAACAACACAGCGATAATTAAAAGAAAACGCTTTTTACGGTTTGCGGGTGTTTTAACTTGTATGTCTTGAGCACTGGTATCTTTAATCATTATTCAACCCTAACTAAATGAATTTATATTTTTTTCAAACATGACATAAAGTAGTGCTGCAAAAATAGCGGCTAGTGGCGAGAGTAAAAATAAGCTTAAAGTGAACATAATTCTTCCAAATAATAATTACTAAATTACACTATACGATTAGCATGCCAGAATTTAACTTGTTGATATTAAATAACTTAGTAATTATTTTTTTAAAGCAATATGTCCGCGGACACTTTATGTGTCCGCTTCGGACACATAAAAAGCAATATATAAAGAGTAAATACTGCGTTGCGGGTATAAGAAAACCAATAACGTCGGCACCACAGTGAACTCAAAGTGTAAGTGTATTTTAAAGCTAAGCTACTCAGGCGATTAAATAGCGGGATGACATTTAAGCTTTGATTGGTTTTATTTTTCTATTTACGAATAATTAATCAAAGTAATGAGTGGTTAAATGACAGTTTTTAAGCTGAATGAAGCATAAGGAACATAATTCTACCTTTATTTATCCCTTTTATAATTCGTTAATGAAAAGGGGTAATATTATTTGCATAATCCCCACATTTTATAAATTCCTTTAATTGAATATTTATTCACTAATATTTAGGCTTACGTTTACGTAAACTGTGTTTTGATTTAGAGCTATTTTTACAAAATGTTAAACTTGACACCAGTGTCATGAAAAAATAACGATGAAAACACCGCTAAATGTTAATAAAAATGATAAAAAAGAAATCTTGCTATGAAGTGAGAAATATTCAAGAATGTGAATATGTATTCAAATTACTGTTGACTCTATTTGATATAGAGGCTAGTTTTGACCGGCTGTTAGCAAATCGTCGAGCAGTTCATTAACGCTAACAGTGAAGCAAGGGGAGGGGTCTATGTTATACGACTCGAAATTAGAGAAAGAAAATTGTGGCTTTGGCTTAATTGCCCAAGTTAATGGTCAGGCTAGTCACCGGCTTATTCGTACTGCTATTACTGGGTTGGATCGTATGCAACACCGTGGCGGTATTTCTGCTGATGGTAAAACAGGCGATGGCTGTGGTTTGCTTTTGCAAAAACCTGATAGTTTTTTCCGTGCTATTGCAAGTGAGCATAACTGGCACCTTGGTAAAAACTATGCAGTAGGCATGATCTTTTTAAATTCAGATCCTGTTTTAGCACAAGCTGCAAAGGAAATTCTTAGCGAAGAATTAGAAAAAGAAACGCTAAATATTTTAGGCTGGCGCGAAGTGCCTACCGACCCATCAATGCTAGGTCCAATTGCTGTGCAGCAATTACCGGGCTTTGAGCAAATTTTTGTAAGCGCACCTGAAGGTTGGCGTTCAAAAGATTTAGAACGTCGCTTATACGTAGCGCGCCGTCGTGCTGAAAAACGTTTAGCAGACGATGAATCATTTTACATTGCAAGTTTATCTGGATTAGTGACTATCTATAAAGGCCTTATGATGCCTGCAGATTTGCCTAATTTTTATTTAGACTTAGCTGACATTCGTATGACCAGCGCAATTTGTGTTTTTCATCAGCGCTTTTCAACAAACACACAGCCTCGTTGGCCACTTGCTCAACCTTTCCGCTATTTAGCGCACAATGGTGAAATTAACACCATTGAGGGTAACCGTCAGTGGGCTCGTGCTCGCTCGTATAAATTTTCGTCTCCACTTATTCCAGACTTACAAAGCGCAGCGCCGTTTGTTAATGAAACAGGCTCAGATTCGTCAAGCCTTGATAACATGCTAGAACTATTTTTAGCCGGTGGCATGGATTTATTCCGTGCTATGCGCATGCTGGTACCGCCTGCATGGCAAAAAAACCGCGCTATGGATGACGATTTACGTGCATTTTATGACTTTAACTCCATGCATATGGAACCATGGGACGGTCCTGCGGGGATTGTTATGTCAGATGGCCGTTTTGCAGCCTGTAATTTAGACCGAAATGGTCTTCGTCCTGCGCGTTATGTAATCACACAAGATGGTTTTATAACCCTTGCTTCTGAAGTCGGTATTTGGGATTACACCGCCGATGAAGTGGTTGAAAAAGGCCGAGTGGGCCCGGGTGAGCTTTTAGTAATTGATACCAAATTGGGGAAAATTTGGCATTCAGATGAAATAGATCAAGATTTAAAATCTCGCCATCCTTATAAGTCGTGGCTCGAAGAAAATGTTAAGCGCTTGACTCCCTTTGAAGAATTAAAAGAGCAAGATGCAGGCAATCGTTCATTTGACGATGAAACGTTAGCTAAATATCAAAAAATGTTTGGTTATACCAATGAAGAGTTGGATAGCGTTATTCGTGTAATGGGTGAAAACGGGCAAGAAGCAACAGGCTCAATGGGTGATGACACTCCGTTTGCTGTGTTAAGCGAAGGACATCGTTCACTATACGATTATTTCCGTCAAAAGTTTGCACAAGTCACTAACCCGCCAATTGATCCTCTTCGCGAAAATCATGTTATGTCTTTGGCTACGTGTATTGGTAGCGAACAAAATGTGTTTAACGAAACTACAGGCCACGCTAAGCGCTTGCAATTCGATACACCTATTTTAATGTATGCAGACATGCAGCAGCTACTAAATGCAGATGAAGCGCATTACAGCTATTGTAAGATTGATATTACTTACACTGTTGAAGAAGGTTTAGAAAACGCAGTTAAACGCATTTGCGATAAAGCAAAAGAGAAAGCAGCTGCTGGCTCTATCATGCTTATTTTAACTGACCGTAATTTTGACGATGTAAACCTACCTATCCCTGCGGCTATGGCTGTAGGTGCAGTGCAAAAGTGTTTGGTTGATAACAATTTACGTTGTGAATCAAACATCATTATCGAAACGGGTAGCGTAAGAGACCCTCATCAATTTGCAGTGTTACTTGGTTTTGGCGCAACAGCTATTTACCCATACCTAGCGTATGAATCGTTAGTCGCGATGAGTGACAGTAAAATCATCGATAAATCTTACTGCGAGGTAACCCTTGCTTATCGTAAAGCGGTAAACAAAGGTTTATACAAAATAATGTCGAAAATGGGCATTAGTACAGTCGCTTCTTACCGCTGCTCAATGTTATTTGAGGCGGTGGGTTTATCAGATGCTGTTGTTGATATGTGTTTTAAAGGTGTGGCTAGCCGCATTAAAGGCGCATGTTTTACAGACTTTGATGACGATCAACAAAGCTTACACAAGCTTGCTTTAAGTAAACGTAAGTTACTTAGCCATGGCGGTTTATTTAAATATGTACATGGTGGTGAGTACCATGCATACAACCCAGATGTGATCCAAACACTGCAGGTAGCAGTTCGCTCTGGTGAATATAGAGATTACAACGAGTATGCAAAGCTTGTTAATAATCGACCTATTTCAACATTACGCGATATGCTGGCACTTAAATTACCAGAAAATGGAATTAGTATTGATGATGTAGAGCCTGCAGAAGCGCTT
This sequence comes from Pseudoalteromonas sp. SIMBA_162, assembly GCF_046535955.1. Lineage (NCBI taxonomy): Bacteria > Pseudomonadati > Pseudomonadota > Gammaproteobacteria > Alteromonadales > Pseudoalteromonadaceae > Pseudoalteromonas > Pseudoalteromonas sp. SIMBA_162. Next base: position 144,098 of record NZ_JAWJBQ010000005.1, on the reverse strand, counting down.
TACAAACGTTTTGACTCAGCTGCAATGAGTATTGGTGCTTTATCGCCAGAGGCTCATGAAGCACTCGCAATTGCGATGAACCGCCTAGGTGGTTGTTCAAATTCAGGTGAAGGTGGTGAAGATAAACTTCGTTACGGCACAGAGAAAAACTCACGTATTAAGCAAGTAGCTTCAGGTCGATTTGGTGTTACACCGCATTATTTACGTAGCGCAGATGTAATTCAAATTAAAGTAGCGCAGGGTGCAAAACCAGGTGAAGGCGGGCAACTTCCGGGTGAAAAAGTAACACCTTACATTGCTAAACTTCGCTATTCGGTACCTGGCGTGACGTTAATTTCACCGCCACCACATCATGATATTTATTCTATTGAGGATCTTGCTCAGCTAATTTTCGACTTAAAGCAAGTAAATCCAAAAGCACTTGTATCAGTAAAACTAGTGTCTGAACCAGGTGTTGGCACGATAGCAACGGGTGTAGCTAAAGCATATGCTGATTTAATTACTATATCGGGTTACGACGGCGGCACAGGCGCAAGCCCGCTTACGTCTGTAAAATATGCAGGCAGTCCATGGGAACTAGGTCTAGCTGAAACACAACAAGCCCTTGTAGAAAATGGCCTTCGTCATCGTATTCGTTTGCAAACAGATGGTGGTTTAAAAACAGGTTTAGATATTATTAAAGCTGCTATTTTAGGTGCTGAGAGCTTTGGTTTTGGTACAGGCCCTATGGTGGCATTAGGGTGTAAATATCTACGTATTTGTCATCTAAATAACTGTGCAACCGGTGTTGCAACGCAAGACGAAACACTTCGTCAAAAGCATTACCATGGCTTACCTGAAATGGCGATGAACTACTTTAAGTTTATTGCACAAGAAGCGCGTGAAATCATGGCAAGCCTAGGTGTTGCAAACTTAACAGATTTAATTGGTCGTCTTGATTTACTTGAAGCAATTGAGGGCAAAACAGCCAAACAGAAAAAGATAGATTTATCTTCTGTTATTGCGCAGCCAAACAATCCAACAGGCGAAACGTTATTTTGTAGCGCGCCAAATAGCTCACATTATTTAGGCAAGCTTAACGAAAGCCTATTAGGAAAAGCGCAAGAAGCGATAGATGCTTCAAGTGGTATTTCACTTGTTAGCCGAATTTGTAATACAGACCGTTCAGTTGGTGCAATGTTATCTGGCTACATCGCTGATAAACATGGAAATCAGGGTATGGCGGCTGACCCGGTAGCAATCGAGCTCCATGGCACGGCTGGTCAATCGTTTGGTGTTTGGAACGCAGGTGGCCTTGAAATGACCCTCGTTGGTGACGCTAATGACTACGTTGGTAAAGGCATGGCTGGTGGCAAGTTAGTTATTCGTCCGCCAGTGGGTTCATCATTTGAAAGTCATAAAGCAACGATTATTGGTAATACCTGTTTATACGGTGCAACGGGCGGTAAATTGTTTGCTGCAGGGTGCGCAGGTGAGCGCTTTGCAGTTCGTAATTCAGGCGTGCAAGCAGTTGTTGAAGGCGTTGGCGATAATGGCTGTGAATACATGACCGGTGGTGTTGTGTGTGTGCTTGGTAATGTAGGTGTTAACTTTGGGGCGGGTATGACCGGTGGTTTTGCCTACGTTTTAGATGAGCGAAACGACTTTGAAAAACGCATAAATCCAGAGCTTGTTGAAGTTGTGACATTAGAAGCGTTAACGTCACACCAAGAGCACCTACGTGGATTAATTGCTGAGCATTTAGAGCTAACAGGCTCATGCAGAGCAGAAAGTATTTTAGCTAATTTTGAGCTCTACTTACCTATGTTTAAATTAGTAAAACCTAAATCAAGTGACGTAAAAAGTTTACTCGGGCACCGCGCCCGTAGTAGTGCCGAACTACGTGTTCAGGCGCAATAAGGGGGCAGTATGAGCGAAAATGTATATCAATTTATAGACGTGCAGCGTGTAGATCCACGCAAAAAGCCAATTTCGTCACGTAAAAAATCATTTGTAGAAATTTACGAACCCTTTTCAGAAAATCAGGTTAACTCTCAAGCGGATCGTTGCTTGGATTGTGGTAACCCATACTGTGAATGGAAATGTCCGGTACATAATTACATTCCACAGTGGCTTAAACTAATTCGCACAGGGCGTATATTAGAAGCTGCGGAGCTTTCTCATCGAACAAACAGTTTGCCTGAAGTATGTGGCCGTGTTTGTCCTCAAGATCGGTTGTGTGAAGGCTCATGTACGCTCGATGAAGAGTTTGGCGCGGTAACGATAGGTAACATTGAAAAATATATTACCGATACCGCGTTTAAAATGGGCTGGAAGCCAGACATGTCTTACGTAACATGGACTGACAAAAAAGTAGCTATCATTGGTGCAGGGCCCGCGGGCTTGGGTTGTGCGGATATTTTAGTTCGAAATGGTGTTAAGCCTGTTGTGTTTGACCGTCACCCAGAAATTGGTGGATTACTCACATTTGGTATTCCTTCTTTCAAACTAGAGAAAGAAGTGATGCAAAAACGCCGTGAGATTTTCACTGAAATGGGCGTAGAATTTAAGCTGAATGTTGAAGTAGGTGTAGATATCACTATGGATGATATTTTAGCCGACTATGATGCAGTATTTTTGGGCGTGGGTACGTATCAGAGTATGCGTGCTGGGCTTGAAAATGAAGATGCACCGGGTGTTCACGATGCGCTGCCGTTTTTAATCGGTAACACTAACCGAGTTATGGGTTATGACGAAGCGAATCAAGCTTATATTGATATGGCGAATCAGAAGGTCGTTGTATTAGGTGGTGGTGATACTGCGATGGACTGTGTACGAACGTCTATACGACAGGGTGCTGCAAAAGTAACGTGTGCGTACCGCCGTGATGAAGAAAATATGCCAGGCTCTAAGCGTGAAGTAAAAAATGCCAAAGAAGAAGGGGTTATATTTACATATAACGTTCAACCTAAAGGCATTGTGCTAGACGCTAACGGCCATGTTGCAGGCGTAAAAATGGTTAAAACTAAGCTGGGTGAGCCAGATGCGAATGGTCGTAGCCGCGCAGAAGAGGTCGCCGGTTCAGAGCATGTTATTGAAGCAACACAAGTAATAATGGCGTTTGGTTTCAAGCCACACAAAATGGACTGGTTAGAAAAGTATGACGTAGAAATAAACCACTGGGGCGGTATTAACGCACCAGAGCAAGGTGAATTTACACATCAAACAACTAACCCTAAAATATTTGCTGGTGGCGATATAGTGCGTGGTTCGGATTTAGTAGTAACCGCTATTTTTGAAGGCCGTAACGCAGCTGAAGGTATTATGGATTATTTAAAAGTTTAATTTAATATTTTCAGAAATCGACAATTTAAAAGCAAGCCAAGTGGCTTGCTTTTTTGTGTTTGAAAAGAATTAGCTTCCATTTATTTTTAACCATTTTAATTTCGATGATAATTTGGTCGTATTACCAAGCTACAGTCATGAATAGTTTTAGGATTCATAAAGTTAAAACTTTCTAAAAAAGGTACTAGTATTAATTTTACATCAGTCATACTTTAATCTTGATTTAACTGCTGAAAAAGGGGAGTATTGAGTGTTACTCAGAAAAATTGGTGATAACTTTGCTGAAAATTAACTCAATAATATAAGAAAAATCGCGCTTATTATGCATGAACATTTAAATAATCCAGAAAGAAAACTGATAGTTAGGTTCTTCTCATCAATAGGCTTTATAGCAACCTTGGTGATGGGCTGCATTGCATTGACTAGCAGCGATTATTTTTTATTTTTTACTTTAATATGTTCTTCGCTAATTTACGCATGGGCGCTTAGTGCTTATAAGAACGTTGAAAAGTCAGCCAGTGCTATCCTTTATAACCTCTATGCATTGATGATTTACCTTGTTTTAACTGGCGGCGCGCAGGGAACAGGTCCGATTTGGATATTCATAGTTTCGCCAGTCACATTTTCAATTAGAGGCTTAAAGCGCGGTATCGTTGATATTGTTTTGTTTTTATTAGCGGTTATATTAGCTTTTTATTGTGCGCATACCTTTAGTATTTATAACTATCAACCGGATCAATTTCCCTATCGAGTTATATTTTCATTTATTATTGTCGCAATGTTGAGTGGCTTTTATGAAAACTCAAGGGAAAAATACAATCAAAAAATATTAGCACTGAGTAAAAAAAATGAACTGTTGGCGACTATTGACCCTTTAACGGGGTTACCAAACAGACGCTTTACAATGAATAAGCTTAGTGAATTTAAATTAGCGCTCACGAAGGAGCAAACACCGTTTGTACTTATTTTGTGCGATGTAGACAACTTTAAAAAAGTTAACGACGAGTACGGGCATAGTTTTGGTGATGAAGCGCTCATACACTTAGCTAATATTTTAAAGCAACATATTCCTAATAATGCCGTTGCATCACGCTGGGGCGGGGAAGAGTTTTTGATTGCAATTCCTAATGTATTTAACGCAAAGGGCGTAGAGATTTCAAATAAAATACATGCCGCGCTAAAACAATTTCCGGTTAATACATCTTTTGCGAGCTTAAGCTTAACGATTAGTATGGGGGTTGTTCAATCCCATGAAAGCGATTCTATAGACATTGATATCAAGCGCGCAGATGAATTGCTTTATAAAGCTAAAGAGCAAGGTAAAAATAAGACTTGCTCAGAGTAGTTTTATTATTCCATTGAGAACGAATCAAGTGTTGATTTAACTTTAGCAATACGTCTTTTTAAACTCATGTAACAAAATACATTACACAGTATTTGGGTGAGCAAAACACATGTATAACTAAAAATTAAATTATTCGAATTACCATCCTGGTAACTCATTAAATTGTAAACACTAAGAATCAGCTGAACGAATAACGTTACATTTAAAAAGCTCATTAAGTGTTTCTTAAATTGTGTGTGTTTATATCGGCTAAATAAAGTTAACAATATACTAATTAAAACCAGTAGCCAGCTTACAATAATAAGAATTAAAGCAGTATTAGTAATCATATAAAGGCCTTGCTGAAAATTGAAACCCTAGTTGGTTATTAATTAAACCTAAATTACACATGCGCTTTTTATTAACTCTTTTGCGTTTGCTTTTGCTGTTTTACTAACATTGTCGCCGCCAAGCAACCTTGCTATTTCGTCTACTCTACCATCTTTTGTTAGTGCCAGCATATTGGTAAAGGTTTCACCTTTAGCAATTTCTTTTGCTACAAAAAATTGCTGATGCGCACTACTTGCAACCTGCGGCAAATGGGTAACACAGATCACCTGAGTCGATTTACCAAGTTGCCTTAATAACTTTCCAACAGCAGAGGCTGTAGGTCCAGAAATACCTACGTCTACTTCATCAAATATCAATGTTGGTGTTGTTACTTTTTGGGCAATAATAACCTGAATAGCTAAGCTAATACGCGAAAGCTCACCACCAGACGCCACCTTAGCCAAAGGCTGAAGGGGCTGCCCTGGGTTGGTCGATACTAAAAACGAAACGCTATCATGCCCTAAAAGATTGGGGGCGCGCTCAGGATCTTCAGTAAGCGATATTTCAAATACACCATTTTCCATGGATAAATTTGCCATACTTTCGCTTATTAAGGTGTTTAAGGTATTAGCATAACTTCTGCGGCTAATACTTAGCGCTTCACTTGCTTGCTTGTAGTCAAGCAATGCATCGTTTATTTCAGAGTCAAGTTGCTCCAAACGCGAACTATTATTACTAATTGACTCGAGTTCTTTTGAAATTGACTGATGAAATTCAACTAATGATTGCGGTTTTATATGGTGCTTACGAGCTAAGTCCATTGCGCCACTTAACCTATTTTCTATCTCTGTTAAACGGGCTGGGTCTAAATCAACTTGTTCCGTATAATTGCGAATTTCTCGGCTAGCTTCTTCTACTTGAACAGCAGCTTCTTCTAGCATTGCTGCCACACTTGCTAAGCTTTCATCATATTGTGCTAAATCTGCAAATTGCTGTGCGCTGTGCTGTAAAACAGAACACGCGCTTTGTTCTTCACCTTCATATAGGTATTGCAGCTCTTTTTGACATGACTCTAAAATGGTTTGGCTATTACTTAGCTTGTAATGTTCGACTTCAATTTGTTCAAACTCACCGTCTTGTAACGCAAACTCGTCAAGTTCTGCCACTTGGTATTCTAGTAGCTGTTTTTGAGCGGCTTGTTGTAATTGCTGTTGCTCAAGCTGTTTAAATTCTTTTTGAAGGTTGGCGAATTGTTTATAACTTTCAGTTACTTTTACAACCAAGTCTTGATGGCCAGCATATGCATCAAGTAGTTGTAATTGATGTTCAGCTTTTAAAAGGTGTTGATGAGCGTGTTGTCCATGTATAGAAATTAAATACTGGCCAAGTTCTTTGAGCTGAGATGCAGTTACTGAGCTGCCATTAATGTAGCTTTTACTGCGACCATTTTTGCAAACAACGCGTCTAAGTAAGCAATCATTATCAGTACTGGTCAGAAAATGTTGCTCTAAAAAAGCCTGAGCGAGCGGGAGTGCGCTTATATCAAATTGAGCACATACTTCAGCTTTGTCTGCAGAAGGTCTTACAGCAGAGGCTTCAGCGCGCTCGCCTAAACACAATGAAAGTGCATCAATGGCAATCGATTTACCCGCGCCGGTTTCACCCGTGATCGCCGTCATGCCGTTATGCCATTCAGTGCTTAAGTTACTTACAATTGCAAAGTTTTTAATTTCTAAACCAACTAACATACTGTTTATCCATCCAGTTAATTAACTGGTAATTTATACAGTGTTTAGCTTTTTTGCAAATTAAATTTTTATTATTTAGGCAATATTAACATGTTGATTGAGTTGGTTGTTTGGGTCTTGATTTTCTGGGATGTATTCATTTTCTTCATTATCAAGGGGTTGTAGCAAGTCGTTGGTTTTAATTAATTCGATAAGGTTTGGTAACGCCTCTGAGTAAAACGTTTTGTTATACGAGATACCTTGCTGTGGAAGTTCAGACACAAAATACTGGATATTTTCTTCCAAGCTTTGGCCACTGCCTATTTGGTTCGCTTTAGTCAATTCGTTAGATAAAGTATTGATTAATAGATCAGATACATCTTCAAGGGTTTGTAAATTCTCGTCAGTATGCTTTTGAACTACAAAAAAGTTGGAAACGATTGCTTGAATTCGAGGTGCGTATTTAGGGCGAAGAATTTTCGCTTCTACTAGCTCATTTAATTTTGACTTTAGACGGGCGCCAACTTGTGATACACGTTCGTTAAATTGCTTTTTTTGAGCTTCAATTGCTTTGCGACGATTGCTTTCTATTTTTAAGTAGGTTGCTAGAAGTGTAATTAACAGTAGCAAGGCAAAAAAAACGACATATGTCATTGCTATTTGTTCCTAAAAATTGGTGTATTATTGTTGTAATCTGCATTTTGCGCTAAAGACAACGCTTTAGCAATAAAATTAGTATAAACGACTGCCCCAATTTAATTTCGTACGTAAAACGTTGTAGTAAGAGTAGTTTTTTGGATGAATTAACCGCAATTTTTTATCTGCTTTTTTAATGACGACTTCATCACCAGGTAAAACGGCAAGCACAACGTGGCTGTCGCAGCTGACTTGCAAGCTGTCTGTATTGTCTAAACTAAGTTTTAGTCTCACTTCGTTATCGGCATCTACCACTAATGGCCTGCTTGATAACGTGTGCGGAAACATAGGCACCAAAGATATTGCATTTAGTTCAGGCGTTAATATTGGACCGCCACCAGAAAGTGAGTAAGCAGTTGACCCTGTTGGCGTAGATACAATTAGCCCATCGGAGCGCTGAGAGAATACAAAGTCGCTATTTATAAAGGCCTCAAACTCAATCATATGAGCCACTTTATCTGCATGTAATACGGCTTCGTTTACCGCTAAGTTGGCACTTTTTAATTCATTGTGACGATAAACTTCTACTTCCAATAAAAAGCGATTTTCTTCAATATACTCACCACTTAAAACATGCTCTAGGCTAGCTTCAAAACCTTCAGGGTTTAAGTCGGTTAAAAAACCAAGGTTACCTCGGTTAACCCCAATTACAGCAATGTTAAAACGAGCAAGCACGCGCGCAGCTCCTAACATGTTTCCGTCACCGCCAACCACAATTGCAAGGTCGGCTTGCTCTCCTAAATCAACCAGTTTAACAAGGTTTTCTTTGGGTACATCGACTAACTGTCCGCCAGTGCGCTTTTCAACAATCACTTCAAAACCAAGTGCCAGTAGAAATGTATGCAAACGCTGCAAAGTGGCAGCCGCTTTTGGGTGGTTTGGTTTGCCAATAAGGCCAATAGTATTGAAAGGAGAGTTCATAATCTGCACACTAAAAATTTTGATGTTTGTAGAGTAACTCAAAAGCAAAGTGTTTGAAAATACAGATTTTACCTAAATGAGTATGATTCAATTTAGTTTAAAATAAATTTGTTTTATATTGTTCAACAAAGGGGAAGTGACTTGAAATAGCAGCAAATGCCCCGATATACCTTTCATGCAACAAGATGTAGATATCATGAAATTAAATCCGCGCGATCAGCAAATATTTTCAGCTGTAATGAACATGTACTGTAACGGTGAGGGATTGCCCGTTCCATCAACAAAAATTGCCAAGCTAAAAAGCATGGCTGTGTGTTCAGCAACCGTTCGTAATGCAATGGCCCGTCTTGAAAAAGTAGGTTTATTGTATTCCCCCCACACTTCTGCTGGACGAGTACCTACAGATGAAGGGTTTAATTATTGGTTTGATGAGTTTTTTCCATTATCAGATATTGCTAGTTACTGGGAGCCAGAGCAAGCACAACTAGTTGAATTGGCACATGGCTTGAGTCAAAAGTATCAGGTATGCTGTTGTGTTGGTTTACCGCAAGTGAGCTCACAGCATGTATTTAGGGTTGAAGTACTTGATTTTGATTCTACCGATTGGCTTATTTTATTGCTCGATCGAGCAGGCCAAAGCCATAACATTTGCATTGATAAACCACATGATGCTTCAGATACGGTTCGTTACCAGTTTGCAACGTGGTTAAATACAGTATTTAGTCAACAAACATTGATGGAAGGCTTGTATAGAATGCAAGCAATGGCAAACACAGCGCCTAAAAACTGTCATGATTCACTTACTCAATGGACACGGCAGCTAAGTCAAAAGTTAGGTTCAGACAATAGTATTGTTGTGGGTGAAAACTACCTTTATAAAAAAATAAATTGTGAGCAAAGCCTAAATATAGGCGTGTCATTTCTAAATTTTGTTGAAGATGCACTGGCATTTAAAAATGGTGTTTCGGTGATCAGCGGTAAAAAACTTCCGTTTAGTGAATGTAACGATCTAATAACCATCAGCGTTCCTTACTTTCAAAACCAAGAATACCAAAGCCGCTTTTGTATAATCTGCCCAAAATCAGCGCAAATAGAACAAATAATCCAAGAATTTAAATTAATTGAGTCATCGAACTCTTGAATCTTTTTATTCAATCCCCATAATTACCGCAATTGAAAAGAATTGGAGCATGTATTTTATGTCTGAGCAGACACAAAACCCAGAGCAAGAAGTAGAACTAAACGAAGAAATTGAACAAATGCAAGCAGATGTAGAAGCAGCCGTGGATGCCGCTGAACAACATGCAGAAGAACAAAGTCCTGAAGCTGAAATTGCGATGCTTTACGCAGAGCTAGAAGCTGCTAAGCAAACTATTGCAGACCAAAAAGACGGTGTGATCCGTGCCGCTGCTGACGTTGACAACATTCGCCGTCGTGCTGCACAAGATGTAGAAAAAGCACACAAATTTGCACTTGAAAAGTTTGCTAACGAATTACTTCCTGTGATTGATAATCTTGAACGCGCTATTGAGTTTTCTGATAAAGAAAACGAAACGTTAAAGCCGTTGCTTGAAGGTATTGATATGACGGTTAAAAGCTTTAACGATGCTGTTGCTAAATTCGGTGTTGAAATTGTTAACCCACAAGGCGAGCAATTTAACCCAGAGTTCCATCAAGCTATGTCAATTCAGCCAAGCAACGATGTAACACCAAACACTGTGCTTGCTGTTATGCAAAAAGGCTACACATTAAATGGACGTTTATTACGCCCGGCAATGGTTATGGTTTCAAAAGCGGCTGATGCTTAATTTAGCCGTTTAACACTTTAAAAATGCCTCAGATTGAGGCATTTTTTTTGTCTTTTTTAAAATGAATTATTTGCACTAATATCGTCATTAGTACAGCGCTAAACATGAGGCTCGAAAACGGCACAGAGCTTTGAGCATGCATAACAGCAAGAATGGGGCCTACCAAGGCACCGCTGCCAAACCTAAGCGTACCAATAACGGCAGTAGCCGTGCCGGTGTTTTTTTCAAACTTCATGAGTATTAACGAATCTGCATTACTGGCAGTGACCCCTAAACTCATCATTAATGGTGCAATTGCTGCCACTATATAATAAAGCGATAAATGTAAAATACTAAAAGTTAAAAGGCACAACCCTGATATAAAACCGCATACCAATCCAACATATAACATTTTGCGTGAACCAATACGCGGCACAATACGCGTATTTAAAAAGTTACCAAACATTAATGCCATCACATTAAAGGCAAATAATATCCCAAACAGTTGCTCCGACACTTTGTATAAGTCTAAATAAATAAAAGGCACTGAGGTTAAAAAGCAAAAAAAGCCAAACGATACAAACATTGAGCTTAAAATATCGGCGCGTGCATCGGTGTTACTCAACACAGTTTTATAACTGTCAAAAAATAAGGCTAACCCTTTTTTTTCACTGGTATGAATAGGTATATCAATTAAATATACTTGCACAAACACAAGTATTATAAAACTGTAAGCTGCTAATACTAAAAATATGGTAGACCAAACAGAAAACCCTAAAATAAAAGAGCCTACAGACGGCGCTATTAATGGTGCAACCATCATGATCATCGATACATACGACATACCTTTTGCCGTATTTTGCTGATAAATATGCCTAATGATTCCTGGCACGACTACCGTAGCAGCAGCACCAGTGAACGCTTGTATTGCCCTTAGTGCCCAAAAAGTATGAATTTCTGTTGTGAATGCTAACGCAGTAGAGGTTAAACCAAATAATGTTAAACCAATTTTAGCCAGTTTCCGGCGGCCAATTTGATCCGCTATAGGGCCAAAAAATAACATGCCCAATGAGTAACCTGCTAAATATATACTTAGCGATATTTGTACATTTGGCATACTAGTTTGTAAATTGTTCGCAATAACCAACATTGCGGGCAAATACATATCAATTGCAAGGGGGGTAATAGCGACAATACTTGCCAATAAAGGTAATAAAATACGGGTATTGAAAGACGTAGACGAGGCGCCCATACATAAACTCAAGGTAACTAAAACAAGGGCTATAGTGTAGCAGGGCATTGTATATGTATAAACGTAGTTTAGCCGGAACGTTACTTACTTCACCGCAAAGTACTTACCTTAAACCAATGATTTTAAACTGGCACTGTGTTTGCTATCCTACTTGCAGTATAAATGACTTAAGGTAATACAATGAAAAAATTGGTATTGGCACTAGTAGCAACGGCTGTTTTAGCAGGGTGTAAAACATCGCCAACAGGGCGTACTCAAATAGCGCTTTATTCGGATCAGCAAATGAGCGAAATGGGTACAGCTAGCTTTGCTGACATGAAAAAAAATCAGCCAATTAATAAAAATCCAAAAATCAATACATATGTAAATTGTATTGCTGAAAAAGTAATTGCCGTTTTACCTAATGAGTATGCGTCTCAAAACTGGGAAGTGGTGGTATTTGAAGATGATTCAGCAAATGCATTTGCTTTGCCTGGCGGTTATATTGGTGTTCATACCGGGTTACTAAAAATAGCGACTAACCAAGATCAAGTCGCCACCGTTTTAGGGCATGAAGTAGGACACGTAATTGCAGAACACTCTAATGAACGTGTATCACAAAGCTCGTTGTTAAGTACGGGAATGCAATTGGGTAGTGTTGCGCTTGAAATGGGTAACGTGCAGTACCGTAATGAAATTATGCAAGGACTCGGATTAGGCGCTCAATATGGTGTGGTTTTACCGTTTAGCCGTTCTCATGAATCTGAGGCCGACACCATTGGTCTTGATTTAATGGCAAAAGCGGGTTTTAACCCAAAAGAGTCGGTTACGCTTTGGGAAAACATGAGTAAAGCGGGAAGCGGTGCAACGCCTGAATTTTTGTCTACCCACCCAGCACCAACGAGTCGTATTAATAATTTGCAGTCGCAAATGACAAAAGCACTAAGTGAGCAAAGTACTGCAAACTCACAAGGAAAAAGGCCACAGTGCTCACTTTAGTTGAGCTCTTAACAGTATAAAGCAGTGGCGTATAGTGTTGATGCGCTAATAAAATAAAACCCCTGAATGTAAATACTTTCAGGGGTTTTATTTTATCGGTTATGTGTATTTATGTGGGTTATTCAGCAGCGAGTGCTTCTTTAAATACAGTTTTAAAGCGCTCAAAGTCTTCTATATGTGGTAAGTGGCCTAAATTATCGAGTTCATATAATTTAGCATTGGGGATAAGCGATACGGCATTTTTGCCTAACTTATCGTATCGACCAAGCTCATAATCTATACCGGTTTTTTTCCAGTTTCGGCCTGGTCCTGTTCTATCACGTGTACCAATAATTAACTCAACTGGCACGGCAAAGTCTTTAAATTCAGTAATAACGGGTTGAGTGAAAATCATATCGTATGTTTTAGCATTAACCCACGCCATGTGAGCTTTATCCGGCCCTTGTATTTGCCCAGTAATAAAGTTTGTTAATGCTGAATACGTAGCGTTCCATTTACCATCGTAATAGTTTTTTTGCTGATATTTTTTTACGCCCTTGGGCGTTTTAGCAAGCTCATTTTTATAAAAGAAGTTGGTGTCTTTGTATTCAACATAATGTAAGTAGTTTTCAAGCCCTATAGGGTTAAGCAAAACCAATTTAATTGTTGTATTGGGATACATTAAAGCAAAGCGACTTGCCAACATGCCGCCCATAGAATGGCCAACTACAATTGTTTGTTTTAAGTTAAGGGAGTCCATTAACGCATGTGTATGGTGGGCAAGCGATGCAAACGAATATTGATAGTTAGTGGGTTTGGATGATTTACCAAAGCCAATTTGATCAGGAATTAATACACCAAAGCCAAGCGATTGTAAGTACTGCGCTGTAGTCGTCCAATAATCAGCATTAAAATTTTTGCCGTGCATTAGTGTCACGGTAGGCATCTTTTCTTTGGTAGGCTTTAGGTAAATATACGCCATCTTTAAAGACTGCTTTTGTGATTCAACGCTAAAGTAATTTACTTTAAAGTCATATTGATAACTGCTTAAAAGGGCATCGTAAGATAGGGACTCTGTATTTACTTCACTACTTGCTAAAGCATTATTAGTGAAAGCTAACAGGGCAGCAAAACACATCACTTTAATTGACATCATTTCATTATTCCTTCAAAGGTAAAGCATGAGGCTTAAAAGAAATACGGCAATAACTAAGTATTTACAGCCATTCAATTAAATACTTTTATGGCATAAAAAAAGGAGCGCTTAATAGGGCTCCAATTTATGTGATTTTAACGCAGTGTAATTGCTTAAAAGGTCCACTCTACATGTATTTGCGGAACTGACTCTGTCACTTCAGTTCCTAGCTTGTTATGCCAGTATTGAAGCTCCATGCCGAGTAGCAACGTATTTTCTTTCATTTCAAAGGCATGACCCATGTCCCATACTAAAATAGGTTGTGCGAGTATCCATGCCTCTACATCGTTTCCAAATTCGTCTTCACGTTCTGCAATGTATTCTGCGTGCCCTTTAAAGCTGAACTTTTGTGAGCCAATAGTAAAAGGGTATTCAAAAGCTACATCAAACATCCAGCTATTTGTTTCTATGGGGGCGCCGCCTTTAGCAACACCTTCGCTGTCGTCAATATAGGCTGTTACTATTGTTTGAAAGAAGTTAAAACCTGGTACATCCCAGTTTAATTTAACACCTGGCAGGTATTTCACCATTTTAGCATCGCCAGCAATATTTATACCGCCAGTAAGGCCAACATCTAATAACGCACCGGTGCCAATTTTTTCACCGCTGAGCGCCGATAAGCTAACAGTTGAATACCATTCGCCGTAAAAATCGCTATCTTGATAGCTGTCAGTTTTATCGTCTTTACTGTAATCAATGAAAAAGAAGTTGTCGCCGTAATCGTAACCCGATGCATGTTGAACTGAGTAAACCGTGGTATCTGACTCTTGCTCAGTAAAAGGGTTTTTTTGGTCGCCATTGTTAATGTGTAATGCTGTGCTGCTCCAATTAGCGGCAAAAGCAGAAGACGATAAAGCAATGGATGTAAGGGTAAAAAAGGAGAGTGTTTTATTTAATTTCATAATTTGTATTTAACTATAACTTGAGTGACACGCGAAAGCGCGCATTATAGCAAAAGTGATTAATATGTAGAGAAATATGTTGCAGCTTGTTTTTAAGCTGCAACAGTGGGGCAAAGGTTTTAAGCTTTATTACGACGCAAACAAATTATTGCTATAGCGGTAAATGCTAAAATGAAACAATAATAAGACGATGTTGAGACTTCCCAAGGGCTAATTTTAAACGTAGCGCCAAGTAAAAGAGCTTGCGCTCCATAAGGTAAAGAGCCCTGAGTTACACAAGCAAAAATATCAAGTAAGCTTGCAGAGCGTTTGCCACTAATTTCACCATCGTCAGCGAGTTTTTTAGCAATAGGACCCGCCACAATAATTGAAACGGTATTATTAGCAATACAAATGTTACTTGTCATGACTAGGGCTGCAATACCAAGTTGGTCAGCTACTTTTCGGTGCCATTTAGCAATTACTTTAGTAATGGCTTGAATTTTTTGGGCAATGTAATCAAGGCCACCGTTAATGCGAATAAATTCAGAAAGACCACCAATAAACATAGAAAGTAAAAATATTTCCTGCATATCGGTAAAGCCTTGATAAATATCTTTAACAAAGCTAGACCCTTCGTAGCTACCGGTAAAGCCCATTAATGCAGCAAATATAATACCGCTAAATAACACAACAAATACATTTAGGCCTGCTACGGCGAGAACTAAAATAAAGGCATAAGGTAGCACTAACCAAATATCGTAATCTTGGGTTTCGACCACTTGCGCTGCAGGCGTAAGGTAAAATAATAAACCGATTGTTAAAATTGCGGCTGGTACTGCAATTTTAAGGTTTTCTTTAAACTTATCTTTCATTTCACAACCTTGCGTTCGTGTAGCCGCAATCGTGGTATCTGAAATAATTGATAAGTTATCGCCAAACATAGCGCCAGACACAATAGTACCCGCCATAAGGGCTGGGTCTATACCTGTTTTGATCGACACCGCATAAGCAATTGGGCCAATCGCCCCAATAGTGCCCATTGATGTGCCCATTGCTGTAGATACAACCGCGGCAATTAAAAATAAACCAGGAAGTAATAAAGCGGGCGGTATCAGTGATAAACCCGCATTAACTACGGCGTCAACACCCCCTGTTGCACTGGCCACTGCAGAAAAAGCACCGGCAAGCAGGTAAATTAAACACATCGTAATAATGTTGTTATGCCCAGCGCCTTTTATAAAGGTTTCAACACATTGATTAACAGTGCCTTTATTAAGTATAAAGGCAAGCATAATGGCGGGTAATATTGCCACCGGTGCTGGCAGTTGATAAAAAGCGTAATCAACCCCTTGAGATTGCAGGTATAAACCAGAACCTAAAAATAGGGCTACAAATGTTAGTAGGGGTAGTAAAGAAAGTATTGCTTTGTTTTTATTAAATGATGGCTGCATCATAATCCTCGGAACCAATTAATTACCACAACCAAAAATTCCTCTTTTAGCTGAATTTAGCAAGTCTATCTAAGTTGTTAAAAGCTAACAAATAGTAGAACAATGCAGCGCCCGCAAGCCAAAGACCAAATCGACGCGAAGAAGAAGTTTAAATGTATAGATGGCTAAAGTAAACTGGTATTGTTATTATTCTTTTATTAAAGGGTTGACTGACTATTACATGACTTTTAGATAAAATCTACTAAGTACGTTACTTTCAGTGATTGATGTTAACTGAGCGGTATATACACTCAATATATACAAAACGATCGGTTTACGGTTTAAACAAAAATAAATTAAGGCATAGTGATGATTCGAATTGGTGTTTTTGGTGCTAATGGCAGAATGGGTTTAGCTTTATTGGAAGCCGCAACAATAAAAGAGCAAACACAACTAACAGGAGCCTATGTTCGCAGTGGGTCATCGTTAATTGGAGTTAATGTAAACCAAGTCAATAGCGCTGCTGATAAAAACGTATGTTTTAGCGACGAAAACACACTCGAAAGTGTCGATGTTTTAATTGATTTCACCCTGCCAGACGGTATGCGTAGCCACTTAAAGCGTGCTGTTGAACAATCTCTCCCTTTAGTTATTGGCACAACAGGTTTAACGGCCGATGACATGGCATTATTAGAAAATGCTGCTAAACATATACCTATTGTATTTGCTCGTAACTATAGTGTTGGCGTAAATGTGTTACTAAATTTAGTTCAAACGGCTGCTACTAAGTTCGGTGACGATTTAGATATTGAGATATTTGAAGCGCATCACCGTCATAAAATCGATGCGCCATCGGGCACGGCTCTGGCAATTGGTGAGTCAATTGCAGATGCAAAAGGATGGAACCACGAAGAGGTTGCTGTATACGATCGAAGCCAAATTGAAACTGAAAAATCTCAAAACGAAATTGGTTATTCAGTCCTAAGAGGAGGTGACATAGTAGGTGAACATACCGCCTATTTTGCCACAATGGGGGAAAGGCTTGAATTAACGCACAAAGCAAGTTCGAGAATGACCTTTGCGCTAGGCGCTATAAGAGCTGCAAGCTGGTTGCAAAATAAACCGGTAGGACTTTATGACATGCAAGATGTGCTCGATTTAAAGTAGTTTAGTATCTATTTTGGGTGTTTGGGTCTAATTTTAGCTAAAAGCACTTATTTGTTATGATTTACCAAATAATGTTAGACCTAAAACTCAACATCATGTAGTATACAGCCAATTTGCCAAAAATTACTAAATGCGTGTTTCCAATTATACCCAAGTGGCTAGTAAAATCAGGGGTTCAGTGGGAATGATAAGAGTTTTAGGCAAGAAAAAATGTTGAAGATTTAGCGGTTATATCGGCCTCATTTAAGACTGCGTAAAACAATTTAATCTCATACAAAATCTGGTTTTGACGATCCCTCTGGGTATTGGCGGGGTGATAAGCAATTTGCTTACTCCCGTTTTTTACTGTTAGGAGGTTTAACTTGACTAAATCCGCTCTGTTAGTCCTAGAAGACGGCACAGTGTTTCGCGGTACTGCAATCGGCGCTGACGGCATGTCAGTCGGTGAAGTGGTATTCAATACGTCTATGACTGGTTATCAAGAAATTTTGACTGACCCTTCGTACGCGGAACAAATCGTAACTTTGACGTACCCACATATCGGTAATACGGGTACCAACAGCGAAGACGAAGAAGCGAATCAAATATGGGCTAAAGGCCTAGTGATCCGTGATTTGCCACTGCTAGCAAGTAACTTTCGTAACGAGCAATCGTTAGATGATTACTTGAAAGAACGTAATATTTTAGGTATTGCGGACATCGACACCAGAAAGCTAACACGTATTTTGCGCGACAAAGGCGCTCAAAATGGTTGTATTATTGCTGGTGACGAACTAGACGAACAAAAAGCGCTACAAGCCGCGCAAGCCTTCCCAGGCTTAAAAGGTATGGATTTAGCAAAAGTTGTCTCAACCAAGGAAAATTTTGAGTGGCGCGAATCAAGCTGGACATTAGGCGAGGGGTTTAAAACTTTAGATACCGCCGATGAAAAGTTTCATGTTGTAGCCTATGACTTCGGTGTTAAGCGTAATATATTACGTATGCTTGTTGACCGTGGTTGTAAACTTACCGTAGTACCTGCACAAACTAGTGCTGCTGACGTACTCGCATTAAACCCCGATGGTATTTTCTTATCTAATGGCCCTGGTGATCCTGAGCCATGTACATACGCAATTGACGCGATAAAATCATTTTTAGAAACCGACACACCCATTTTTGGTATTTGTTTAGGTCACCAGTTATTAGCGCTTGCTTCAGGTGCTAAAACAGAAAAAATGAAATTTGGCCATCATGGTGGTAATCACCCAGTTAAAGATCTAGACCGCGATGTAGTGATGATCACAGCGCAAAACCATGGTTTTGCAGCCCAAGAATCAAGCCTACCAAGCACGCTTCGTGCAACACACAAATCACTGTTTGACGGTACGCTTCAGGGTATTCATCGTACAGATAAGCCAGCATTTAGTTTTCAGGGTCACCCTGAGGCAAGTCCAGGCCCGCATGATGCAGCCCCATTATTTGACCACTTCATCGATTTGATGCAAGCGCGTAAACACTAATTTAACTGGAGTAATAATGCCAAAACGTACCGACATAAAAAGCATTCTTATCTTAGGCGCAGGCCCAATTGTTATTGGTCAAGCTTGTGAATTTGACTACTCTGGTGCACAAGCGTGTAAAGCACTTAGAGAAGAAGGCTATAGAGTTATCCTTGTTAACTCAAACCCAGCAACGATTATGACCGACCCAGAAATGGCTGATGCAACATATATCGAACCAATTCACTGGGAAGTAGTAGAAAAAATCATCGAAAAAGAAAAGCCAGATGCAGTCCTGCCTACAATGGGCGGCCAAACAGCATTAAACTGTGCACTTGATTTAGACAAACACGGTGTATTGGCTAAGCATGGCGTAGAGTTAATTGGCGCAACAGCTGATGCAATAGACAAAGCCGAAAACCGTGAACGCTTTGACACTGCAATGAAAAACATTGGTCTTGAGTGTCCTCGTGCAGAGATCGCACACTCAATGGAAGAAGCTAAAGATACAATGAGCCGCATAGGCTTACCGTGTATCATTCGTCCTTCTTTCACCATGGGTGGCACCGGTGGCGGTGTTGCTTACAACATGGAAGAGTTTGAAGAAATTTGTGAGCGTGGTTTAGACCTGTCACCTACTAACGAATTACTAATTGATGAATCACTGATTGGTTGGAAAGAGTACGAAACAGAAGTTGTTCGTGACAAAAAAGACAACTGTATTATTGTTTGTACTATTGAAAACTTTGACCCAATGGGCGTGCACACAGGTGATTCAATCACTGTTGCACCAGCGCAAACGTTAACCGACAAAGAATACCAAATTATGCGTAATGCCTCTATGGCAGTACTGCGTGAGATTGGTGTTGAAACCGGTGGCTCTAACGTACAATTTGGTATTAACCCTAAAGATGGCCGTATGGTTATCATTGAGATGAACCCACGTGTATCGCGCTCATCGGCACTAGCCTCTAAAGCAACGGGTTTCCCAATTGCTAAAATTGCAGCAAAACTTGCAGTAGGCTACACGCTTGACGAACTTCAAAACGATATCACTGGTGGTAAAACACCAGCCTCTTTTGAGCCTTCAATTGATTACGTTGTAACTAAAATACCTCGCTTTAACTTTGAGAAATTTGCCGGTGCTAACGACCGTTTAACCACGCAAATGAAATCAGTAGGCGAAGTAATGGCAATTGGTCGTAACCAACAAGAGTCATTACACAAAGCATTACGTGGTCTTGAAGTTGGCGCAACGGGTTTTAACCCAATTGTTGCACTTGATGACCCTAAGGCAAAAGAAAAAATCATCCGTGAATTACGTGAGCCAGGCGCTGAGCGTATTTGGTACATTGCAGATGCAATGCGACACGGTATGAGCGTTGAAGATGTTTACGAGCTGACTAAAGTTAACCGCTGGTTCTTGGTTCAAATTGAAGACATTTTAAAAGACGAAGCTAAAATCGCTGAAGGCGGAATGGCTGGCCTTAATGCAGATTTTTTACGCAAGCTTAAGCGTAAAGGCTTTGCCGACCCGCGTATTGCTGAAATTGCCGGCGTGTCAGAAGCTGAAATTCGTAAAAAACGTCATCAGCTAAATATTGTGCCAGTGTACAAACGTGTAGATACGTGTGCTGCAGAATTTAGTTCAGACACCGCTTACATGTACTCATCGTATGATGAAGAGTGTGAAGCAAATCCAACAGACAAAGATAAAATCATGGTTATTGGTGGTGGTCCTAACCGTATCGGCCAAGGTATTGAATTTGATTACTGTTGTGTACATGCTGCGCTTGCACTTCGTGACGACGGTTACGAAACCATCATGGTTAACTGTAACCCTGAAACCGTATCTACCGATTACGATACATCTGACCGACTTTACTTTGAGCCAATTACCCTTGAAGACGTATTAGAAATTGTACGTGTTGAAAAGCCAAAAGGTGTTATCGTGCAGTACGGTGGTCAAACACCACTTAAACTAGCACGTGAGCTAGAAGCCAATGGAGTGCCAGTAATTGGTACTTCACCAGATGCAATTGACCGTGCAGAAGACCGTGAGCGTTTCCAACAGTTAGTAGAGCGTTTAGACCTACTGCAGCCAGAAAACGCAACGGTTACATCAACTGAAGAAGCTATTTTAAAATCAGCTGAAATTGGTTTCCCGCTGGTTGTTCGCCCATCATATGTATTAGGTGGCCGTGCAATGGAAATTGTATACGACGAAGACGATTTACGCCGTTACATGACCGAAGCGGTTCAAGCTTCAAATGAAGCACCTGTTTTATTAGACCACTTCCTAGATAACGCAATTGAAGTTGACGTTGACGCAATATGTGACGGCGAGCAAGTAATCATTGGCGGTATTATGGAACACATTGAGCAAGCTGGTGTTCACTCTGGTGACTCTGCCTGTTCATTACCAGCACATTCTTTATCGCAAGAAGTGCAAGATGTAATGCGCAAGCAAGTAACCGATATGGCTCTTGAACTGGGTGTTGTAGGTTTAATGAATACACAGTTTGCAGTAAAAGATGGCAAAGTGTATTTGATTGAAGTTAACCCA
The DNA here is from genome assembly GCF_046535955.1 of Pseudoalteromonas sp. SIMBA_162. Classification (NCBI taxonomy): domain Bacteria; kingdom Pseudomonadati; phylum Pseudomonadota; class Gammaproteobacteria; order Alteromonadales; family Pseudoalteromonadaceae; genus Pseudoalteromonas; species Pseudoalteromonas sp. SIMBA_162. The sequence goes on along the minus strand of NZ_JAWJBQ010000005.1, from coordinate 123,060 downwards.
CGTGCTGCGCGTACGGTTCCATTTGTATCTAAAGCCACCGGCGTTGCACTTGCAAAAGTAGCTGCACGTTGTATGGCGGGCCAATCTTTAGCGAGCCAAGGCATTACTAAAGAAATTATCCCTCCTTACTACAGCGTTAAAGAAGTGGTTTTACCGTTTGCTAAGTTCCAAGGTGTAGACCCTATCCGTGGCCCTGAAATGCGCTCAACAGGTGAAGTAATGGGTGTTGGTGATACTTTCGCCGAAGCATTCGCAAAAGCACAATTAGGTGCAAGCAATACTTTACCACGCGGTGGTCGCGCGTTATTATCTGTTCGTAATAGCGATAAGTCACGTATTGTTGAATTAGCTAAAATCATGACCGAGTTAGGTTTTGAATTAGACGCAACAGGTGGCACAGCCAAAGCGCTTGAAGAAGCGGGTATTAACGTTCGTCGCGTAAATAAAGTTTACGAAGGTCGTCCACATATTCTTGATTACATTAAGAATAAAGAATACAGCTATATCGTTAATACCACCGAAGGTCGCCAAGCGATCGAAGATTCGAAGGTGTTACGTCGTGGTGCATTGCAAAATAAAACCAACTATACGACTACCTTGAACGCGGCATTCGCTAACTGTACTGCTAACAAAGCAGATGACCGCAGTAAAGTGGCGTCAGTTCAAGAGCTACACCTGCGATTGAACTAAGGAAATGTACCAAGGCCTAATTAGGCCTTGGTGTTAAGTGAGAAAATATGCAAACAATTCCGATGACAGTTCGTGGCGCAGATTTACTGCGTAAAGAGCTTAACGAATTAAAAACAGTTACCCGTCCTAAAATCATCGCTGATATTGCTGATGCGCGTGAACACGGTGACTTAAAAGAAAACGCTGAGTACCACGCTGCGCGTGAGCAACAGGGTTTTTGTGAAGGTCGTATTCAAGAAATTGAAGCTAAACTTTCAAATGTTCAAATAATCGACGTAACTAAAATGCCTAACACAGGTAAGGTTATTTTTGGTACCACAGTAACTATTGTTAATGTAGAAACTGATGCCGAAGTTAAATACCAAATAGTTGGCGATGATGAGGCAGATATTAAAAATAACTTAATTTCTGTTAACTCACCCATAGCTCGTGGTTTGATTGGTAAGCAAATGGATGATGCAGTCACCATTAAAACACCAAAGGGCGACGTTGAATACGAAATCATTGAAGTTGAGTACCTTTAATATATCCTCACTTTAGCGTTTACATAAAAGCCGATGTGATTACATCGGTTTTTTTATGCCTTTAATAATCTCGACTTTGTTTACTTTATTGGGTACGTTAGGTTGACTATATCCTAATGATTGAGAGTACTGATGTCCTTAATTAATTTTCCTGAGCCACTTAAACCTAATGATAATATTGCAATTTGTGCGTTTTCTTCAGGTGTTGATAATCACTTTCAAACACGATTAGACACTGTGCTAAATGGTTTAAAGTCGCAAGGGTTTAAAGTAATTGAAGGTGACAGTGTAAGGCAAAATATCAGCGCTAAAGATCGAGCTTTAGAGCTAATGCACTTTCTTACCGACGATAATATAGCGGCAATTATGCCCCCATGGGGTGGAGAGCTTGCCCTAGACGTTTTGCAATATATTGACTTTAACATAGTGAAAACGGCTAAACCTAAGTGGTTAGTGGGGTTCTCTGATGTTAGTACATTAGCATGTGTGCTCACTTCTCGATGTGGTTGGGCAACCCTTCATACTGCTAATTTAATGCAGCTACATCCAAATGAAACAGATCATAATTGTGTAAATGTTTTTCACGTTTTAGCGCTCACCAAAGGCGAGCAATTTGAACAAGTACCTTCAGCATCATACCAAACTAAATTAATTAATTACGAGAGCGACCCTGATGCGTTGTTTGAACTTACTGAGCCAACGCAATGGCAATGTTTAAATTACAACGATGCGCGTAAATTAGAAATAACAGGCCGGCTTTTTGGCGGTTGTTTAGACACGCTTAACTTGTTGCTTGGCTCGCCTTACCTCGATTTACATCGCTTCAAACAAGAGTATGCACCAGAGGGCCTTGTGCTCTTCCTTGAAAATGCAGAGCTAAGCCCAACAGCCGTAGCACGTAGTCTCATTGCATTAAAACTAAATGGCGTACTTACTGATGTAAACGGTATTATACTTGGTCGCAGTGCCGTTATTGCTAGCCCCCATAAGCAGATTGATTATTACCAAGCAATAGAATTGGCACTTGGTAAATGTATATTCCCCGTACTGTTTGATGCTGATATTGGGCATGTTGCACCTAATTTAAACTTAATTAATGGTGCAAGCTGTACGATTAACGCAGACATAAATGAAGGCAAAGTGATTAAGGCATCGCTAAGCACTAAGCTGTGTTAATTATTAAGTTTTATATCTAATGTATAGTTGAAAAGGAATCTTTAATTGAACATTACGGACGCTCATTACTCATACTTTTTAGGCAAAAGACTCCGTCACTAAGCTATTTGTTTCACTTTTCACATCGCTAGTTAGGTTAAACTGATGCGATCACTATAATTTAATATACCCTACTATGGCTAAATGTGCCTCTAAGATAAACCTTGATCTTAGAGGAACGATTTCCTATTTACTGCCCGCGTTATTCGTGGAATTATTAAGCAACTAAAATGCAACTTATGCAGAACGTGTAAACAATTTTAGCTAAGGAGTAGTTATGTGGGATGAAAGGTATAACACTCAGCAATACGCTTATGGCAAAGAGCCAAACGATTTTTTAGCCCAGCAATACAAACAATTACCTAAAGGCAGGGTTATAAGCTTGGCCGAAGGCGAGGGGAGAAATACGGTATTTTTAGCAAAAATGGGTTATGAGGTTACTGCGGTTGATGGCTCGAAAGTAGGCCTTGAAAAAGCAGCAAAACTTGCAAAAGAGCATTGCGTAAAAATTGAACTAATACATGCTGATTTAGCAGAATTTGATTTTGGAAAAGAAACATGGGATGCAGTCGTCTCTATTTATTGCCCTTTACCGAGCGCAGTTCGCTCTGCGGTATATAAACGTGCTGTAAAAGGTTTAAAGCCAGCTGGAGTATTTTTACTCGAGGCCTATACACCAGAGCAAGTAAACTATAATACCGGCGGCGGCCCAGATGCAGATACTAAAACCTCAAAAAGCGATTTAGAGGATGACTTAATAGGGCTTAGTTTTGTACATTTAGAAGAATTAAAACGAGAAGTGTTTGAGGGCTCGTATCACACCGGTTTAGCATCGGTCTTGCAGGCTATAGCTAAAAAATAAATGTTATATAAGTTTAGGGCGCTTGTTATAGCGCCCTTTATTTTTATGGTTTAAATAGAGGCTAATTTTTATTATTTGATAATTTCTCAACCAATTCAACTCGGCGATTAAGCTCACGCCCTAATTCGTTATTGTTTGTGGCAACCGGTGAATATGGGCCTGCGCCATGAGCAAGCAGTCTTGATTTTGACACGCCATAATTAGTTATTAGCGCCTTAACAACAGCATCAGCCCGGCGCTTAGAAAGGTTTAAATTATATTCAGCTGACCCTTTATCGTCTGTGTGCCCAACTACATATAAGCTCAGCTGTTTATTTTTATCTAATACTTGTGCAATGGTATCTAAAGCCTGCTTAGACTCTGGTTTAATACTGGCTTTATCATAATCAAATTGCACACCGTATATTGATGCTTTTCCTTTTTGCGCTAACTGCTCTAGTACTTTGTCGCTATTAGTTTCGATTAAACCAGTTTGCAATGGAGTGGTTTGCATAACCACGAGTTGAATACGTGAATGGCCTTGATAATTCCCTATAAAAAATGCAGCGTAAGTCGTTTGTTCATTAAGCGTTTTTTTCATAACCTGATAGCGAGGTTGCCCTGAGTAGTTATAAATTAATTTAACCGCTAAAACATCACCTAACTGATTTATATCTTCTCTGATTTTTCTTTTATTAGTATTTTTACTACATGAGCTCTTTTGGCACGAAAATACAGTTTCAAACCCCTCTTTGACTAATGCGGCAACATAGTTATGATAAATTTTAAGAGAGGATACGTTATTTACCACATAAGTAATCTGAGTTATGTCGCCAATCACATCAAGTGTTGGGATCTGTTTTGTTTTTTTATCTACAACACCCACAGGAATGTTAAATTCTTCGTAGTCTACTTGCTTAAAATCCTCAATATAACTACCTGGATAACGACTCAGCAAAGGGTGATCTTGAGTCCCTTTTTTATCTTTTTTTGGGGCTTTATTACTATTTTTATGTGTTGTTGTTTTAAGTGCACTGAGATCGGCGGTTATTAAGCCGGTTTCAATCTCTTTTATATCTATAGTGGTTAACTGCACACCCGTTTCATTTTTATATTGCCCTACATAAAGAGCAACAGCAGCCTCAAGTTTGTCAGTGCCTTTGGTTGCGAATATATAATACGGATTTCGAAATGAAGAACCGATGTTAAAATAGCTAGATTTTTCGCCTAATCGCTTCTCATCTTTGTATCTATCACCTGAGTAACATTCATCTAGCGAACACATATAGTTAATAGTAAAGCCGGCTTTATTAAGTGCTTCTTGATAGTTTTTGGTGACCTTTAAAGAAGCCACATTTTTTATATCGTAAGAGTAATGGCTCGCAAAGCCAATAAATGAGTCAAAAGTAAATTGTTTGGCCTTTGTTTCATTGCGATTAAACTGTGTAACAAGGCGAGTTTGTTCACCTTCTAGTACCACTTTATTTTGTAATTTTGCACCAGGATAAGGTGAAAGAAACGGCTTAGCGTGAATATAAAATGCACTTAAGCAACAAGTGAAAATGATGACTAATTTATTTATATTTTTCATTAAAATGTCCTTTTTATATTGAAAGTATTCCGCGACTATAAAACAGCTGATTTTTAAAGTCATCCTACTTAACTTATAGTTTTGCTTCATTTATTTTTTTATCAACACAAAATACAGAGAACGGCGGTTTGAAAACTAAAGCATTAATAAGCTGTTTTGGTTTACGTTTATTTGATGACGATTGCTCAGAAAAATGAGAACCTAATTAAAGTCACTTACATAAATAAGTTATTAAGCCTTCCGCACCTAAATAATAAAAGGAAAACAATGAAAATAGATGACATCAGAGTGTTTGTGCCATGTAAAAACTATCAACAATCGTGTGCATTTTATCAGGCGCTGGGCTTTAATGTTGAGCAGGCATCAGCTGATTTAAGTATTGCAACATCAGGTGAATGCAGCCTCTTTTTACAGCGTTACTACAACCAAGAATTTGCTGAAAATTTAATGCTGCAAGTGTGCGTATTAAATATAAATGAAGCCTTTGACATTATTAGTAAGCTCACTAACTTTGATATTCGCTTTGAAGGAATAAAACAAGAGCCGTGGGGTAAAGTGATTTATTTATGGGGACCATCAGGCGAGCTTTTACACATAACTGAATTTAATTAAAAAGGAATAATAATGAAAAAAAATACGTTTTTTGTCATGTTGATGGTTTTTTTACTGACCTCATGTAGTGCGCTTGTGAGTAATAATGCAGGTAAAAATACGCGCTCTAGCAGTTTGGTTGACTTTCTTTATCCAAACGAAGATAGCCGTGCTACGTATAAACCAGAAATTCCGGTGTTGAAATTACCCGTTACAGTGGGTATTTCATTTGTGCCGTCTAAAGAGTGGCAAGCAAACGGTATTGAAAGTCAAAATGAGGTAGAGTTGCTCGAAAAAGTTAAAAAATCGTTTTTGCAGTACGATTACATTGCCCGCATAGAAGTAATTCCAAGTACGTATCTTAAAGGTGGAGAAGGGTTTTCAGCGCTTGAACAAGTAGGGCGACTATACGATGTAGACGTAATGGCATTGGTTTCTTACGATCAAGTAACGCAAACCTATGAAAATAACGCCGCATTATTGTATTGGACCATTGTAGGTATGTACGTTATTCCCGGTAACGAAAATACGATTCAAACCTTCGTCGACACTGCTGTTTTTGATATAAAAAGTAAAAAAATGCTTTTTAGAGCACCAGGCATCAGCAAGCTTGAAAAAAGAACCACCGCTATTGGTATTGACGAAACGCTCAATGAAAAGTCACTTGAGGGGTTTAATTTAGCGGTTACCGATATGAGCCTAAATTTAGATGCGGAATTGGCACGCTTTAAAACGCGGGTTAAAGAAGAAAAAATAGCAAAAATAGAGAATAAAGATGGCTCAAGCAGTGCTGGGGCGTTTAGTGTGTTTATTCTGGTTTTTATATCGCTACTTGTTTTAAAGCGCAGATATGTAAATAACTAAACATCTACATAGTTAAGTCGCTAAATACTTAAATTTAAAACGCCACATTATTCAACTTATGCGGCGTTTTTTTATGGTGTTTAGCTTAATTTTTCATTAAAAAACGCTAAGGTACGCTGCCAAGCAAGCTCTGCTTTTTGCTCATCATAACGCCCAGTAGAGTCGTTATGAAAACCATGATTAGCACCTTCGTACATGTGCATAGTGTACTCAACATTGTTAGCTTTTAAGCTTTTTTCATACTCAGGCCATGTGGCGTTAACGCGTTTATCAAGTTCACCTAATTGAATCATTAAAGGGGCTTTAATATTTTTGTGTAAGCTTTCACTTGCAGGTGTGCCATAAAAGGGCACGCCCGCGCTGAGTAAGTCACTATCAACTGCGGCTAAGTAGTTAACAATATAACCCCCAAAACAAAAGCCTACGGCGCCTAATTTGCCGTTGCTGCTAGGGTGGGCTTTTAAAAAGTGAGCGGCGGCTACAAAGTCGTTTTGAATTTTAGCTCTGTCCATCGTGCGTTGCATTGCACGCCCCTCATCATCATTACCCGGATAGCCACCAAGCGGGAAAAGTGCGTCGGGGGCAAAAGCAATAAAGCCTTTTTTGGCTAAGCGCCTTGCAACATCTTTTATGTAAGGGTTTAAACCACGGTTTTCGTGAATAACTAATACAACCGGCAGTTTACTTTCAATTTTGCTAGGCACCGCTAAATAACCTTTACCCTTACCATGCCCGTTTGGCGAATCAAATTCCTCGTAGGTAGCTTTAATATCGTCATCGTTAAACGAGACTTGCTCTGCAAGTGCATAGTTAGGTAAAAGCGCGCTGGTGAGCACACTCATTGAAATCCCTAGTGCTGCAAGGCCACCTAGTTTTTTCATGAAAGTGCGACGGTCCATTAAACCATGGGCATATTCGTCGTACCAATCAAACGCTTCTTGAGGAATGTGATCTATTTGAGGTGAATTCATGGTTTTCCTTAATTGTTATGCTTTTTAATATTAAGTACCTAAACGTATCGGGTATAAAAAACGAGCACTAATTTTACTATTTAGTGTATTTTTGCCGTTAACTATTAATAAGCTGACAGGCTATGATCAACCCCCATCATAAAATCTAATCCTGCAAAGGCAAACGCTACAACAATGGCACCCAATAACATTAAATTACGGTTATTTTTTCTGTATCCAACAATGGTTAGTACTGCAAATATGATAAATAAAATAAGTTGAAATGTACCCATGGTTAATCCTTTAAGAAAGTAAACTGAGAGTCAAAATACCAGTGAAAAGGGGAAGTTAGCAAATAATTGAAGGTTATTTTTAACTATAAATAAAAAGCTCGGCATGTTGCCGAGCTTTTTTGGTTGGGGTTTTACTTAATTAGCTATTGGTCGTTGTTGGTTGGCCATCGACAATAGGGTGTTTACCACGCCACTTACGAATCATTCGTTTTGTATCTTCAAGTGCGACATACTGACACGGTATAAGAATAAGCGTAATTACGGTGGCAAATAGCACACCAAAGGCGAGTGATACGGCCATAGGTATTACAATTTGTGCCTGTAAACTCGTTTCCATAATAATAGGTAACACGCCAATAAAGGTGGTCACTGAGGTTAGCAATATAGCTCTAAAACGACGAGCTCCCGCTTGCATAACCGCTTCTTTTATAGGTACACCTTCTGCACGCGCTTTATTTACAAAATCAACCATAACGAGAGAGTCGTTAACTACAATACCGGCTACTGCAATGATGCCAAACATTGAAAGGCCGCTCATGGTCATTCCTAATACCATATGCCCAAACATTGCACCGACCACACCAAATGGAATAACCGACATAATGATCAATGGTTGTGAGTATGAGCGAAGCGGAATGGCTAATAATGCAAATATAATCATTAGTGAAATTGCAAAATCACGTAATTGCTCATCAGCGCTTTCCATTTCCTCTTGCACTCGACCAGCGACATTACTGGTAACACCTGGGTAATTTTGTAAAAGGGTTGGTAAATACTCGTCAGTGATTTCTTTTACAATGGCAAAAGGTTCAACTTTATCAGTATTAATGGCTGCCCATACATTAACTGTTCTGTTTGCGTTTTCACGGCGGATTCTGTTTACACCATCTACAATGTTGATTTGTGCAACTTCACTTAACGGCACCTCAACACCTGATGGCGTGATGATACGTGTGCTGTGTATGTTACTAATAGAGTTACGATCGTTTTCAGGGTAGCGGATCATCACTCTGATCTCTTCTCCTTCGCGTAAAATACGTTGTGCTTCTAATCCGTAATAACTAAAGCTAACTTGCGATGCAACGTCTGCAAGGGTCAATCCCATGCTGTATGCAAGTGGTTTTAAATCAAGTTGTACTTCGTCGGTAGCACTTTGTAGTGAGTCGTTAACATCGCCTACGCCTTCCATGCTTTGTAATTTAGCTTTTAATAACGAAGCAACTTCTTTTAGTTTGTTGGTATCTTTACCTTGCAGTCTAAAACTTACGTCGCCGTCATCTCGTCCGCCGCCAAATAAGTTATCCTCAATGGTCAACGTTTTAACGCCTGGCAATGGTGGCATTTTTTCACGCCATAATGAGCTAAGAGTGAAGGTATCAATAGGGCGTTTATCAGGTTCAATGAGTACAGCCATTAATTGCGCATTGGTACGGCCACGAAGGCTTACCGAGAGGTCACGAATCATTTTTTGACCGTATTGTGCTTCAAGCTCTTCATCTACACTAAGAAGCACCGCTTCAATTTTTTTAGCTGTTTCAAGTGTTGCTTGCTCTGATGATTCAAGATTCATTTCTACAACCACACGCGGAAAGTCATGTTGTATTTTAGGGTTTGGTACAAATTTAACTAAACCGCCTGCAAACATGCCTGCGCTCATAATTAAAATACATATAAACCCAATAATTACGGTATAACGATAATGAATACAGTGCCCTATGAAAGGCGTGTAGTAATTTTGAACAAACGATTTAAGGCCTTTATCAACAACCATACGCACCTTGTGCAATGGGTTTTTAGGACTAGGTTTACGTGGGTTCATTGCGGCAATATGAGCCGGTAAAATAAGTTTTGATTCAATTAACGAAAAAATCAAACACAGGATAATAACGACACCAATTGCTTTAGAAAATGCTGCGCCTGGGCCTGATGCCATAGCTTGCGGTAAAAAAGCAGCAATGGTGGTGAGTACGCCAAATGTAGCGGGCATTGCAACACGTTTAACACCACGGATTACGTTATCGAGTGAGTGGCCGTGTTTTTCTATTTCGGCACTGGCCGATTCGCCCACGACAATAGCATCGTCCACCACAATACCGAGTACAATAATAAAGGCAAACAGCGACACCATATTAATGGTGATATCTAAAAAGCCTATCGGCATGAACAAAAAGGCACCCAAAAAAGAAACCGGTAAACCCATCATTACCCAAAATGCTAATCTAAGCGGTAAAAATAATGCCAATACCAACATAACTAAAACACCACCCCATACCATATTATCGATCATCATATCGAGACGACCTTGCAGGTAGTAGGTTAAATCAACCATAGGGGTTAGTTTTACGCCTTGTGGTAATTTAGATTCTTTTTCGGCCATGTAATTTTTAAGTACTTTGGCAACGTCGGTAATGTCTTGATCTTTAGATGCTGCAATATCAAACATTAACGAATTTTTACCATTGTATTTTGAATATAATAAGCCTTCTTCAAAACCATCGTTAATGGTGGCTACATCGCCTAAATATATTTGTGCGCCATCAGCGAGGGTAATTAAAGGCAGCTGCTCAAACTCATTGCCTTTATAAGCTTGTTTTTCAACACGCATAGAAATATACCCGTTATCTGAACGGATTTGGCCAGCCGACATATTAGTTGAAAAGTTTCTTACAGCGTTTGATACATCTCTAAAAGTAAGGCCGTATTCACGCAGTTTGTCGGGGCTAATCTCAATGCCTATTTCATAATTTAAGCCGCTAAAAAAACTGACTAAATTAACACCAGGTAAAGCGAGTAATTCATCTTCTAAATCGGTACCTAGTTCTTTTAGTTGGGCATAGGTCATATCCCCATATAGCGCGATAAACATCACTTCTTGTTGAAACTTATCGCGCTGAATTATTGGCCTTTCCATACCCGCAGGAAACGAGTTTATAGAATCTACTTGGGCTTTTATCTCGTCTAAAGCTTCTTGAAGGTCGTATTTTTCTTCAATTTCAATCCATGCTTGTGCGTAGCCGCGATTAGAGTAAGTTATAAAGCGTTTAATGCCCTCTAATCCCTCTAGGTTTTCTTCAATTTTTATTGTAATGCCTTCTTCAACCTCTTGCGGTGCGGCGCCAGGGTAAACGGCTTGAACACTCACCCAGTTACTTTCAAATTGCGGAAATGCTTGCTTACGAATCGTTAAGGCTGTTAATAAACCGCCAACAAGAATAAAAATCATGATTAAATTTGCTGCAACAGGGTTACGAGCAAACCAGGCAATTAGGCCCTTTTCAGAGGTAATCATAGGGTGTCCTCTGTAAGAGCAAGCTGTGTTACTTCACCTTGTTTGTCATCTTCATCCGTTTTAACAGCCATTCCTTCGCTTGGGTATTCTAGTGCTGAGGTAATTAACTGTTCGCCAAGTTGTAACCCTTGATCGGCTATTACCATGCCATCTTGTTCACGTACAATATTCAGTGTTTTAAAGCTTAGAGTATTGTTCGCGTTTAAAATGGCAATTTGTTTATCTTTAACAAGGTGATGCGGGACAATAATTGCGTTATCAAGGGATCTGCCCTCAATGGTTGCATTAATGTATGAACCAAAACGTAGTGGCTTAGTGTTATCGGCGTATGGCGTTGGCAGTTGCGCAACTAAATAACTCATACGGCTTACTTGATCAATTACCCCTTCGCTGCGTACAACTTTGGCTTGCCATGACGTTTGCTTGCCGGCAAATTCAGCATTAAGGGTAACAGTAGCACCAATGCCTCCATTGGCTAGGTATTGCATTTCGCTATCTGCTACAGGTAAACGTACTTCTGCCACCGATGTGGCACTTAGTGCGCCAAAGCTACTGCCCGGGTTTACTACAGAGCCTAAGCTTATTGTGCGTGAGTTAATAATAGCGTCGTATGGGGCTTTTATATAAGTGCGTTCAAGGTTACGCTTTGCACGTTTAACACTGGCTTGAGCAGAGCGGTAACGCGCTAGCTTTTCGGCTAATTGCGGTTTACGTAAATAAAGCTCTGATGCAGTTGAGTCACTTGAGTCTGATTTAATACGTTCCCATTCAGCTTTTGCTACATGCGCTTGGGCACGTTCTATTTCAAGGGCTGAACTTGCTTGAGCAAGGCCTGCTTGTGCTTCAATAAAATCGGCTTCGTAATCATTTGGATCAATTCGTGCTAATATGTCGCCTTGTTTTACAAATGCACCTTCAACAAATTCATCTGCTACGGAAATAACTTGGCCACTGACTTGTGCAATTAGCTCAGTACGGTCTTTAGGTTTTACAACCCCGTACGATTTTACGTCGAGTGTTATTGCATCAATGTTGACTGTTTGCGCAGCAACCAGTGGACGAGTATCTTGCGCTGGTTTTTCTTCAGGCGGGGTTTTCATATTAGAAAAGCCAATTGCCAGTGCAATTCCGGCAGCTAAAACTGCGATTGGAAGAACAATTTGTTTTTTAGTAGCCACAAGGCATTCCTTCATAAAAGTGGTGATAGGGCAATAATACGCAATAAAGTGTTTACAAGGCGTTTGAAGATGTAACAAAGCATTACATATGTGTATTACAAATAAATATTTGGCTCTAAAAAGGAGTCTGTATTGTTAAATATGTGGTTAATTTAAACTGAGGATGTTATGAAAACAGAGCCAATGGCGTGTCGATTGGGCTGCGGTGCATGTTGTATTGCGCCAAGTATTAGCTCGCCAATACCGGGTATGCCAAATGGCAAAAAGGCCGGAGAACGTTGTATTCAGCTAGATGAGCGCAATTTATGTAAGTTATTTGGTGATGAGTCTCGACCAAAAGTATGCAGTGACTTTAGTGCCACAGTTGATGTGTGTGGGTCAACTAATGCAGAGGCTCTTGCGCTTATCACGGAGCTTGAACAATTAACTTAGTTGGTGTGTTCAATACACACATAGTTACATTTAACTACTACCGAGTAACTTTTTTAAGTTATTAAAAGCTGCGCTTTTCACGCGAGCTCTACGTCTACTACAAATGTGCAGTTATACGGCTATTTTATAGACGTAAAGCATGCTTACGTTATTGGCAAAGACGTAAAAGTGATTTATTCACAAAGAGGGTAAGAGGCGCTGCGCTTTTAGAGCAAAGATTAATTGAATAAATCATAATTATTATTTCAAATTTAATTTTTAGATTTTGCTCAAATTGGATATTCGCATATGTGGCATTTATAGTCTTTGTACCTTAATAATCTATACTTTGAATTGTTGAGGTTTTGAGCTCATTACTTACGAATATTGGGCCAGCATCATTTAATGATCACCGCTTTTCTTTCGAAGTAATGAGTTACTTTACACAAAACGAATACTCAGGGTTTGCCTTACAAACGCTATCTATATTTCTTTCGAAGAGTAAAGAATGCATAACAAATTTCAATAATCGAAGATTTGGCATGAATGGACTCCCCATAGTTTGCTAGACACCCAATAAGTTACATTGTAACTTCTAATAAGAGGTGTTTTATGAGCAAAGGCAAGCGTTATACCCAAGAGTTTAAATAAGCGGCTGTTAAACAAATGACACAGCATGGATATTCAGTTGCGGAAGTCGCTGAACGATTAGATATTTATACCAAAACGTTATATCACTGTCGGATCCAGTTATCAGATAAATCTAAGTCCGTTCAATCATCTGATGAAAAATTGAATATCGCTAATTTAGAAGCGCAATTGAAACGTGTCACGGAGGAATGGGATATTTTAAAAAAGGCTGCAAGGTACTTTGCCAGCAACCCCGAGTAAAGTAAGGCTTCATTCGTGATCATCAAAATGAGTTTTCCATTACGATGATGTGCCGCCTTTTTAAGCTGCATCGCAGTGGTTTTTATGTGGCCAGGGCGGCACGTATGGTAGCCCTTGGATACATTCAGACTTGCGTGAAGCCTTAAGCTATGCAGCGTAAACTGTGTTCCTAAGATCATGCGACAACATCAGCTTAAAGCGCAAATAGGGTATAAGTGTCGCCATATTAAAGGTGGTGAGACATCGCGGATTGCAGATAACTTATTAGCACGTCAATATAACCCGCCAGCGCCGAATTAATAGTGGGTAAGCGACATAACTTACATAAGAACCAAAGAAGGTTTTTTATATGTGGCAACAGTGATGGATTTATTCTCTCGACGTATTGTGGGTTGTCGATGAATAAAAATATGAATAAGCAGCTTGTTAAAAACGCACTGTTGATGGCTTTATATCAACATCAACCGGAGGCTGAGGTAATGGTGTTAAGTGATCAAAGCAGTCAATACGGTAGCGCTGACTATTTCGTATTTATGAAAGAACATAATCTTGTGCCTTCAATGAGCCGCGCTGGGAACTGTTATTCTAATGCGGTTGCTGAAAGCTTTTTTGCGACAATTAAAAAGCGAATAGTTAAGCGTAAGATATACTCGACACGCGAAGATGCGAAAACTGAGATATTCAATTTATAGAAATGTTTTACGATCCAAAAAAGCGCCACTCACATACAGGCGGTGTTTCACCCGCTAAGTTTGAAGAAGCTTATTATTCTGAGTTAAAAACTGTCTAGTGAAAGCTGGGATGTCCATTCATTTAGCCGACCATCTGTGAGTAACGATAATCCGTATTTTGAGTCATGATTTAAAACATCAAAGTATCGTCCGGAATATCCAGAAAAAGCCTTCGAAGACATCGCTAGCGCAAGGAACTGGGTTAACGGATTTGTAGATTGGTACAACGATGAGCACTTGCACACCGGTATTAGGATTGTCACGCCAAATCAGCGTCATTTAGGCTTAGACAAAGTGATCCTGGCGAAGCGTCATCGGGTTAATGAAATTGCGAAATTACAGAATCCAAGTCGTTGGTCAGGAAAGTCTCGAAATTTGACAATCATCAATGAAGTAAATTTGAATCCAGAGAAAAAAGAGAAGTGCGGGCGGCATAAAATTTAGCTTGATGCGACAACTAACTTGAAAAATTCCGCTGGCGCTACACAGAGAAAAACAAAGTTAAACCCATAAATATTTACCAGCCTTAAATTACTTCTCCTTGTCTTCTCCTTCACTTCTCGGTGGTGACAAAATCACTTAGCAATGTACGGTGTTGATTTTACTGTAGGCGCCTTGCTTCCTGGCGCTTTAATTATAAATATGTAAAAGCGTTGCTTTTATACGCCAGCAAGCTGCGCGTCTACGGTATAAAGTTTGACTTTATTTTGTAGACGTAGAGCTTGCTCACGTTAGAAGCGTAGCTTCTTGTTACTTATAAAAAATATGACCACCGAGGACACAGAGTCGCTGGCGCTACACAGAGAAAACATAAGTAATGGTTAGTCACTTCTCCTTTACTTCTCGGTGGTGACATAATCACTTAGCAAATACACAGTGTTGGTGTAATTATTTAGATATATGGCTACTTACCTTATTAAATATTTTTAAAAACTAAAAATGTCTATTTAAAACTACGTACACGTTTAACAACTATTTTATTACTCAAAATCGCCAAACATAAAATAACCATAAACAGCATAGAGTTTGCACCAGCTTGGAGCGAATAATCTACCGACGAATGCAATAACATATCAATAATCGCAATAGCACAGCCAAAAGCCACACCCTGAAACAACGCCGTTTTGCGCTTGCGCATAGTTGCCACACACAACCACAAACAATACAAAACCAACAAACCAAGTGCCGCTGTAGCAGGTATACCCAGCTCTACAGCAAATTGAATATAATCGTTATGGGCGTTGTCGTAATAGCCTGAATAAGGCTCCGACTGATACGCAGGGAACGCCGTGTAAAACGTACCGCCGCCCGAGCCCAGTAAAGGCTTATCTAAAATAAGCGGTATGGAGTCGCGTACCACCTCGTCGCGGGTTTCAGACGCAATACTTGTTTCGCTAATACGCTGCTTTACTTTTTCAACATCAAAAATAGCGCCAATAATAATCAAATCAATAATAAAAAAGCTCACTATTAATAACTTAAACGCCTTAGGCTTATTGTTATAAACAAACAGCGCCAAAAAGCTCACCACCATTAACGCAATAAAAAAGGCCGAGTTACCCATACGGCTGCGCGTTAAAATAAGCGCCACAATAATAATTATTAACGAAATACGTAACACAATTTTAGAGCTTAAAAGTATTTCGGCCCAAGCCCTAAGAGTTTGTTTTAACGTGTTTTTACCTTTACCATTATTGCGTTTTAACTCGCTTACCAATACACCTATACCCAAACATAAACACAGCGCTAAATAGTTAGCTAAAAAGTTAGAATACGTAAATGTACCAATGGCCCGGTCGGTATGTTTATAGCCAAAAATAGGGCTAACTACATCGGGCGATAAATTTAAGTAACTGGCATACAAAGCCTGAAAAACCCCAGCACATATAACCGCATAAATTAGCTTTTTAATGCGCGCAGCACTGTTACAGTAAATAAAAATAAGCCAGCAAAACAAAACCATAAAGCTGGTTTTTAATAACATTTGTTTGGTTTGAAAAGGATCAACGCTTACCGTAAACATTTGCGCGGCGCACACCGCAACAACAACACCAAGTGCCGCAAACACAGGCCACGAATACAAAGGAGGGTACAAAGATTGGTTGTTATTTATAGCACCGTAAATTAAGTGCGTTATAAACGTAGCGCTAATTAAAAGGCCCATAGCAAGTATGGCCCAAGGTCGGTAACTGCCTAAAGGTAAAGGGAGTAAAAATAAAATGCCACACAACAATACAAAAATTAAACGATTCACTAATTTCCCTATAAACGCTTGTTACTAATACTTAACCTAAAAACTGATTTCTAACTTCTAACTTTTGTTTTTTAACTAACTTCTGAAAAATATCATCTAACCACTAATGTTTAACACATATTTACTTAACTGATATCTGTTTTTTAACAACTCAAAACTTGTATGTTTCGCATTATTGCATATTTGTGTAGTACACATAACAAAAAACGCAGCCAATTGGCTGCGTTTTTAAATTACAAACTAGTTTTAGTTACCAGTTTCTTCAGAAATGCCGTCGTCGCCACCATTACCGCCAGCACCCGGAGGTGTTGGTAAGCTAACAAAACCAGGCACACGTGAACGTGCATTTGGGTTAGCATTATTATTTGGTGCAGCATTATCACCAGGAGTTTGGCCTGGTGCATTTGGATTTGCATTATTACCATTAGGGCCAGCAGCCGTTGCTTCAGAAGCAGTCGTTGCATCAACACCAGCAGTTACAGCAGCTAATGTAAGCGTATCGCTATCAATACCAGCAGCACTCATTGCGCCCAGTACATCAGCAACTAACGGGCTATCTGCGCCCACAGCAGCAACTGCATCGTTAATTAACGCTTCTACGTCTTCAGCAGAACAATCACTACAAGCAGCTTCAATAGCAGCAAGTAAGTCTGCTTGAAGTTGCTCTGGCGAAGTATCTGCAGTCGCATTATTTAATACGCTAACAAGGCCGGCGCTGTCTGCTTGTGCATATACAGGTAATGTAACCACTGCAGTGGCACCAGCAATTAAGCCAGCTAAAATTAGTTTTTTCATGTCTCGTCCCATGGTTGAGTGTCTAATTACAAAATTTTAGCGTATTAGGGCAAAAAGTAAACTCTTTATTTACGCCATTATTATTAGTTTTTACTATTTGCGAAGGTGGCATTATTAAATTGCCTTGTACGCCATCGCAGCCCAGTTTTTCAAGTGCCTTTAAAGTCTCAGGTTTTTCAATTAAACAGGCTAAAACTTTAATACCAAAACCGTGGCAAATATTATTAACGGTTTGAATAAAAAATTGGCTTTGGGTGTTATCTAGCAGGTCTTGTATGTAGCTGCCGTCAATTTTTACAAACTCAATGTCTAGGCCTTGTAAGTACCTAAACGACGTTAAACTGGTACCAAAATGCTCTACACACACATTAATACCAATATCTTTAATGGCATCTATATGTAAACTGGCCACATGTACATTATAAAGTAAGCTTATTTCGTGTAGCTCAAACAATAAGTTAGTTTTTAAAATAGGTTTAGTAGTCGCGTAAAGCGTAAGCCATTCTATAAAATCGGTAGAATATAACGCGGCTTTACTTAAATTAAGGGCAAACACATCTTTAGGGTACTGCTCTTTAACGTTTACAAAGTTACGTATTATTTTTTTGTCGAGCTCTTCGGTTAAATTAAGTTTTTCGGCCATAGCAAATAAATGGCCGTTATTTACTTTTTCACCTTCGTGTATAAAGTGTGCAAACACCTCAAAATAGCACTGCTGGTGCTCTGAGTTGGCTTGCTTAACAGCCTGCACCGAAAAACTCACCTCGCCCGAATCAATAATAGACTGAATTAGCGCACGCCATTGTTTAACACTAAATAGGGTGTCTTTATCTACTTTATTGGTAGCTGCGGTGTCGCCAATGGTACAACCGGTATCAAGCGCCGAAAGCACACTCCCTAAGCTAGAGCCTTTTTCAACACTTACAAGCGACAAGTTAGCAAACCCATTTACATGTAAGCTGTTTTTCTTTTGGCTAAAAGCATCGTTAATGTCTAGTTTGGTTTTATTTAAAAAAGGTACGTCAAATGGGGCTAGCGCTATAAACGTACTGCCATTAAGCTTAAACAGTTTAGTGTTGGTTAACTCACTTAATATAGATTGCAAAGTAGTGCTTACATCGTAAACGTGTTCGTCACCGTCTTGGTAGCTAACGGTTTGGTTAATATTAGTAAGCGAAGGCAGAGTGATCATCATTGCGGTTATTGGCGCGTCTTCAGTTATTGTATCAACCACCGAGCTAAAATGGTTTTCAAACGACCGACGGTTCCCAAGCCCAGTAAGTGGGTCTATGTATACTTCTTCTGTAAGGGTTTGGGTTTGTTTAGTTAACGAGTCAAACGTGCTTTGTAAATTAATAACCATATTGTTTATGGCTTTAGTTACTGTACGTAGCTCGCGTGCAACCGGTATTTGATCGTTTAATGTAAAGCGTTTACGCGTAACCAATTGCGCTTGGTGTTCTACGGCTTTTAGCGGCCTAAACACCGTGCCTAAAATTAAAAATGCAACCGCAAGCGACCCCGCAAGTAATAAAAACGATCCGTAAAAGCTACGTTTTGTGTGCTCCCAAAGCGTTAAGTACGACTGCCCAGCATGGCTAGTTACATTAAGTGTGCCTGCCATAACCCAGCCATTATTAAGCTCGCTGCTCATAGTGGGGGCGTTAAGCTCTACCGCATTAATAAACCAGCCAGGTACCGACTCAACCCGTTTAGGGTTAGTAAGCTCAAACACCACATTACTTTGCATGTCGGTAAATTTAATTTGCTTATAATAGCCACTATCAAAAATAGCCGTGGCCATGGTTTGGGCAATCATTAAGCTTTCGTCGTCAAGGTAGGGCGAAATAGAAAGCCCCAAACTTGTGGCGGTGTCTTGCGCGTGGCTGCCCATTTGGGTTTGCAAATAGTGGCGGGTGGTTTGTACGTCGGTAACTACACGTACAAAAAACGAAATAACCGAAATTAAAATAATTAACCCATACACTTGGGTTTTTAAACTAAGTCCATTTTTAAAAAGTCGATACATAACTACTAGTTCCTTTAATGTTACTGTTGGTGGGCGCAAGCTCACCGTGTTCTATGCGTTGCAGCATGGTGTTCCAGGCCGATACACCACGGCTATTTTTTACTTTATTACCCAACCCTTTAGCCTTAGCTAGCCATAAACCTTGGCCGTTAAAGCTGTATATAGGTTTTAAATCGGGCCGTTTATTAGCGGGTAAAAGTTTAGTATTAAAATTACCTAACACAAGCGGTATTTGGTTAGGCTCTTCAAAATAAATTAATACCATATGCGGCTGGTTTACTGTTTTTTGCCTTACATACATTAACCGTATTTTATCTTCCGGTATGCCCAGTGCAATTAGCGTAAAGTATTTGGCTATTACGTAGTCTTCACAGTCGCCCATACCAACGCCTAAGCTTTCGAGCGGGGTGGCCCAGTAATCTTTTTTTTGCCATAGGTCGTCGTCGGTTTGGTATTGTATGTGTTTATTAAAAAAGTCGTTAACTAGGTGTATTTGTTGCCACTCGCTTTTACCTTGGCTGCTATCTATAAAACTAAGCCAATTTTTAATACGGGTGTAGCCCTCGTCGCCGTAATGTTGTTGTGCACGGTTTAGTATATCGCTGTTACGCAAATGCATAAGTGCATCTTGCGCGTACACAAAAAACGACATAACAATTAAAATGCAAACACTTAAGCGCACATACGTTCCTTTAGTTAATAATCCCTAATAAACAGCACAGCCAAGTATAGTATTATTACAACAAAAAAGGTAGATAAGTAAAAAGTGCTACACAGCACTAAAGTAGGGCGTTTGGTAGTTATTTTGGTGCAACATAAATTTAACAAAAAAACAATATAAAAGGATGCGTTTATAGTTGAGTACATTATTGTGATGTGTATAATAATAACTTCACACGGTATGTGAGGTACGTTAAAAGGACTTAAGCCTAACTTTGCTTGTCCTTTTTTGTGTTTTTATAAATAATCAAAAAATAAAAAAGGAATTAAAGTGAAAGTTTTAAAAGCAGTACTCCCTGTTGCTGGCCTTGGTACACGTATGTTACCGGCTACAAAAGCCATACCAAAAGAAATGCTCCCCCTGGTAGACAAACCCCTAATTCAATACGTAGTTAACGAAGCCGTAGCCGCAGGCATAAAAGAAATTGTACTTGTTACTCACGCCTCTAAAAATTCTATCGAAAACCATTTTGATACCAGCTTTGAGCTAGAAGCCACACTAGAGGCACGCGTAAAACGCAGCCTACTAGACGAGGTACGCTCAATAGTACCAAAAGATGTAACGGTAATTTCGGTTCGCCAATCGGCGCCGTTAGGTTTAGGCCACGCTGTACTTGCTGCTAAACCCATCGTAGGCAATAACCCGTTTGCCGTTATGTTACCCGACGTAATAATCGACAAATACAAGTCAAACCCAAAAACCGATAACCTAAGCCAAATGATTAACCGGTTTGACCAAACAGGCCACAACCAAGTGATGGTAGAGCCCGTACCGCAAGCGCAAGTACACCAATACGGCGTGGTAGACCTAGCCGGTAAAAACATAAACGCAGGCGAAAACGCCACCATTAAAAACATGGTTGAAAAACCAGATAACGACGAAGCCCCAAGCAACCTAGCCATAACAGGGCGTTACGTTGTATCACCTACTATTTGGGACTTGCTCGAATACACGCCACCCGGCGCCGGCGGCGAAATACAACTTACCGATGCATTACTACAATTACGCCACCTCGAAACGCTTGAAGCCTACCACCTAACAGGTAAATCGCACGACTGTGGCTCAAAGTTCGGTTATATGTTGGCTAATGTTGAATATGCAATGCAATCAAGCGATATGGGTGAAGAATTTACAAAGCAATTAAAAAAATTATTAGCGTAATGCACAAAGCTTTACAGATTTGGTTATTAAAAATTTAAGGAAAATCATGGCTATTAAGGTATTAAGTATTTTTGGTACACGACCAGAAGCGATAAAAATGGCACCACTAGTTAAAGCACTTAGTAATGCAGAAGGTATTGAAGCAAAAGTATGCGTTACTGCTCAGCATCGTGAAATGCTTGATCAAGTTTTAGAGTTGTTTGAAATTGTACCAGAGTACGATTTAAACATTATGAAGCCAGGGCAAAACCTTTACGATGTAACAACAAATATTTTGTTAGGGCTAAAACCTATACTTGAAGAGTTTAAACCAGACTTAGTGCTTGTTCATGGCGATACCAGTACAACGTTATCAGCTAGTTTAGCGGCGTTTTATCAGCAAATTCCCGTAGGCCACGTAGAAGCGGGTTTACGCACAGGTAATTTAAGTTCACCGTGGCCTGAAGAGGGTAACCGTAAACTTACTGGTGCGATTACAAAGCTGCATTTTGCACCCACGCAAACATCGCAGGAAAACTTACTAAACGAATCTATAAACGCTGACGATATTGTAATTACCGGTAACACAGTTATTGATGCATTGTTACAGGTAGTTGATAAGGTAAAAACCGACAGGGCTTTAATTTCAACTCTAAAAGCTAAATTTCCAGAACTCGACGAAACTAAAAAGCTTATTTTAGTCACAGGGCACCGCCGAGAGAGCTTTGGTGGTGGGTTTGAGCGCATTTGTGAAGCACTAGCAGAAATTGCAACCACGCACCCAGAGGCGCAAGTACTTTACCCAATGCATTTAAACCCTAATGTACGCGAGCCGGTAAATCGAATATTAAAAAATGTTGATAACGTGCATTTAATAGAGCCTCAGGACTATTTACCATTTGTGTACCTAATGAATCAAGCACACATAATCGTAACCGATTCAGGTGGTGTACAAGAAGAAGCACCAAGCCTAGGCAAACCTGTACTAGTAATGCGAGACACAACAGAGCGCCCTGAAGCAGTAGAAGCTGGCACAGTTAAACTAGTGGGTACAGACAAAAACCGCATTGTGAGTGAGGTCAATAACTTACTGACCAATCAAGCCGATTACAACACTATGAGCCGAGCACATAACCCATATGGCGATGGTAAAGCGTGTGAGCGCATTGTGGCTAAAATTAAGCAACACTTTAAAGATTAAAATAAAGTTTAAAACTTTTTCAAGGATTTAGTAATGACAATTAAAACAGTTTCAGTTGTTGGTTTAGGCTATATAGGTTTACCAACTGCGGCCGTTATTGCATCGCGCGGTATGCAAGTAATTGGTTTAGATGTAAATCAAAAAGCAGTAGATACAATAAATGCAGGCGAAATCCACATAGTAGAACCCGATCTCGACATAATAGTTCGCGGTGTAGTATCTACCGGCAATTTAAGAGCCACTACAACCCCAGAAAAAGCTGATGCGTTTATGGTGGCAGTACCAACACCATTTATTCATAGCGAAAGCGGTGATCATAAAGCTGACTTAAGCTATATAGAAGCGGCCGCTAAAACCATTGCCCCAGTGCTTGAAAAAGGTAACTTGGTTATTTTAGAAAGCACCTCACCTGTAGGTGCAACGGAGCAACTAGCCGCTTGGTTAAGTGAAGCACGCCCAGATTTGAGTTTCCCGCAAGATCAAGGCGATAACGCCGACATAAATGTTGCCCATTGCCCAGAACGCGTATTGCCAGGTTATGTATTACAAGAGCTAGTATCAAACGACCGTGTTATAGGTGGCATGAGCAAAGCTTGTAGCGAAAAAGCCGTTAAGTTATACGAAACTTTCGTGCGCGGCGAGTGTATTATTACCAATGCCCGCACCGCCGAAATGGCCAAATTGACTGAAAACTCATTTCGCGATGTAAACATTGCCTTTGCCAATGAACTATCAGTGATTTGTGACAAACTAAAAATCAACGTCTGGGAACTGGTTAAACTGGCGAACCGCCACCCACGGGTTAACATTTTAAACCCAGGCCCAGGAGTAGGCGGCCACTGTATTGCGGTTGACCCATGGTTTATTGTTGATAGCTGCCCTTCTGAGGCAAAAATAATTAAACAAGCCCGTTTAACTAACGATGCAAAACCGTACTACGTCATTGACCAAATCACCCAAGCGGCTGACCAATTTAAAAAGCCAGTGATTGCGTGTTTAGGCCTTGCGTTTAAAGCCGACATCGACGACTTACGCGAAAGCCCAGCCTTACAAATAGTGCAAGAGTTGGCCAGTGCCAACATTGGTGAGATTTTAGCGGTCGAGCCAAACATTCAAGCACTTCCAGCCAAAATGCAAGACAGTAACGTTGAGTTAGTGACACTCGACACCGCGCTTGAAAAAGCCAATGTAATTGTGGTGTTAGTTGACCACAAACAGTTTAAAGCGGCCGATAAAACACAGTTCGCGTCAAAAGTTGTAATTGATACGCGTGGGATTGTTTAAAATCAATATGAAAAATTATTTTCATATTTTCCTAAAGAATAAGGTACTAGGGATAAATATCCTCGGTGCCTTATCTCTTTTTGGAGCAAATATTGTTCTTAAAGGAGTTTTTACACCAACTGATTATGGTGTATATGCTATTTTGGTAACTTTTGTCTCAGTTGTATTTTCATTTGGTGCTATGGGAGCAGAGCAGGTTTTAAATCGATTTGCTCGTATATCTGATTCAGTATCATTTGATACGTACTCTGTTATATTTCTTGCGGGGTCATTATTCTGCGGTTTTGTTTTATCAATTTATCAGGGTTTAGCTTGGGTTGGCCTAGTGGTTGATACTTATATTGTATACCTTGTTACTATTTGTTCGATATATTCAATGGTGATGTATAACTACCTAAGACTAAGAGGTGATTTTTCACTTTCTCTTTTATATACAAATTTATGGAAAGTAATTTTTTTCATATTAACATTATGTACGCTTTTTATTGATTTAGCTATAGATGAATTTCTTAAGCTTTTTTCTCTTCTTTTTACTTTAACCTGTATGACTTTATTATTATTTACAAAGTTCAGTAATATCAAATTCATTAAATGGGAGGACAAAAAAGCTGTTGTGTTATTTTCGGTTGGTTCGCTTATCAATATTGGATTAATGACACTGCTTGGTTATGGTGATAGGTTTCTTATAGAATCAATGATAGGTCTTGAACAGCTAGGCACCTACTTTTACAACCTAACTGTTTTTGTTTTTCCATTTGTTCTTTTAGCAAATTATATTGGTTTTAAAAAACTAGTTTCCTATAAAGTGAAATGCACAAGTGAAATTTTTAAACGCGATATTTTTTTTGCAATTAAATTATCTATTTCCTTAGTGTTTACTGTTTGTCTTTTTGTTTTGTTTTTTAATATTCTAGGCTTGTACAGTGTATGGTTAGGAGCATTAAATGTTGATATTACTGATTCATTACCATATTTTTTTCTTGGTATAACTAAATTATTGTATAGCTATTTTTCCGCGCTTTCAGGGGCTCTTGTTAGTTCAAGAAATATTATCAAACTAAATGTTGTTACTCTCTTTCTTATGGTTTTATGTAGTTATTATCTTTTAATCAAAGATGTAGTTTCAGTGAATTTGATAATTTATTTGCTATCTTTTATTTGGGTTTTTAGAAGTGCTTCCATTTATATAGCAATAAAGAGGCAGAGGTTTACAGCCCTTAGTTAATATAATTCTAACTATTATTTCAACTGAGGATTGTTAATTTCAATTAATTGTGGGGTTTTGGTAAGTTGATGTACTATATATTGAGTAGCTTTTTTTGTTGTTTAGGGGTTAATCGTTTCTTATACAGACTGTTCATGGTTCCTTTTTTCGTTATTATTTTATGTTTCCCATTTTCAAATGCATTTGCTTCCTTATTTTATCAGTATGGCTTGTATGTATATGATTTTTTCTTTTTAATGGCTTTTTTGGTTTTAATTAAAAATAACTTTTTACATGGTGCCAATTTTTATCGGTCGCCTTTTTTATATTTGATTGCACTACTTGTCTTATATTCATTGGTTGGCTCTTACTTTGAAGTGGATAAATATTATATAAGAGATTTCAGGTTGATTATATTCACTGTAGAATGTTACATCTTGTTTTATTTTTTTTATTATTTTGGAGGTTTAACCAAAAACAAAGTGTTTTTCTTTATTATTATTTCAAGTTTATCAAATATTGTTTACTTTACATTGCTTTATTTAGGCTTTTTTACATTTGAAGACCAGTATTATTTGAATAACTCTTTTCGTTATTTTGATATTTCAACGTACATATCATTAGTGTACTTTTCATTTAGCTCGTTGTTTGTTTCAGAAAAATGCAAACTTTATTATTTGACATTGATTTTAACATTCTTTTGTGTCGTATTTGCAGGCTCAAGAGTTTTGATATTAGCGAGTTTGATTGTGCTTCTTGTGCTAAATTATCGGTTTATTATTAGGCATATTTTTACAATTACCACATTAAGCTTTGTTCTAATAACATATTTTTCAGCAAGTGAATATCAACTGATAGATAGATTGTTGAATATTTCGCCAAGTATAATTTTCGATCATTTATATATTCGTTATGAACCATTTTTTCTTTTATTAGATTCTTTTTCACTCAAAAATTATTTAATAGGAGGGGGGTTTGGAACAGTTTTTGAAATTCCTTGGTTTGAATACAGAGATGTTACAATCGATCCTGTCAATAACTTTATAGATATAACTTTTTTAACTTTATATGCAAAGTTAGGTTTTTTTTCTATTCCGTTAGTATTCGTGTATTACTTATACTTTATTAGAGCATTTAAAATGGCTAACTATCACAGTCCTAACATTTTAAAAATGGTACTTATAATTTTTAT
Organism: Pseudoalteromonas sp. SIMBA_162; assembly: GCF_046535955.1. Classification (NCBI taxonomy): domain Bacteria; kingdom Pseudomonadati; phylum Pseudomonadota; class Gammaproteobacteria; order Alteromonadales; family Pseudoalteromonadaceae; genus Pseudoalteromonas; species Pseudoalteromonas sp. SIMBA_162. The sequence continues at coordinate 97,181 of NZ_JAWJBQ010000005.1, read as the reverse complement.
TACATTGCTTATGCTAGTATATTCAATTCCATATCAAGCGAGCTCTATTGGATTACTATTAGGTTTGTATTTTATTAACTGCTTAGCTGTAAAAAAATAGGTTCAATTATGAAAGTATTACACGTTCTATACCAATCACACCCAAATGTATCAGGTTCAAGCACGAGGAGTCGTGCAATAATTAAGTCACAGAAAAACATTGGTTTAACTCCTATAGTGATAACAAGCCCATTTCAGGTGGGGTGCGATCAGTTAAATCAAACAGAAGTAATAGATGAAGTTAAATATTACCGAACTTACATAAATGATGACTCATTTACACTGGCAAAAACAAAAGGTTTCTATACTAGATTAAGAAAGTTTTTTAGCATTTTTAGATTTACGAAGCAATTATATGATGTCGCAAAGGCAGAGAATATTTCTTTAATACACTCACATGCTATGTTTTTCTGTGCTTTTCCTGCTTATCTGGTCAGTAGATTATTAGGAGTTAAACATGTCTATGAAATTCGAAGTGATTGGAGTGTAAATTCAAATTTTACTGCTAATAAATTCACAAAATTTATACTTGGAAAGTTGGAGCAATTAGCAAGTAAATTAGCAGATCATCTAGTTGTGATAAGTAGAGGCCTCGAAGAAAAGTATTCTACTTTTAATCAGTTGATAACTATAGTACCGAATGCTGTTGACGATGATGTTCTTAATGTTGGGGATATGTATGAAGTGCCTTCGAAAAAGGATACGTTAACAATGGCCTATATAGGGTCTGTTATTGAGTTGGAAGGTATTGAGTTTGTATTAGAGTCTCTTAAAGAAATTGACAAAGATAAATTTAACTTTCTTGTTGTAGGTGATGGTAAGTCATTAGAAAAATTAAAATTTATGGCTAAGTCCTATGACTTATCTAATGTTGAATTTTTAGGAAAAATATCTCCTGATTCAATCCCGAACCTATATAAAAAAATAGATATAATTATAAATTACAGGCGTAATGAACCTGTAGCACACTCAGTTACACCACTTAAACCCTTAGAAGCTATGGCTTACAAAAAACTTGTTATTACCAGTGATGTGCTTGGTATGACAGAAATCGTAACAGATAATGAAACAGGTGTTGTAATACCTGCAGATTCTCCCTTCTTACTAAGAGATAAATTAGAGAAAATTCACTTGGACTTTTCAGTTTATCAAAAAGTTATGATTAACGGTGCTAGCATGGTTCGTAAGGATAAAAGCTGGAATAGCAATGCTAAACTTTATAAGGCTATTTACTCAGATCTAGTTAAAAGTAGTGATAAATAATGAAACGTATTGAATTTTTAAAGTCGCCCATGGATATCGCAACTATGGGAGAAACGGTCTCTTTTATTGAGCAGCGTGTTGAACAAGGGCAGTTTTTGCAGCATGTAGTCGTCAATGTTGCCAAAATTGTCAACATGCAAAAAGACCCATTGCTTGCTGAGTCTGTTAACGCCTGTGAGGTGATTAATATTGATGGCATGGGTGTGGTATTTGGTGCGCGCTTGTTAGGCCACGATGTGCCAGAGCGTGTAGCCGGTGTCGATTTGTTCCATGAATTACTAAAAATGAGTGCCAAGCGCGAGTTTCCAGTATTTTTACTTGGTGCAACCGAAGAGGTGGTTACGACAACGGCCGAAAAGGTTCAAGGGTTATATCCTAACCTGACGATTGCGGGCTATAACGATGGCTACTTCTTTGGCAATAAAGAGGGGGAAGATGAAGAAGCGGTAGTGAATAAAATTCGTGAATCGGGTGCAAAACTGCTGTTTGTAGCAATTACTTCTCCTAAAAAAGAGAACTTTATAAATAAATGGCAAGATAAGCTCGGCGTTGATTTTGTGATGGGCGTCGGCGGTACCTTTGATGTGGTGGCAGGTAAAGTTAACCGTGCCCCGCAGTGGATGCAAAAATACGGCTTAGAGTGGTTTTACCGTGTGCTGCAAGAGCCCGGGCGGATGTGGAAACGCTATTTAGTTACAAACTCAACATTTGCTTGGTTGTTAATTAAAGAAAAACTTAGAAAAGTTTTAAGATAAGGAAATGGTAGGCTGTTTGATTGCAATGAAAAGTCTCAAAAATACAACTTTTGGATTGTTTTTTATTGTATATAACTGATTAATGCTCTATATTAACGCTTGCTTAATGTTTACAAATTTATACAAAACTAGAGGGACTTTAGTGTGGTTACTTCAAGGACGTTTAAGCCTTCGGGCTCTTCTGATGCAAACTTTTATCGTTTGTTCGATTTGTTATGCTTATTTTTAGCGTTTCAGCTTTCTTCCCTTATTTATTCATTTACCTTTAATACTGCCTACTTGGTTGCGGTGCTTTTTGTTGCTGTAGCTTACATGTATTGCGCCGAAATGTTTTCGGCTTATCGCTCGTGGCGAGCAGGTAAGTTTAGAAACATGGTTTTATGTGCATGGGGTTCGTTAACCATTGCATTTTTATGCCTGTTTGTAATTTCGTTTATGTTTAAATTTACCGAAACCTATTCGCGCATTGGTTTAGGTGTATGGTTTTTATGCAGTGCGTTGTTTTTGTATGCGTGGCGCTTAACCGTGTTTTTATACAAACGTAACCGCCGCAAGCTAGGTATGAATTTGCGCAACGTTGCAATTGTAGGAGCCACCGAAAGCGGCGCTTATTTATTTACCGAAATAGATAATAACGACGAGCTAGGCTTTAAATTTAAAGGTTTTTATGACGACCGAAAACCAGAGCGTTTAAGCGATAAATTGGCTATTGATAGTGTTGAAGGCAGCATACAAACGGCTGTTGACGCAGCTAAAGCGGGTGAGATCGATATACTGTATATTGCACTGCCATTAAAAGCCGAAAAGCGCATTGCCGATATTTTAAAGCAATTGGGCGATACCACGGTAGATGTACACATAATACCTGATTTTTTACTGTCTAACTTAATACACGCGCGTATAGAGCATGTAGGCGAGGTAGACACATTAAGTGTGTTTGAGTCGCCATTTATAGGTGCGCACGAATTTATTAAACGCACCGAAGACATAATAGTAGCCAGCCTTATTTTATTACTTATTTCACCCCTTTTAGTGGTTATTGCTGCGGCTGTAAAAATAACGTCAAAAGGGCCTGTTATATTTAAACAGGACCGCTACGGGCTTGATGGTAAAAAAATTAAGGTATGGAAATTCCGCTCTATGAGCGTGACCGAAAATAGCAATATTGTTACACAAGCTACAAAAAATGATGCGCGTGTAACACCTTTAGGTGGTTTTTTACGCCGTACCAGTTTAGACGAGTTACCCCAGTTTATAAATGTATTAAAAGGCGATATGTCGATTGTTGGGCCGCGCCCGCATGCGGTAGCCCACAACGAGGAATACCGTAAAAAGGTCGACTTTTATATGTTTAGGCATAAAGCAAAACCAGGTATTACAGGCTGGGCACAAATTAATGGGTGGCGGGGCGAAACCGACACCTTAAACAAAATGACCAAACGTGTAGAGTACGATTTACATTACATTAAGCACTGGTCGTTATGGTTTGACATAAAAATTATTTTTTTAACAATATTTAAGGGATTTAAAAATGCAAACGCTTACTAACCCCGTTAAAGGTTTACTATTAGTTGCAGGTATGGGAGTAGCAACTCCCGCAATGGCAGAGCTAAACCCTGGCAGTGTTATGACCAAAGATGGCGCACAAATTACGCCAACTTTAACAACTGGTATTAGCAGTAACGATAACTTTTTTAGTACCCCAACCGACGAAGAGTCGCGTTTAATTTGGACTATAGCGCCAAATGTTGACGCACTAATAGAAGACGGCGTTAACTACTACAACTTTAATGTTGCAACCAGCACAAGCTTGCATAATAAAGACAGCGCCGATAACTTTACCCAAGTTAATTTAAGCGCTGCAACCCATAACGAGTTTACAAGTAAACACAGGCTTGACTTTAATGCCACAGCCGATTGGTTGTTTGAACCACGTGGTAGCGGTTTAACCGAAGGCCTAGGCGATGCAGTAAACGAATTAGTTGAATACCAACAACAAAGCTTAAATGGCCGCTACGAATTTGGCGCCGAAAGCTCAAAAGCTCAAGTGGCTTTAATGGGTGGCTTTTTTAATAAAAAATACCAAAACTTTAGGGCTATATCGCAATTTCGTGATTACGACAGAACCACCCTAGGTATTGTTGGTTACTACAATACCCAAGCAGCTACGCGTACCTTTTTAGAGTTAAAGCAAGAAGACTACCGTTACGATGTAATTGACGCAAATGGTTTAAGCCGTGACTCAGACGACGTAAAAGTATTGTTTGGTATGGAGTGGGATGCAACTGCACTTACATCGGGCTCTGTTAAATTAGGTTACCAAAAAAAGGATTTTGCCGCAGAGCAGCGTGAAAACTTTAGCGGACTTAGCTGGGAGGCGGGTGTTACGTGGCAACCATTGAGCTACTCGTTTGTTGACTTTAGCACTAGCCGCGCCGCAAAAGACCCGCTAGTTGAAGGCGATTACATTCGTGAAAGTGTATACCGTGCAACCTGGACACACGATTGGAACGACCAACTTAGCACCAGTGCTGGCTTGTCGTACACCGACGAAAAATACGTAGGCGAAATTGGCCGTAAAGACAAAACAAGTAATGCTAACTTTGCTGTAAGTTATACCACAAATAGTTTTGGTATGGTTTCGACTTATGTTGACTTTATAGATAAAGATTCTACGCAAGACGCGCTAAAGTTTGACCGTATGGTTGTAGGTATTAACTTTACATTTGCACTAAAGGCTAATTAATGAAATTTGGTATTTTTATTACTGGTTTATTTATAAATTTAGTAATGGGTAATCTTGCGCATGCCGCGCAAGATTATGTTTTAGGTGCGGGCGACAAGGTTGAAATAAAAGTATTTGGCCAGCCCGAACTAGAGGTTACTGCACTTTTAGGTAACAGCGGAGAAGTAAGTTACCCGTTTTTAGGTAAAATTAAATTGGCTGGTTTAAGTACCACGCAAGTTGAAAACCTAATTACCCAAGGTTTAAAGCCCAACTACCTAGTAAACCCAAACGTATACGCACAAGTTATTGAATACCGTCCATTTTATATACATGGCGAAGTGAAAAGCCCTGGCGCATACCCGTACCAACCCGCAATGACAGTAAACCAAGCCGTGGCACTTGCCGGTGGTTTAACCGAGCGTGCATCCCTTGATAAAATATACATATTTAAAGAGCAAACTAAGCAGCAGCAACAAAAAGGTAGCTTAAACAGCCAGATTGCAGCGGGCGATACAATAAAAATAGAACAGCGCTTGTTTTAAGCAATTGTTAGGGCAGTAATAAATGAACCAAATACACGAAAACCCACAAAGCGAAGAAGTAATAGATTTAAGCGCTTATTTAAATGTTATTAAACGTAATAAATGGCGTATTTTAAGCTTTGCATTAGTAGTTACGCTGCTAACTATTATGGTAACGTTAACGCTAATACCGCGTTATACCGCAACCGCTACATTACTTATAGAGGCCGAGCAAAGCAAAGCAGTAAGCTTTGATGAAGTTTACGGGCTCGACTCATCTAAAAAAGAATACTACCTTACCCAGTTTGAGGTTATTAAGTCTGACAGTATTGCACGAGAGGTAATTACTAAGCTTGATTTAAAAGCCCATACCGATTTTATCCCTAAGCCCTCTTTTATTGGTGAGGCCACTGGTTTTGTAAAAGGGTTATTTCCCTTTTTAAATAAAGCCGAAAAGCTACAACTTACTGAGCAAGAGCAACAAGATTTACAAATGCTTGGCTTGCTTGAGGCATTTAAAAGTAGATTAACTGTTTCGCCGATTCGTAAAACACAACTAGTGAAAGTCAGTTTTGAGTCGAGCGACCCAAAGCTTGCCGCTTTAGTGGCTAATACCGTGGGCGAAGTATACATAGAAAGCCAAATGCGCGCCAAAATGGGCATTACTCAGCAAGCGTCTAGCTGGTTAAATACGCGTTTATTTCAGTTGCGTGTGCAACTTGACGACTCTGAAGAAAAACTACAAGCCTACCGTGAAGCGCAAAAGCTAGTAGATATTGAAGGTATTGCAGGTTTAGTGACTCAAGAGCTTGAGCAAACATCGCAGCAATTAGTCACTGCCCGCACCGAAAAAAACAACCTACAAAGTATTAACCGTGTAATAAGCGAATACGGTAATAATAACTTAGAGCTTTTAGGTAGCATGCCTGAAATTACGTCGCACAAAGTTGTGCAAGATGTAAAACGAGAAGTTATTTTAGTAGAGCGTAAAGTAAGTGAGCTTAGTGAGGTTTATGGCCCTAAGCACCCTAAAATAATATCGGCAAAGGCAGAGCTTGCTACCGTTAAAAGCAACTTAAATAAGCAAATTAAAGGCCTTATTACTGGCATAGAAAAAGAGCTTAACCGTATTACCCGCACCGTTAGCGCCCTTGAGGCCGATCTAGTTAAAATACGTGCCGAATACCAAGAGATCACCCGTAAAGAAACCGCCTACAATCAGCTTAAACGCGAAGTTGAAACTAACCGTAATATTTTTAATACGTTTTTATCTCGCTCGCGCGAAACCGAAGTAACTAGCGACTTTAGCTCGGCAGCAGCACGTTTTACCGACCGCGCATACGCACCAAAAGATCCAAGTAAACCTAACAAAAAACTTATTGTAGTTTTGGCGTTTGTAGCAAGCTTTGGTTTTGCAGTAGTTATGAGCTTTGTGTTTGATGCACTTAACGACACGGTTAAAAATAAAAACGACGTTGAAAGCAAACTAGCGCAGCGTATGTTGGGTATACTGCCATTTGTTAAAGTGCCTAAAAATAGCACATTTGGTATACATGCCTATTTTGACGAACATTACAGGCGTTTTGCTGAGTCGGTACGAACATTCCGTACCAGTTTGTTGTTAACCCAGCTAGACCGCGAGCACAAAGTAATTGCGGTTACCTCAAGCTCGCCAGGTGAGGGTAAAACGACTACCTCTACCAATTTAGCTATGTCGCTTGCACAAATGGGCAAAGTGTTACTTATTGACGCTGATTTGCGTAAACCCAGTATTGCAAAACGCTTTGATATACCGGTATTTCATCCAGGATTAAGTAACCTAATTGTAGGTACTGAGCAATTAAGCGAATGTACGCATATTGACGAGCAGTCGGGCGTGACTATTATGCCAAGTGGGCAAATACCGGGTAACCCGTTAGAGCTGCTTTCGAGCAATCGTTTTAATGAGTTATTGGTAAGCTTAAAAGAGACTTACGACCATATAATTATTGATACACCGCCAACTCAAGCGGTGAGTGATGCACTTGTTATTTCGCAAAATACCGACTCGGTTATTTATGTAGTTAAAGCCGATTTAACACGCATTAAACCGATTAAAGCAGGTATTGAGCGTTTGTTTGAGTCTAAGGCGCATATTGCTGGGGTTGTTGTTAACCAAGTAGATATAACTAAGTCGAAAGAAGAGCATAATTATGGCTACTACGACTATTACGATTACTCTCAAAAATCTGAACAGTCGTAAATAACGGTTATTATGATAGATATACATTCCCACATATTACCTGGGCTTGATGATGGTGCTAAAGACTTAACTGAGTCTTTAGCGCTTTTAACCATAGCGCAAGCCGATGGTATAACCCACATGGTTGCCACACCGCACATTCATTTAGGCCGCTTTAATAATGCGGCTTCGCACATTTACGACGACCTAGCTAAATTAAAACAAGCTGCGCATGATGCCAATATTAATATACAGCTAGCCGTAGCTGCAGAAGTTAGGCTCGATGTAGAGCTTATGACGTTAGTAATGAGCAAAAAGCTACCGTTTATTGGCAATGTAAATGGCGCAAATTATGTGTTACTTGAGCTACCGCATTCCCATGTGCCGCAAGGGTTTGACAAGTTTATTAATTGGTTGGCTAAGCAAAATATTAAAACCATTATTCCGCACCCTGAACGTAATCGCGATATTCAAGCTAAACCGTTTTACATAGAGCGCTTAAAGCAATTGGGCTGTGAATTTCAGTTAACAGCCTCTAGCATTGAAGGCGAGTGGGGCGAACAAGCACAAACTATTAGCGTTGATATGCTTAAAAACGGCTTAGTAACTTACGTTGCAAGCGATGCCCATTCGGTTAAGCGCAGGCCGCCTATTTTAAGTAAAGCAAAACGTATTGTTACCGAGTTAGTAGGGGCGGAAAGCGCTCATGCGCTATTTGTAACTAACCCGCTAAATTTAACGGCGTCTTTATTTAATGAGTAGCACTAGTAAGGTGTTTAAATACGTTAACGTTTTAGTGTTGACACTTATTACACTGGCTATTTGTTATACCAGTTTACAAAGTATGCGCGCGAATGCGTGGTACTTTAATGCAAAAAATACTCTGCAGGAAATTACGGGTAATAATATTGATATACAGCAGCTTAACTTAGCAGACGACGCTATAAGTTTGGCAAGCTCGCTCGACCCAACCCACCCTCATTATTTGCAGTTAATGGCGCATGTAAAATTGCTTAAGTTAGCGGTTAGTACAAACCAGCCAGATGATATAGCTGCAAGTTACAAACAAATAGAGCAGTTATTATTAAAGTCGGTAGCCCTTCGTGAAACGTGGTCCGAAACCTGGATTGCGTTGGCAAAGGTAGTGAGTTACCAAAATGGCCCAACCGATCGGGTGTACGATTATATTCAACAAGCTAAGCTTGTTGGCCCGTATAAAATTGAGGTGCATTTAGGCGCTATAGAAATAGCGCTAATGAACTGGCAACAACTCCCTCCAAAATATAAAGCCTTGTATGTAAACGAGCTAAAACTTGCGGCTAAGCACGGGCATAAGTTTTCTCGTGCGTTCGATATTGCTAAGCAGGTAGATGCGTTACCTATTTTATGTTTGTCTCTTAAATTTGGCGCTCATTTTGAGCCGGTCAGAAACAGCTGGATGTTTAAAAAACAGTGTAAATAGGTTTTGTTAGGGAAGGGATTTTAGATGTCAGATATTAGCTCTTAAACCCCACTACCTAGAGCCTTTAGTGAGTCCCAAAGAAATTTGCTTGCATTTACTTGTAGAGGTAAAGCTCGCTCACGTTAGAAGCGCAGCTTCTTGTTATTTATAAATGAATTGCTACCACCGAGAACACCGAGGCGCTGCGCGCTACACAGAGAAGACATAAGTAATGATTAATCACTTCTCCTTGTTTTCTCCTTCACTGCTCGGTGGTGACATAATCACTTAGTAATGTACGGTGCTGATGTATTGTAGGCGCCTTGCTTGCTGGCGCTTTATTTATAGATATGTAAAAGCGTTGCTTTTATACGCCAGCAAGCTGCGCGTCTACGGTGTAAAGTTTAAGTTAGTTTTGTAGACGTTGAGCTTGCTCACGTTAGAAGCGAAGCTTCTTTTAAAAGATCATTTGCACAAAGAGAAGCGAATGAGAAGTAAATGAGAAAACATTAAGACATTAATGCTGTTTTTTATTTAATCACTAAATCACTGCTCTAAAGCGCAGCGTCTCTCAGCCTCTTTGTGCAATATTTAATTAATTTTTAATAACTTGCGTGAGCAAGCTTCTTGTTATTTATAAATGAATTGCTACCACCGAGAACACCGAGTCGCTTCGCGCTACACAGAGAAGATTTAAGTAATGGTTAATCACTTCTCCTTGTTTTCTCCTTCACTGCTCGGTGGTGACATAATCACTTAGTAATGTACGGTGCTGATGTATTGTAGGCGCCTTGCTTGCTGGCGCTTTATTTATAGTTATGTAAAAGCGTTGCTTTTATACGCCAGCAAGCTGCGCGTCTACGGTGTAAAGTTTAAGTTAGTTTTGTAGACGTTGAGCTTGCTCACGTTGAAGCGCAGCTTCTTGTTATTTATAACAATATGACCACCGAGAACACTGAGGCGCTGCGCGCTTCACAGAGAAAAACAAAGTTAAGCCCATAAATATTTACCAGCCTTTAAGTCACTTCTCCTTGTTTTCTCCTTTACTTCTCGGTGGTGACATAATCATTTTTTTAATCAATTAAATGTAAAAGCGCAGCGTCTCTTAACCTCTTTGTGAATTTCTATTTCATTTCACTGGTGTATTTAAGTAGACAAAAAAATGCCCAGAGTGATTTAGGGAAACTCTGGGCTATAACGGGCTCTTTTGAGCCTTGCGCTAACTAAAAACTTTCTAATTCATAGGGAGAAGTTGAAAGTGTTTTAAGTATAGCTAAAGCTCTTAAAATTACATATTTTTAGTGCATTTTTTATACTGCAGTTAATACAAACACTTAACTTTGTTGTGCACATTTTATACGTGATTTGCGTGTGTTTACTCCCAGTTTATTAACTGGGTATTTTGCACTAAATCGCGCGGTAGTGAGTTTTTGATCTTATTTTTTTGCCATTTACCTAGCCCAATTGGGCAGCCGCATAAAGTTAATACCACTTCGCCTAGCTCTTTTGTAGGCTCGGCTAATCGAACATCTTTACCATTAAAGTAGTCGTTTGCTTGTTCGCTATTTAACGCATACGTGTTGGTTTTACACGCATTGCCTAAAACTGTAGCAAACTCGTGGGTTAGCCTTACGCCGTTTTTATGAATAATGCCTATTTGAATACCTAAGCGGGCGTATTTAATTTTGTTTTGAATTGCATCAAACCCCTGCGGGAATAACCACAGTTCTTTGTCGCGCTGCATTAATGTGCCGGGTAAGTTTGTTAAACCAAAGTGTTTTTTAAGCTCGCTCATAAATGCAGTTGTTGGTTTTTTATCAAACTCAACAAACGGGAATGCACCTTTTTTAACTGTTTGGTTTGGGTTGTTACAACTTGCGTGCTTTTTAAACTTAGCAATAAAAAAGCCTTCGCTGTCGTAGGTTTGCGGCCATACATGCAAATAACCTTCGGCAGTTGTTGCTTTATCGGCCCCCGGAAATAAATCGCTAAGCGACTCGGGTGCTATAAACTCGCCAAATTCAGCAAGCAAATATTCGCATACTTGCTGGTTTTCGAGCGGGGTGAGCGTACAGGTTGAATAAACAAGCGTGCCGCCGGGTTTTAACGCGTAAAATGCGCTTTTTATTAAGTCTTTTTGTACTTGGGCTATTTGAATGTTTGATTCGATTGACCAATTTTTTAATGCGTCTGCATCTTTACGTACGGTGCCTTCGCCAGAGCAGGGCGCGTCTAGCAATATGCTATCGAAACATTCATACATGTAGTTACCAAATATAACGCCATCAAAGTGTGAAAGCGCACAGTTACCCACACCCATACGTTTTAAGGTGGCACTCAATACTTTTAAACGCGACGACGAGAGCTCGTTTGCTACTAGCACGCCTTGGTTGTTCATTAGTGCTGCTAGCTGCGATGTTTTAGAACCCGGCGCCGACGCCATATCAAGCACTGTGTTGCTTGTTTGTATGCTTTGCTTAAGCGCGATAGGCGGCAGCATTGAGCTTGCCTCTTGCACGTACATGGCGCCGCTTAAATGCAAGTCGGTATTACCCAGGGCTAGATTTTGTTCTTCATTACTTGGGCGTTCTAGCCAAAAGCCTTCGCTGCACCAAGGAATTGGCGTAAGTTGCCAATTTTTTTGCTCCGCTTTTTTAATAAAGTCTTCAACGGTTATTTTTAATGTATTAACGCGGATAGATTTTCTGAGTGGGCGACGACACGCATTTATAAAGTCATCTAACTTTAAATGATTAGGCAGGTAGGTTTTTACGTCGTCGATAAAGTGCTCAGGAATAAAAGTATTGGCGTTCACGCGCTAGCTCGTACATTAAAAATAAAGCGCGATTTTAGCACTTAAATAACTAAATTTCAGTGTTAAAAACGCGCCCCCTAATTAAATGGTGTTGTCGACACTTTGTGGTTTTTAGGTATTTATAAACTATTTTGATCATACTTTAGACTAATAGTGTCGACAATGAGGCTGTTTTTTAGCTTTTATGTTGGGTTTTAGGGTTGACATGTTTTTTTAATGCGCCCATTATGGCGATACAAATTGTCGACAATCTATAAAATAACTTATGACAGACTCATTTTCAAACGAAGCGCCCGTTACCACAGCATCCGATCAGGTATTTGTAAATATGCGCCGTGAGATTGTTGAGGGCACTATTGCCCAAGGTAGTAAAATTTCGGAGCCTGAGCTTGCAAAGCGTTACGGCGTAAGCCGCGCAACATTGCGTGAGGCGCTAAACCGCCTTGAAAGCTGTTATTTAGTTGAGCGCAAAGCCAATGTAGGTTGTCGTGTTGTAGCGCTTACCGCTGAGCGTTTAATTGAGGTTTACCAAGTACGCAGCTCGCTCGAGGGCTTGGCGTGCCGCTTAGCTGCCGACAATATGGAGCCTGATGAGATTAAAGGCTTAAAGCAATTGCTTAATCAACATTTACAAACGCAGCGCGTTAAAGAAGGCGAGTCGTACTACCAAGAAGCAGGCGATTTAGATTTTCATTATCGCATTATTAAAGGCAGTAAAAACGCGCATTTGATTCATTTGCTTTGTAACGACCTGTATCAATTAATACGCATGTACCGCGTGCAAATGGGCATGGTGGGGCCGCGTGTATCAAAAGCGTTTGACGAACACTTAGCCATTATTAACGCGATTGAAAACCACGACGGCGAACTGGCCGAAATGCTAATGAAGCGCCATATAAGTGCGTCGCAAGCGAATATTCAAACCAAATTTGATTTATACCAATCTGAATAACTGTTTACTCATACAGATTGGTATGAGCCGCTAAAAGCTAAAAGTTAAGCAAAATAGTTAAAGCGTCATATACAAAGATTAAAAATATAAGTTACTCCATGTAGCCACCGTTCAAAGAGAGGAAATGACATGTCAGCAGGATATAAATTTAAACAAGCTATTGCTAATAATCGCCCTTTACAAGTAGTGGGCACTATTAATGCCTACACAGCAATGATGGCTGAAAAAATGGGCCACCAAGCTATTTACCTTTCGGGTGCGGGTGTTGCTAATGCCTCTTTCGGTATGCCTGATTTAGGTATGACTAGCCTAGACAACGTGCTTGAAGATATTCGCCGTATTACCGGTGCAAGCGATTTACCTTTACTTGTTGATGCAGATACCGGTTGGGGCGGGGCGTTTAACATTGCACGTACCGTTAAAGAAATGACCAAAGCAGGCGCGGCGGGTTTTCATATAGAAGATCAAGTGGCGCAAAAGCGTTGTGGCCATCGCCCAAATAAAGAAATTGTAAGCCAAGGCGAAATGGTTGACCGTATTAAAGCCGCGGTAGATGCCAAAACCGATAGCGATTTTTACATTATGGCGCGTACCGATGCGTTTCAAAAAGAAGGCTTAAATGCGGCCATTGACCGCGCAGCAGCCTGTGTTGAAGCTGGCGCCGATGCTATTTTTGCTGAAGCTGTACACGACCTTGCCGATTACCAAGCATTTGCCAATGCGTTAAATGTGCCTATTTTGGCTAACATTACTGAGTTTGGCCAAACGCCAATTTATACCAAAGAGCAATTAAGTGATGTGGGCGTTGAAATGGTGCTTTACCCACTCAGTGCGTTTAGAGCGATGAATAAAGCGGCACTAAACGTTTACTCTGCTATTTTAAATGAAGGCTCGCAACAAAGCGAAATTGAAAACATGCAAACCCGAGCTGAGCTTTACGACTTTTTAGATTACCACACATACGAAAACACACTCGATAACCTTTTTTCATCAAAATCTGACAAATAATAATTATTAAATTAGACAACACACAAATTTAAGATAGGAGAAGATCATGGTAGATAAAGCATTAGGTGGCGCAGGTTTACGCGGACAAGTAGCAGGCCAAACGGCATTATGTACAGTTGGCCAGAGTGGCTCGGGCTTAACGTATTGTGGTTACGATATTAGCGAGCTGGCTGAAAAAGCGCAGTTTGAAGAAGTGTCGTTTTTACTTTCACGCGGTGAGTTACCTACATCTAGCGAGTTGGCTGAGTACAAAGCAAAACTAAAAAGCTTACGTGGCTTGCCAGATGCACTTAAAACCGTGCTTGAAAATATTCCTAAAGACGCGCACCCAATGGATGTAATGCGTACAGGTTGCTCTATGTTGGGTAACCTTGAAATGGAACTTGATTTCAGCCAAGCAAACGATGCGATTGACCGCATGGTTGCAGTGTTCCCAAGTATTATTTGTTACTGGTACCGCTTTTCACACGATGGTGTTCGTATTGAACCACAAACAGACGACGATTCAGTAGGCGCACACTTTTTAACGTTATTACACGACAAAGCACCAAGCGAGTTGTTTGCGCAAGTAATGAATGTGTCGCTTATTTTATACGCAGAGCACGAATTTAATGCCTCTACGTTTACAGGGCGCGTGTGTGCTTCTACTTTGTCTGATATTCATTCGTGTGTAACGGGTGCGATTGGTACGTTACGCGGGCCATTACATGGTGGTGCAAACGAAGCTGCAATGGACATGATTGAAGGCTTTACTAGCGCAGAGCATGCTGAGCAAGAAGTAATGGGTATGCTTGAGCGTAAAGATAAAATTATGGGCTTTGGCCATGCTATTTACCGTGAGTCGGACCCGCGTAATGTAATTATTAAAAAGTGGTCTGAAAAATTAGCGGCTGAGGTGGGCGATGATGTGCTTTACCCGGTTTCTGTTCGTTGTGAAGAAGTAATGTGGCGCGAGAAAAAGTTATTTTGTAATGCTGATTTTTTCCATGCATCGGCTTATCACTTTATGGATATTCCCACTAAGTTGTTTACGCCAATATTTGTGATGAGCCGCGTTACAGGTTGGACAGCTCACGTAAAAGAACAACGTGCTAATAACCGTATTATTCGCCCAAGTGCAGATTACACAGGGCCAGACGCACGCAGCTATACGCCAATTGAATCAAGAGGCTAATTAGTTAGCATTTAAGGTGAGCCTAGCTCACCTTTTTGCCTTTTTATTTCCCGTCACTTATTAGCGAATTTTTATTATGACCATAATTAATAACACTCAGTACCGCAAACCGCTTGCGGGCTCAAATGTAGATTACTACGATACCCAAGCCGCTGTTGATGCCATTAAACCAGGCGCTTATGCCACACTTCCTTATAGCTCGCGTGTATTTGCAGAAAACTTAGTACGCCGCTGCGACCCTGCCATGCTTACCGATGCACTCAGCCAAATAATTGAGCGTAAACAAGATTTAGATTTTCCGTGGTATCCGGCGCGTGTGGTGTGCCACGATATTTTAGGCCAAACGGCCCTTGTTGATTTAGCAGGCTTGCGCGATGCAATTGCCGCTAAAGGTGGCGATCCCTCTAAAGTTAATCCTGTGGTACCAACGCAGTTAATTGTTGACCATTCGTTAGCGGTTGAACATGCAGGCTTTGATCCTGAGGCGTTTGAAAAAAACCGTGCCATTGAAGACCGCCGAAACGATGACCGTTTTCATTTTATAAACTGGACTAAAACCGCGTTTAAAAATATTGATGTGATCCCGCCAGGTAACGGCATTATGCATCAAATTAACCTTGAAAAAATGTCGCCTGTTATTCAAAACCGCGATGGCATTGCATTCCCAGATACGCTTGTAGGGACCGACAGCCATACCCCGCATGTTGATGCATTAGGTGTTATTGCAGTGGGTGTAGGCGGGCTTGAAGCTGAAAGCGTTATGCTTGGCCGCGCGTCTTACATTCGTTTACCCGATATTGTAGGCGTAGAGCTTACGGGTACTCGCCAGCCTGGTATTACCGCTACCGATATTGTGTTGGCGATTACTGAGTTTTTACGCGAGCAGCGTGTTGTATCGACCTATTTAGAGTTTTACGGCGAAGGCGCCGATGCGCTAACGCTTGGCGACAGAGCAACTATTTCAAACATGACGCCAGAATTTGGTGCGACTGCGGCGATGTTTTATATCGACGATAAAACAATAGACTATTTACGTTTAACAGGGCGCGATGAAGAGCAAATAGCCCTTGTAGAAAACTACGCTAAAACGGCTGGCCTTTGGAGCGATAGCTTAAAAACCGCAAAATACGAGCGTGTTTTGACCTTTGATTTATCAAGCGTTGGCCGCAATATTGCGGGGCCTTCTAATCCACATCGTCGTGTTTCAACCAGCGATTTAGCGAAAGAAGGTATTTCGGGCGTTGTTGAAAACGAAGAAGGCTTAATGCCAGACGGTGCGTGTATTATTGCGGCAATTACCAGTTGTACTAATACTAGCAACCCGCGCAATGTAATAGCTGCAGGTTTGTTAGCGCGTAATGCCAATGCAAAAGGGTTAATGCGCAAACCTTGGGTTAAAACTTCGTTAGCGCCGGGCTCTAAAGCCGTGCAATCGTACCTTGAAGACGCAAACCTATTGCCAGAGCTTGAGCAGCTTGGTTTTGGTATTGTTGGCTTTGCGTGTACTACCTGTAACGGTATGAGTGGGGCGCTTGACCCTGTTATTCAAAAAGAAGTGATAGATCGCGATTTATACACAACGGCTGTGCTTTCGGGTAATCGTAACTTTGACGGGCGTATTCACCCTTATGCAAAACAAGCCTTTTTGGCATCACCGCCTTTGGTTGTAGCTTATGCTATTGCGGGTACGATTCGTTTTGATATTGAAAAAGATATTTTAGGACAAGATCAACAAGGTAATGATGTAACCCTTAAAGATTTATGGCCAACCGATGAAGAAATAGATGCAGTAATTCAACAAAGCGTTAAGCCTGAGCAATTTAAAAAAGTGTACGAGCCTATGTTTGACTTAACCGTAGATTACGGTGAAGACAACGACCCACTTTACGATTGGCGAGCGCAAAGTACCTATATCCGCCGCCCGCCTTATTGGGAAGGAGCACTTGCTGGTGAGCGTACCATGAGTGGTATGCGTGCTTTGGCGGTATTGGGCGATAACATTACAACGGATCATTTATCACCTTCTAACGCAATTATGGCAAGCAGTGCAGCGGGCGAATACCTCACTAAAATGAATGTGCCTGAAGAAGACTTTAACTCGTATGCAACGCACCGTGGCGACCATTTAACGGCCCAGCGTGCCACGTTTGCTAACCCTAAATTACTTAACGAAATGGTACTTGATGAAAACGGTGACGTTAAGCAGGGGTCTTACGCGCGTATAGAGCCAGAGGGTGAAAACACGCGCATGTGGGAAGCAATCGAAACTTACATGCAACGGAAACAACCACTTATTATTGTGGCCGGTGCTGATTACGGGCAAGGATCGTCGCGCGATTGGGCGGCAAAAGGCGTAAGGCTTGCCGGTGTTGAAGTTATAGCTGCTGAAGGCTTTGAGCGTATTCACCGTACTAATTTAATTGGTATGGGCGTTTTACCACTTGAGTTTGCACCAGGCACGACACGTAAAACATTAAACCTTGATGGTAGTGAAAGCTACGATGTAAAAGGCGCACCAGCACCGGGCGCCACTTTAGAGCTTGTGATCACCCGTAAAAATGGTGAAGTGCTGACTGCAGCAATGAAATGCCGATTAGATACGCAAGAAGAGCTTTCTATTTATGCTGCTGGTGGTGTATTACAGCGTTTTGCTCAAGACTTTTTAGAAGCGACAAACGCGTAATAAGGATTTAAAAATATGTTTAAACCACAAATTAAAGTGCCTGCGACCTACATGCGTGGCGGCACGAGTAAAGGTGTGTTTTTTAATTTAACCGATTTGCCAAAGCCTGCCCAAGTGGCAGGTGAGGCGCGCGATAATTTATTGCTTCGTGTTATTGGTAGCCCCGATCCTTATGGTAAACAAACCGACGGCATGGGCGGTGCAACATCAAGCACCAGCAAAACGGTTATTTTAAGTAAAAGTGAGCAAGCCGATCAAGATGTTGATTACTTGTTTGGGCAAGTAGCTATTGATAAAGCGTTTGTTGATTGGAGCGGTAACTGCGGTAATTTAACTTCAGCCGTGGGGGCTTTTGCTATTAGTAATGGTTTAGTTGATAAAAACCGTGTGCCCGATAATGGCATAGCTATTGTGCGTGTTTGGCAGGCTAATATTAAAAAAAGCATTTTAGTGCATGTACCTATGACTAATGGCGAAGTGCAAGAAACCGGTGACTTTGAGCTTGACGGCGTGACGTTCCCTGCAGCAGAAGTAAAGCTTGAGTTTGTAGACCCTGCTGATGGGGATGGGGCTTTATTTCCAACGGGTAATGTTGTTGACGATTTAGAGGTGCCAGATGTTGGTACGTTAAAGGCGACGATGATTAATGCGGGTATTCCAACTATTTTTATTAATGCTGAAGATATTTGTTATACCGGCACTGAGCTGCAAGACGACATTAATAACGATGACGCTGCGCTTAAAAAGCTTGAAACAATTCGTGCTTATGGCGCTGTTAAAATGGGCTTAATTACTAATATAAATGAAGCACAAGCACGCCAGCATACACCTAAAGTTGCGTTTGTTGCTAAGCCTGTGGCGTATAACGCATCAAGCGGTAAACACATTGATGCTGGCAGTATTAATTTATTAGTACGTGCTATGTCGATGGGTAAATTACATCATGCCATGATGGGAACAGCCGCCGTTGCAATTGGCACCGCAGCAGCAATTGACGGTACGTTAGTAAATATGGCTGCTGGTGGTGGCGCATTGAGTGAAGTGAATTTTGGTCACCCCTCGGGCACGTTAAAAGTAGGCGCTGAAGCTAAAAAGATTAATGGAGACTGGCAAGTTACTAAAGCGAGTATGAGCCGAAGCGCCAGAGTATTGATGGAAGGGGTTGTAAGAGTTCCCTTTTAATAATTTTTACTGCATTATTAACTTTGTGAAATTAAAAGACCCTTATAGTCAGTTAGGGTTAACGTAACGATATTAATAATGCAGTAACAATTAAGCAGGATTTTAAAATAAATAAAAAACAAGGGATTGGCTTTTCTAGTTCTAAAGGTTTGCTTTCAATTAAGAGCTCAGTTCTTTTGGGTTGCTTTATCTCCGTTCTGCATTTATTTTTAATGTTCTGTCGCAAATACTTGAAGAAAAAATTTAACAAACTAAATTTAATGTAATAATCAATCAATAAACACGATATATTATAAACCAACATGTTGGTTTTTTGTGGCTGTAACCTAGGTTATTGAATTTAATTAAGGCCTATAAAAATTAAAACATGGCGTTAAACTAAAATTACATCATTTTATATGTATAAATATGTAGCAACAACTCATAGCTTAATGGTACTTTTAAAGTTCTAGTAACAAAGGTTAGATTATTGTGCTTGTTTACATTTTTTGTAAACAGCGAATAAACTTTCCCAAGTTTAACCAAACTTTTTCAGATACTTATTTCATGGCTATCAAGGAGAAATAAATGGCGAAGCGTATGATCAAATTTACACCAATAGCGGCATCAGTTGCACTCACACTCGGCTTAACGGCGTGTGGTTCTGACAACGATGGCAATAACTATGTTGCACCACCACCACCTGTTGAGTCTTTTAGCTCAGAAGACACAGCTTTATTTAACGTAGAAGTTACAGGTAAAGCGGTTAAAGGTGCGATGATGAACGCGGTGGTTAGCGTTTCAACATTAGATGCAACTGGTGAAATGGTTGCAGTACCATTTCGTTTAGCAGCATCTGCGGAAGCTGAAACATTCTCTGCTGAAGAGTCAACTCAAGCAGCTGCAGATGCAGCAGTTGCTGCAAGTATTTTAGCAGCAAACCCAGACGCTGTTTTAACAAATGAGAGTGGCCGTTACAGCGTTTACTTAGAAGATGACTTTACAGGTCCTGTGTATATTACTGTTAAAACATCAGCTGAAGGCGACGATAGCTACCTACGTTGTGATGCATACTTAGGTTGTGGCACTTACGACGAAGCACCAGCTGCAGAAGACGATGTTAACGATGGCGATACAGCGATTGAGTTTGGCGAATGGTACAAAACAGACTTAGAGCTTTCTGTTGTTAAATTTATCCCAGCGGTAGAAGCTGATGCATCTGGCGCAAGTGGCGTTTTAGGCGACGCAAACGTAGCGCGTTCACTTAGAGCAAACGCGACTTTCTTAACAACGCTTGTTTCACAACTTTTAATTGATGCTGGCGAAGGTGTTGATGCTGCTGGTATTGCTAATTCTAGTGTTGATGTGCTTGTTCAAGTTTTAGGCCCAGATACAGCACTTTTACTAGCTTCTTTACTAGGTGATGTTTCTAACGGCGGTGCAGTCGATTTAACTGACGTTGACGGCGAAGAAATGCTAGACGATGGTATTTTATCGTTAACTCAAGTTGCTTCATCTATTCAGGGTCTTGCTGATATTAACGGCAACATGACAAAGCTTATTGCTGGTATTAAAGCAGGTAAAGTAACAGGTAGTGACGATGCAGACATAGCTGCACTAGCTACTGCACTTCAACAAGCTGCTACAAATACGGCTAATATTTTCTTTGCAATTGCTACTGGTGAAGAAAGCGATATTGAAGCTGCACTTGCTGCTGCATTTGCTTTAAACAACCCAGATGCAACTGACGCTGAAAAGGCGGCATTTGCTGCACAATCAACAGGTATTGCTAAAAAAGCAAAAGCTGCAAAAGACAAAGCTGTTAAAAATGGCGCAGCAAGTGATGCTGGTTTAGCTAAGGCTGCTGAAAAATCTAAAAAAGCGCTTGAGAAAATTGGTTGTACTGACGATTGTACAGTGGGCAACGGTTTTTACATGCAACTTGCAGCTAAAACAACTGCTGCGGTAACTGTTGCAGAAGCTGAGCTAGTGTCAATTCAGGCATCAGTTACTGCTGCGCAAGCTGATTTAGTTGCAGTACAAGCACTAGGTGGTGACACTGTAGTTGACGCAGACACAGCAGTAGCATTTGCAAATGCGGTTGAGTTACTTGTAAATGAAGCTGCAGTTGCTGATTTAGCCGGTGAATCGAATGCATTGTTTGTACAGTCTCAAGGTTTAGTGTCTGTAGCTACTTTACTTGTGGCTAATAGTTCTGATTACCAACAAATTTTAGACGATGCAGACGCGTTAGTTGTCGGTTCTTCTGCTGAAATTGATAAAGTATCTACTTTTAATACAGAACTTGAAGCACTTGAAGCTGCTGCAGCGCAAGCACTTATTGACTTTGATGCAGAAGTTGCAGCAGCAGCTGCCCTTGCTACAGAAACTAACGAACTAGCGCAAGCGGCTGAAACGGCTGCAATGACTGCTGAAACAGCATCAACAACTGCGCTTACTGATGCTGAAAATGCAATGGTAGACAACGCTGATAATGCAGCCGCTGCGTTAGTACTAGCTGATGCTGCTATTGTTGCGGCTTCTGACTTTGCTGCAAGTGTTGACGCATTAGAAGTTGCTATTGCACAAGCATTAGCTGCTGCAGAAGCTTACTTAGTTTTAGATGCTGACAGTGCCGATGCACAAGATTTAATTGATGCTGCAGAGGCAATGGCTGTTACAGCTGCTGCTAAAGCTGAACTTGCATCAGAGCAGTTTGCTACAGCGTATGCTCTACAATTAACGGCGCAAGAAGCGGTTGCTAAGTTTGAAGTACTTGTATCTGTTAAAGCAACATCAGAGTCACTAAGCACAATGACTGTACTTACAAGCACTGGTGGTGAAGCGGTTCTTGATGCAGCTGACGTATTAGGTGATGTAATTAACGAACTTGCTGATATGGGCAACTCTGGTGAAGGTACGTCTACTCGTCAACCTAACTGGACTTATGCTTACAGCTTAGACGACCTAACGCTTATGCTTAACAATGCAACCACAGGTGAAATGATCAGCGCTGCTGCATCTTACCAAGGTGAGCAGTTAGTTGTTGCTTGGGGCGCTACGTTAGTTGGTGGTGATGCTACGGTTGAGCTAATGACTGCAGACACGCAAACTAATGCTCTTGCAGATTGTGTTGATTTTGCAGCAGGTACTATTGACGAGACTCAAATTGATTCTTGTTTAATATTTACATTTGACGGCGAAGTAGATGCTGACACAGTAGATGATGCTGAAATCGTTAATACTGAAACTTGGAACCACGTTACAATTATGGACGGTGATTCTGGGTTTACTGGTATGTTAAATGTAACTGCTGATGACGCGACTGACATAGGTACTGTTACTCTTGAAGGTATGTCTGGCGACCTAGACTTTAAAGTTATGGGTACGGTTAACGCAAGCGGTGATGAAGATCAAAGCATGCTAGAAGTAATGGTTAAAGGTGACGCAGCAATGGGTTACACATTATCTCTTATGGGTGCTGAGTCTACAGGTTACACTGGCGACGTTGAAGCGATGTACAACGGCATGATGATGTCGTTTGGTACTGCTACTAAAGTTACTAATGGGCTTTCAATCTCTTACATTGATGGTGTAACAATGGATTACACTGATGTTGATTTAATTGACTCAAGCAAGTAATTTTTAAACTATTAAAGGGAAAAGCATTGTGCTTTTCCCTTTTTTTATTGAAAGCGATTAAATTATGAAAAAAAAAATTCTTTTGCTAGGATTTTCATCAGCTCTACTTTCTCCACTTGCATCCGCTAATAATCAGTTTCAAGTTTTTACTCATTTTGACGCAGAAATCTATACCGAAGCGCAACCAGTTCAAGCATTTGTTGATGACTTTGATGCGCCGCTAACCTCGGGTGACAGTGCATTTACTTACAATATTTTTGAAGTTGGTGTTGGGTACGGTAATTTTAAAGTTGGTTTACAAAGTCGCTTTGACTACGTACTAAACTTTGACCCTGATACGGCAAAATACACTCACATTGAAAAAAATGATTTGGCTTTTGAAGATAGATACTACACCTATTATTTAGACGCCAAACAAGCAACTTCTAATGGTATATTTGCGTCTTACGATTTTAAATTTTTAGATAAAAACGCATTAACCATTACACCAAAACTTTCTATTTTTGCTAGTACGCATTTTCAAGACGGGATTGTTGACGGACGTATTTACAGCGATGAAGTAGAAGGCGATATTTCTGTAGATTATAACTATTCAAAAGATATTTTATTTAAAAAATTTACGCCATCTGAAAACCCAGAAGGGCTAGGTTACAGCCTAGATATTTTTGCTGATTGGCAAGTAAATGACGAGTTACACGTAGGCTTTAGCGTTAAAGATTTGCTGTACAAAACAGATTATGAAGACAGTGGGTTTGTAAATGGGCAAACAACCGAGATCCCATTTAGCCAAAACGATGATGGCGATATAATTACGCAGCCAACTGTATCGTTAAAAACATCGTCGTTTGGAAATACGCAATCTCTTGATTTTGATATGAAAATGCGCATGCAAGCGTTTGCTGATTATAGAATAAATGATCGATTTTCGACTCAATTAACTCTTAAACGCTACGATCAAGATACATTTAGCCAGTTAAAAGGGCGAGTTCATTTTTGGGATCATTGGAAAGTACAAGCTGGCTATGAAACTAAAAGCAAAGCTTACTTAGTGGGTATTGAAAGCGAGTATTTTGGTCTTAATCTGCAAACCGATAGTTTAGATTTGGATAAAGCGTATTATGCAAATATAAATTGGTACATGAACATTAAGTTTTAAGGAATGAAGATGTTAAAACAAATTATACCTTTAGGGGTTGCAGTAGCATTAGCGGGTTGTGGTGGATCATCTTCTAGTTCTGATAACAACGAAAGCGTGGCTGTAACTCAAATTACAACTAATTCAACAGCCCGTTTTTATGTCGCCAACTGGCAGTCGCCGAAGGGTACACTCAATATTTTAAATAGCGAAGGTGTTATTCAAGAGTCGATTGAAGTAGATAACATTAATACGTTTAGCATAAGTGTAACGCCGCTTACATACAGCCGCTTTGAATTTATACCTGATGATACGTTGTTATCTTGTCCACGATTTACAGGGTGTGGCAGAACAGTACGAGATGACCCTAATGATTTAAACGGCAACCGTTTAGTTGATTTTCAAGAACCAACGTCTGTTACATTAAATTATAAAGCAGATGCATTTATTGCCCCTGGCGTTAACGCGGTGTATTTTTCTCCTTTAAGTACAGCGATTACTGATGCAGGCTTAAGTGCAGTGCAAGCAAGTTTATCTGCCACGCCGTTTTATCATTTAACGCACAGTAACCTTACAGCCAGTGTTGAAGCTGAAATGGTCACAAATGCCTTTACTTATGCTGCTATTATTGCGGGTGTAGCCGACAGTACCTTTAACGTTGATACTGCATTTAATGCCTTTTCTAGTAATGATAGCGAACAACAAGCATGGCAAGATTACAGCCAATTAGCTGCTCAATATATTCCTGATAACCTGTTTAGTGAACAGGGTAATGGCTTACTTCCTAATGTAGCTGGCCAAGTAAACCAAACCATTGCGAGTGTTACTACCTATCAGCAGTGGGAGCCACGTGTGAGTGAAGCACAGAGCATAGATTCAAGAGAGCTGCTTGTTGATGTTAGAAATATTATTGGTGTTGCAAGGCTTCAAGAAAAAAGCTACTCAAATGAACTCGACGCTAAATTTGCTGAACTAGAGGGTGCGTTTGACGAAGATACTCAAGCAACGCTTACTGCACTGACTAATGCGCTTAACGAGGTTATAACTAATTATTCACCATTGGCTGATGATTCAGTGCCTGCTGGGCAATATTCGCTGAGAGATTTAGACATTGATTACAGTAAATCGCCTTATACTTGGGCTATAACGGGTACCTACGATAACTTACCGATTAGCATAGACTTATCTATTCCTACTTTTAGAGTAAGTGGCGTGCTAGGTAATAAAATTGAGGGTGTAATGAGTGCTACGGTAACCAATGGCTCAACTTTACTGAGTGTTGATGTTAGCGAGTTGCTGATTCAGTTTGATGGTATTGACGTTGTAAACGAAACAAACCCTGATGCTGATACAGGTATTGCACAACTCACTACTAATGTTGTTATTAATAAAGCTAATGGTGAATTAGCAGGCGATTTATCGTTAAACCTAAACCGTTTTGTGGACTCATTTGGCGAGGTATCCACTACGTTATCGTCTTTCGATTTTCAAGGTGACTTTGAAAGCGATGTTCAAAGTACTGCGTTTCATATAACTGCAATTGAATCGTCACCTTTTATTGGTGAGGAAAATGATGATTTAGCCTTTACCTTTGAATTAGATTTTCCACTAAGTGCCGCTAACGATTTTAAATTTGCTTATGTGGGTGCTGTAGATAATTTAACAGAGCTAACATCAACGGATATATATGTGAGTGCTCAAGGACAGGCGTTGGATCTTCGTATTCGCGATGTTAATGGTAATATTAGCCTAGTTGCAAAAGGTGAAAACGGTCGCTGGTTAGATGTAAAACAAGCGGGTCGTAATTACAGTGGCGGCTTATACTTTGGTGATACAAAAATTGCTGAGGTTACAGCCGTTCGTGGGATCCCAGGTGTTTTATTTCCAAATGGTGATTTTGAATCGGTGTTTTAAACCACTGTTAATTTTATAAACTAATATTAAAAAGCCCGACAAGGTGAACACCTAGTTGGGCTTTTTGTATTTTGTAACTGCCGTTATAAGAGTTCTATTTCAACAGTTTCGCCTTGTGCAATGTTTCCACTTTGCGCAGGGACTACAATTAAACAGTTCGCTTTACTAAGAGACGACAGAACGCCTGAGCCTTGTTTTTCAACAGGTGTGACAACAAGGTTATTGTTTTCGTCGTTACTGGCAATACCACGTTGAAAGTCTGTTCGGCCTGGGCGCTTTTTAATTTGTTGAGTTGTAACTGCTTTTAAACGAAGGGTGGGTTTAGACTCATTGCCAGATAGTTTAGTCAATGCTGGTTTTACAAGTCGCTCAAGCGTAACGGCTGCAGAAACTGGATTGCCAGGTAAACCAAAAAAGTAGCTGTTAGGCAATTTACCAAAAGCAAATGGTTTGCCTGGTTTCATGGCTATTTTCCAAAAGTGTATATCGCCAATGTCGTTTAGTACTTCTTTTGTGAAGTCGGCTTCACCAACCGATACACCACCAGAGCTAATAACGGCATCGGCTTGCTCGTCCGCTTTTAAAAAGGTTTTTTGAATAAGTGTTTTGTCATCGGGAATAATACCAAAATCAATCACCTCTATATTTGGATTATTAAGCTCGCTAATAATCACAGCGCGATTACTTTCATAAATAGCGCCTGCAGGAAGTGCATTACCCGGCTCTATTAGTTCGTCTCCAGTTGAGAACACGGCTACTTTGAGTGTTTGGTAAACGTTTACTTCGTTAATACCAATAGAGGCTAATAATCCAACGTCTACGCCTTTAAGCTTTCTGCCTGCTTTTAATACCACACTGTTTTTTGCAATATCTTCACCTGCAAAACGGACATTGTTATTGTGCTCAATAGTGCCTGTAAACGTAATTTCATCATTATTTACTGTGGCGTTTTCTTGCATAACAACGGCGTTAGCACCTGGTGGAAGTGCTGCACCGGTCATAATTCTTACGCATTGACCGGGCGTTAGCGTTTTGTCGAAGGTTTGACCCGCAAATACACTGCCTATTTGCGTGTAGGTGGTTAGACCGTCGCTAATACACAATGCATAGCCGTCCATCGCAGAGTTGTCATGTGCGGGCACATTAATTGTTGATTGAACATCAGTAGCCAAAATTCGGCCAACACTACTCATTACAGGTATTGTTTCGGCATGCTTATTAAAGCTAATTGCATCTAACATATTACTGATTGCGGTTTCTATTGGTAATAAACCGGGTGCATTGCAAACATCGTTCATATATATTGCTTACTTAAATCATTTTTTAAAACAATACTTACAATGTCAAAGCTTTACAATACATGGCTGGGTTATTTTTTGTTTGGTATTTGCGTGTTTTCAAGCTCGTTAAACGCAAAAGAAACAATACATGTTGCGGTGGCAAGTAATTTTAAAACCGTGTTACAAACTTTACTGCAAGACTCCCCAATACCGGGTATACAAGTAAAAATATCAGCGGCTTCTAGCGGTGTTTTATATTCTCAAATTGTACATGGAGCGCCATTTGATGTGTTTTTATCAGCTGACGATGTACGCCCGCAAGCTTTAATAAAAGAAGGATTTGCTAGTCAAAGTAGCTTAATTACCTATGCACTTGGTGAACTTGCTGTGTGGCAGCCCAATGCTAATAGAGTAAATAATAAAGTGGCAATCGCTAATCCGCGTTTTTCACCTTATGGGCAGGCGTCTGAGTTTTACGCGAATGCCAATTTTAAAAAGCCAATAAATTATGTGTATGGTAATAATATTACGCAAGCCTTTCAGTTTGTTCAAAGTGGGAATGCATCCGTAGGGGTCGTGGCTGTCTCTACATTAAAAATGGCGTTTAATAATAGCCAGGACCCACAGTATTTGTCGTACAGGTTAATACCACCTAGCGAGTATCCCGAAATTATTCAACAGGGGGTTATTATTAAATCGAGTAAAAAACTGGCAACCGCTCAAAAGCTTATGGACTTTTTAATGACCAGCGGCACTCAACTTAAGCTTGTTGAATTAGGATATAGAACAAAGGATAGCAATGCTTCAAAGTGATTTAACAGCACTGTGGCTGACGGTAAAGTTAGCTTTTATAACGGCTGTGCTGCTGCTATTTTTTTGTATTCCTGTTGCATACAAACTAGCGGGGTACAAAGGTAAATTTAAACCGTTTTTAGAAGCGCTTATTGCAATGCCGTTAGTATTGCCGCCGACCTTGCTAGGTTTTTATCTACTGGTTTTATTTTCGCCCACCCATGCTTTTGGGCAATTTTGGTTTTGGCTAACAGGCACCCAGCTTGCGTTTAGTTTTCAGGGTGTTGTTATTGGTTCGCTTTTTTATTCTTTGCCGTTTGTAATGCAACCCTTAGTGGCAGGGTTTAAGCAGATTAACCACACCTATAACGAGGCTGCAATTGCCTTGGGTTTGAGCCACTTTAAGCGTTTTTTTTACTTAATATTGCCGTTGTTAAAACCTAGTATTGGTAGTGCATTTGCACTGGGGTTTGCGCATACACTCGGGGAATTTGGCTTAGTGCTGATGATTGGTGGCAATATACAAGGAGAAACACAGGTTGTTTCTATTGCTTTGTACGACCATGTAGAGTCGTTAAACTATGCAGCGGCGCATCAGCTTTCACTTATTTTACTGGCTATTTCATTTGCGTGTTTAGTGTTGTTATTTAAATTTAATAAAAGCATAGTGGGGGTTAAGCAATAATATGATTAAGTTAGCCCTTTATAAATCGCTAAATAGCTTTGATTTAGACATAAACCTTCATCTTGAATCTTTTACTATTGCGGGAATTTTTGGCCCGTCCGGCTCGGGTAAGTCCACCTTGCTACGTTGTATTAGTGGCCTTGAAGGTGAGCAGAGTGTTTATATAAATGATAAATCGGTACATCATTTACCAACTGAGCAACGCGGTGTTACGTTGCAAGTTCAATCTTGCCCATTATTTCCGCATTTGGATGTAGCAGGTAATTTAGCGTTTACACAAAAGCATTGTTTTAATAGGCAAACTGACTTAACTGAACAAAAAGTTATTGATGCACTTGAGTTACACCCCTTACTTAAACGCAACGTTCAAAGCTTGTCTGGCGGGGAGCGCCAACGGGTGGTGTTTGCACGTACGTTGTTGGCAGGTCAAAAATTAATTATTTTAGATGAGCCATTTAGCGCTCTTGATTGGCCGCTGCGCTTTAAAACACTCTCAACATTAAGTGAATTGGCGGCAACGTTTACTATTAAATTTATTATAGTGAGCCACTCGTTAAAAGAACTATTGTTTTGTTGCGATACCCTGGTGCAGCTCAATAACGGTAAAGTAATTAACCATGGCCCGAGTGCGCAGGTGGCTAAAGCTATTTACGCTAATAATAAACAAGCACCGCTGAGCTTAATTAACTTTAAAATCATTACATTTGATGAAAAATACGGTGTGTATTTGCTTAAACTCCACAAAAGCGAGCAGCAGCTATTTGCATTACCCAGCGCTGTAGAGCAAGGAAATAAACTTATATTAGAGTGTGAGCAAATATCGGTAAGTGCAGAAATGCCATTAAACACAAATAACAGCAATGTTTTAATATGTACGCTGCACAGTGCAGAACTTATAGATAAAACATGGCAACTTACGCTAGATGTAGACGGACAAAGCTTGTATTGCTTACTTTCACCAAGAGTATGGGATCAAAATAACTACAAAGTAGGCGATACACTTTATGCGACTATTCATAATCTAGAGTAGTTTGAAGTGGGTTTTAGCTGCACGTAGCACAATGACTGTTTTTTGTGATTTTAAAGCGATTAAACTCCATGCTTAATCCATCAATCAGCAGTAAATGTTCGCTTAACCCGCTTGGTAATCCAGCAAGCATTTTTAAGGCTTCAGTGGCTTGAATACTGCCAATTAATCCTACAATGGGCGATAGCACGCCTGATTCTGAGCAGCTTTGTGTTTGATCAGACATAAACTGCGATAGACACTCATAACAGTGGCTATTTTCTTGCATTGTAAAACAGGCAACTTGGCCTTCCATTCTAATTGCAGCGCCCGATACTAGTGGGGTTTTTGTTTTATAACAGGCTGTGTTTAATACATTACGTGTAGTTAAGTTATCAGAGCAATCAATGACTATATCAATATTTTTTAATAGCTCGTCAAGCTTTGACTTTTCATCTAAAAATGCATCGATTGTATGTATATCTATTTCATCATTTAAGCTAGTTAACTGCGCTTTGGCGGCGTGAGTTTTTAAGCACCCTACATCCGTTTGTTTATAAAGCACCTGCCTTTGCAAGTTAGTAGCATCAACCACGTCGTTATCTACAAGCGTTAATGTTCCCACACCTGAGGCAACTAAGTACTGAGCAACGGGGCAGCCCAAACCACCTAAACCGACTATAAGCGCATGAGATTGCCATATTTTTTCTTGCCCCTCTATATCTAATTTAGGAAGCATTATGTGGCGCGAGTAGCGTAGTTGTTGTTGGTAAGTCAGGGCTGGTTTAGTCATTAGCGGCTTCTCATTATTTTTATACACAATAGCAATTTTTAGAATATGTGGGCAAGAACAGGGTTAAAAGTAATTGCACTGTTAGTGCTCACATTGATTACCTTAACAGTGCAAATGAAAATTATAACGAATTAGAAAAAACATAAATCAATGATTTTTAATGAAATAAATTATTGGCTCACTAATTGCTCAGCATGGTTAACGTGAAATTAACAAATGTAGCGGTGTAATTAATAACAAAGTAGTAACTGCTATAAATAACTACAAACGTAACTAAGGAAAAATAACATGCAACCGAGTACTGGGTTTAATCTCATATCGTTTAGCGGAAAAATGAAAATACTGCATTTAAGCTGGATGGTGTTTTTTATCTCATTTTTTGTCTGGTTTAACCATGCGCCATTATTAGGCGCTATAGCGGGTTCGCTAGGTATTACTATGGCACAAGTAAAAACGCTGCTTATTTTAAATGTGGCACTAACCATTCCTGCTCGCGTGGTTGTGGGCATGTTAACTGATAAATTTGGGCCTCGCATCGTTTATGCATCATTACTGATTTTATGTAGCATCCCATGTTTTATGTTTGCGATGGCCACCACGTTTGAGCAAGCCGCTATCGCGCGTTTTGCACTTGGCTTTATTGGTGCGGGTTTTGTTGTGGGCATTCGTATGGTGAGCGAGTGGTTCCCGGCAAACGAGTTGGGTACAGCAGAAGGTATTTACGGTGGCTGGGGTAACTTTGGTTCGGCAGCTGCTGCAATGCTATTACCTGTATTAGCGCTTATGTTTGGTGGTGACGATGGCTGGCGTTATGCGATAGGCCTAACCGGTGTATTAAGTGTCATTTTTGGTGTTATTTGGTACATCAGCGTAACTGACACGCCAAAAGGTGGCACTTACTTTAAACCAAAAAAAGTAGGAGCAATGGAAGTAACCAGCAAAGGCGACTTTGTACTACTTCTTATAATGAAGCTACCTATGTACGGTGCTTTAGCACTACTTACTTGGAAGCTTTCTCCTACTGGTGCAAATTTACTTTCTGAAAATTTTGTTATTGGTACATATGTATTTTTGGTGCTGCTTTATCTTTACGAAGTTTATAAAACGTACGACATAAATGGCCATATTTTTAAGCAACCTGTGCCTGAATCACATCGTTACGAATTTAAACAAGTTGCAGTTTTAAATATTCTTTATTTTACAACGTTTGGCTCAGAGCTTGCCGTTGTATCTATGTTGCCATTATTTTTTAGTGAGGTGTTTGGCCTTGATATGGTATACGCAGGTTTGCTTGCATCAGCGTATGCGTTTATGAATTTAGCTTCTCGCCCCGGTGGTGGTTGGATCTCAGATAGAATGGGTCGTCGTAAAACACTTATTGTACTTACCACAGGCTTAGCTGTAGGTTATTTTGTTATGGGCTTAGTTGACGCTAGTTGGCCGCTTTGGCTTGCAGTTGCTGCTGCCATGGCGTGTTCGTTTTTTGTGCAAGCGGGGGAAGGCGCTGTATTTGCCGCTGTGCCACTTATTAAACGCCGTTTAACGGGTCAAATTGCGGGTATGACGGGCGCCTACGGCAATGTAGGAGCTGTTGTGTATTTAACGGCGCTCTCATTAGTTGATTACCAAACATTCTTTATGATTATTGCGGCAAGCGCATTATTAGGCTTAGGTGCATTATTTTTCATGAAAGAACCCGATGGCCACATCACAGAAGTAAACGAAGATGGCACCGTTGAACTTATTTCTGTGACTTAAGGCATACATATGTTTGATGAAACCCAAAAAGCCAGCGCACTTACAAACGAACTTAACGTTGAGTTTGGTGGACACAGTAGCAAAGGTATAAAAACCGAAAACCAAGATGCGTTTGCTGCTCTTAATACTCAAGCGCAAGAAAAAGAGTCAAAAGGGGTTATTGCCTGCTTGGCCGATGGGTGTTCATCAGCAAAAAATGCTAAACAAGCGTCACAGTTATCGGTAACGCACTTTATAAATGAGTATTTAAATACACCGCCAAGTTGGGCCGTTAAAAAGTCGGTATCTAAGGTATTGGCCAGTTTAAATCAGTGGCTGTATTCGCAATCGGTTAACTATAATCACCTCGGCCAACGCCAAGCAGATTGGATGACCACGTTTACAGCGCTTATTTTAAAATCGGCCACGGGTTATATTTTTCATTTAGGTGATACCCGAATTACGCGTTTACGTGGAAAAAGTATGGAGGCGATAACACGCGACCATAAAGTAAACGATACCCTAACGCGAGCTTTAGGCGCGCAGCTTCATCAAGAAATTGATGTATACGAAGTTGATTTAAAAGCTGATGATATTTATATACTTACCTGCGATGGTGTACACGATGTGTTGCCAAACAGTGATATACAAAAGCTAATTGATGAGCATACTAATTTAGAGCACGCAGCAAAAGCAGTGACAGAGCTTGCCATAGCAAGAGGCAGTGACGACAACGTAAGCTGCTTATTTGTAAAAGTGAATAGTATTGCAAAACAAAATTTAGACGAGTTATATCACTCTTTAACAAGGCGGAAGATTCCGCCACCGTTAAAAGTTGGCCAAAAAATTGATGACTTTACTGTTATCCGTGAATTACACGCTAGTAGCCGCTCGCACATTTATTTAGTGCAACAAACACCCGATACGCCGCCGGTTGTATTAAAAGCGCCTTCGGTAAATTTTGAAGACGATGTGCACTACCTTCAAGGCTTTATAAGAGAAGGTTGGGTAGGGCAACGTATTAATCATCCCAATGTAATGAAGGTTTTAAATACGCAATCTCAAAGCCTGTTTTTATATCATATTTGCGAATACATGGACGGGCAAACACTGAGTGATTGGAAGCATGATGTGCCGCATCCAGAAATTACCCAAGTGCGCAGTATTATTGAACAAATAGTACAAGCACTTAGAGCGTTTCAGCGTTTGGATATGGTGCATCGCGATTTAAAACTCGATAACGTGATGATAGACGCTCACGGTAAAGTAACATTAATCGATTACGGCACGGTAAGTGTTGCGGCTATGGATGAGTCGGTAAAGCAAATTGCTGATGATTGCCCGCAAGGTACGGTAGATTACACCGCACCAGAGACGCTTATCACTATGCACGCCGATTTTAAGAGTGATTTATTTTCGCTAGGCGTTGTTGCGTACGAATTATTATGTTCAAAATTGCCGTATCAGCCACTCGCGCATAATCATGTACCAAAAGATTATAGTCACTGGCAATACACTAGTATTCGTAAACACAGAGCAGATATCCCGTTTTGGTTAGATCAGGCTTTAATGAAAGCATTGGCTCCCAAACCCGAATTTAGATACCACGCATTTTCTGAATTTATAAGCGATATCAATAAACCTAATCCACATTTAAAAAGTACCGCCCCGAAAGACTCAATAATGAAACGCGATCCGGTTTTAGTCTGGAAAAGTATTTCGTTGTGTTTATTTATAGCCTTGGTGTGTGTACTCATAATTAAAAACTAAGAGATAAACATGTTAAATCATAAAAAAAACTTACCTATTATTTTTATACTGGGTAGCTTAACTGCGCCTTCAATTAGTGTTGCAGCGCAGACCGATCTTAACTTTAGACTGCGCTTTGAAAGCGCAGAGCAAGATAACGCGTTAAAAGATGCAAGTAGCTTAACGCTGCGCACACGCCTTACCCATAAAACAGATGAAGTGAATGGTTTTTCTGCACTTATTGAAGTTGAAGACAGCCGAAGCCTGTTAGGTGTAGACGATTACAACAATACACTGGGTAAAAATACTAATTACTCAGTAATAGCCGACCCAGAAATTACAGAAGTAGATCAAGGTTTTATAAAATACGCGAAAGATTCGTTATCAATTAAAGTGGGTAGGCAAATAATAGCGCTTGATGGACAGCGGTTTGTGGGCCACGTTGGCTTTAGACAAGACAGGCAAACTTTTGATGCGGCAACAGTCAATTACACGTTTAATGATATTAATTTACACTATAGCTACATAAGCAAGCGCAACCGTATATTTGCCGAAAGCAAAGATATTGATTCATCCGATCACCTTATCAATGCAAGTTTTAAAACAAGCTTGGGTAAAGTGGTTTTATACAGTTATTTATTGAGTAACGACGCAGTAGATGATGACAGCTTAGATACTTATGGCGTTTCTTTTAGTGGGAATAAAACACTCAGCAATACTAAGGTTTACTATAAAGCAGAGTACGCCACGCAATCTGCATCAACGAGCATGAGTGATTTTGATGCTGATTATTATGCATTTGAAGGCGGCGTTGATTTAGCCGGTTTAGGTATTAAAAACGTGACACTAAAAGCCGGTATTGAGTCACTGGGCTCTGATGATGGTGATTATGGTTTTGCCACGCCGCTTGCCACTATGCATAAATTTAATGGCTGGGCTGATACGTTTTTAGCAACGCCTGCACAAGGGCTTGATGACACTTATGTAAGCTTAAATGGTAAAGCCTTTGACGGTAAATGGTTAGTGGCTTATCACAGCTTTGATGCCAACGATAGCGCCAATAGCGTTGATGATTTAGGCTCAGAGCTAAACGTGCAATACGTTAAGCCTATTAATAAAACCTATGCCGTTGGCGCTAAATATGCCGATTATTCAGCAGGCGATAGCGCTGCAGGCAAAGTTGATACCCAAAAACTATGGGTGTGGGTGAGCGCTAAATTTTAAGTATTTAACCAGAACTCTGGTTATTTAATTTAAAGCGTTACAAGTTGGTGCAGTAGCGCCAGCTTGTGGTGCTTCCACTTCTTTTTTACTGCACTAATTTGGTTAAGTCACTGTAATATATTGATTATATATCTGGCTTGCATATTGCTATAACAACTACATAACAAATTATACGTTTAAAGTACTCATTTATGCATTGAGTACTTTGAACAAAATAGGTGATTTTAATGCCAAGCAAGCAGCGTGTTGTCGTCGTAGGAAACGGGATGGTTGGGCATCATTTTGTACAGCAGCTAGTATCGCAGCAAGGTGATAACAAAAATGTTGATATTACCGTGCTCAGTGGTGAAGACCGCCTCGCTTATGACCGCGTTCAGCTCTCGTCATTTTTTAACGGCAAAACCGAAGACGATTTAGCACTTACCTGCAGTAAAACCTATCAAGATTGGCAAGTGTGTTTTCATACTCATTCTAAAGTGGTTGATATAAACCGAGATGCAAAAAAGGTTACTACTGCAAAAGGCAAAACATTTGAATACGACAAGCTAATACTGGCAACGGGTTCGTTTGCATTTGTGCCACCCATTCCAGGTAAAGATCGTGATCATTGCCTAGTTTACAGAACCATTAACGATTTACATGCTATAAAAAAATCAGCACAAGATAGTAAAGTCGGCGTTGTTATTGGTGGCGGTTTATTAGGACTAGAAGCAGCCAACGCGTTAAAGCAGCTTGGCTTGCAAACCCATGTAATAGAATTTGCGCCACAACTTATGGGTGTACAAATAGATGGTGCTGGTGGGCGGTTACTAAAAAATAAAATTACTGAACTTGGCGTTAAAGTGCATACCTCAGTGGCTACAGAGCAAATTATTGAGGGTGAAAACAGCCGTTATAAAATGTGCTTTAAAGGTGGTCAAACCCTAGAAACCGACATGATAGTATTTTCGGCCGGTATTCGCCCATACGACAATTTAGCTCGCGAGTTTAATTTAGAATTAGGTGAGCGCGGCGGCATTGTAATAAACAACCATTGCCAAACGAGTGATAAAAACATATACGCAATAGGCGAATGCGCCCTTTGGAATAACTTTATTTTTGGCCTTGTAGCACCGGGCTACGCTATGGCAAAAGTAGCGGCGGGGCATGTTTTAAAGCAGCTTTCTTCAAGTACAGCTTCAAACACACCTTTAAGCAACTATTCAAACAATACTGATGAATTTAGCGGCGCCGATATGAGCACCAAGCTTAAATTAATGGGTGTTGAAGTGGGCTCAATTGGTGATGCCCATGCACGCAGTGAAGGCGCAATTAGCTATTACTTTGAAGATCAGCCAAACGGTATTTACAAAAAAGTAGTCACTAATGAGCAAGGCAATAAGCTCATAGGTGCTGTACTGGTTGGCGATACAAGTGATTACGATAACTTATTGCAGTATCACTTAAATAGTATAGAGCTTAGTGTGCCCGCAGAGTCTTTAATAATGCCGCTTGCAGGTGACGCGGGCGAGCTAAACGCTGATGATTTGCCACAAGATGCCATTATTTGTGCGTGTCACAAGGTTACAAAACACACTATTGAACAAGCGGTTATACAAGGTTGTAGCGATTTAAATAAAGTGCAGCAAGCCACTAAAGCAAGTACGGGGTGTGGAGGCTGTGAAAAACTAGTGCAAAGCGTTATTAGCAGTGCACTTAATAATAAAGTAGCCACGCTAACCCCAGTAGATGAACCTGTATCACAGAGCGCTTAACACTCACAATAAGAGAGCAGTATGGAAACTTTAAACACTTGTTCAAACACGCCTTTGCTTAAACAAACTACCTGCGCTTATTGTGGTGTAGGCTGTGGGGTTGATATTTCATTATTAAATAATACCCCAACCAAACTTGAAGGCACGCGCGAGCACCCCGCTAATTTTGGCCGTTTATGTGTTAAAGGCACGCATTTGCTTGACACCACCGGCGGTGATAACCGCTTAACATCGCCCCTTATTGATAACGAACCCGCTAGCTGGGATATGGCAACTGATTACGTTGCAAATAAATTTAACGCCATTATTAAAGAGCATGGGCCTGAATCGGTTGCGTTTTATGTATCGGGGCAGTTACTTACTGAAGATTACTACGTTGCCAATAAATTAATGAAAGGCTACATAGGTTCAGGCAATATAGATACAAACTCAAGGCTGTGTATGTCATCGGCGGTTGCCGGTTATAAACGTGCATTTGGTGAGGACGTAGTACCATGTACCTATGACGATTTAGAGCAAACTGAGCTACTTATTTTAATTGGCTCAAATGCAGCTTGGACTCACCCGGTACTATACCAGCGTATGGAGCGCGCAAAAAAGCTTAATCCAAACATGAAAGTAGTGGTTATCGACCCGCGAAAAACTGATACAGCCGAACTTGCCGATACCTTTTTAAATATAAAACCAGGCAGCGACGGGGCTCTTTATAACGGCTTACTTACTTATTTAAGTGAACATAACTATTTAGATACGCAATTTATTAACGCGCATACAAACGGCTTTGAAACAGCGCTTGTAGAGGCGAAAAAGTGGAGTGTAAAAGCGGTAAGTGACTTTTGTGATATCGATGCGCAGCTAGTCAGTGACTTTTACGCCTTATTTGCAAAAAGTCCAACCGCCATTAGTTTTTATTCAATGGGTATTAACCAATCAAGCTCAGGGGTTGATAAGTGTAATGCCATTATAAATGCGCATTTAGCGTCGGGTAAATTGTTAAAACCTGGCTGTGGCCCGTTTTCAATAACTGGGCAACCTAATGCAATGGGTGGGCGTGAAGTAGGTGGCTTGGCAAATCAATTAGCAGCACATTTAGACATTGAAAACGACGCGCACCAACAGTTAGTGCAGCGTTTTTGGCAATCACCAACAATAGCTAAAAAAGCAGGGTGTAATGCGATTGATATGTTTGATGAAATGGCCAAAGGGAAAATAAAAGCTATTTGGGTAATGGCAACCAATCCAATGGTAAGCTTACCTAATAACGCAGCAATACAACATGCACTTGAGCAATGTGAGCTGGTGGTTGTGTCTGACTGTATTGCCAAAAGTGATACGCTAAAATTTGCTAATGTGGCGTTTCCCTCAACAGGATGGGGCGAAAAAAACGGCACAGTAACTAACTCAGAGCGCAGAATATCAAGGCAACGCCCGCTAGTTGAGCCTTTCTCAGGAGCTAAAAACGATTGGCAAATAATGTGCTTAGTTGCCAAAAAAATGGGCTTTGAAGGATTTGATTTTACAGACCCCAGTGGCATTTTTGAAGAATGGGCACAACTTACTGATTTCGAAAATAATGGTGATAGGCTATTAAATTTATCAGCCTTGGTAGGGCTTTCGCAGCAGCAGTACGATAACTTAAAACCAGTTATGTGGCCGGTACTAAAAAATGAGCCATATAAAAACGGGCAGGTTTTTGTTAATAATCAATTTAGCACCGCAGATAAAAAAGCCCGCTTTATTCCTATAACGCCCAAACTTCCTGTGCAACAAACGTCAAGCGATTACCCGTTTGTAATGAACTCAGGGCGAATACGCGATCAGTGGCATACAATGAGTCGCACCGGAAAAAGTACAGCCCTTTCTACTCATATAACGCGCCCATATATTGAAATAAACCCCATAGATGCCAGCAAATTAAACATAAAAGCAAACGATTTAATAACTGCCAATGCTAAAACTGGGCAGGTTACAGCTCATGCAAAAGTGACGGATGCTGTGCGTAAAGGCGAATGTTTTATGCCTATTCACTGGAACAAGCAATTTGCCTCATCCGCTACGGTAAGTGGGCTTTATCAATCGGTTGTTGACCCTATATCGGGCCAGCCTGAGTGTAAGCATGGTGCTGTTGATTTATCTAAAGCGCAGTTTGCTCAGTACATGCAAATTTTTAGCAAAACAGAGCTTAAAATAACCAGTGATTTTTGGCTTAAAGTTAACGCAAGTAATTGTGTTAACTACCAGTTAGCGCTCAATGAGCCGCAAAATGATTTGCTTTATTATTGCCAAGCACTGACAGAGTTACAAGGGCAGTGGTCGGCAATGGGCAGTGCAAAAGCCATGCATATTCAATGTATTCAAAACGAGCAGTTAGTGTTTGTTGCGGTTGTTTCGTTAGCTCAAAAAGACATATCACTTGAGTGGATAAATCATTTATTTGCAGAGCCTTTAATAACCTTTAGCCAATTACAGTCATTGCTGTATGCCACGCCCGATGAAGAATTTACCCAAGGCGCGCAAGTATGTAGTTGCTTTAAAGTACGTGAGCAGCCCATTATAAATGCCATTAAAAATGGTGCAAATACAGTGGAACAATTGGGGTCTAAATTAAAATGCGGCACTAACTGTGGGTCGTGTAAAACCCAGTTAAGCCAATTAATAAAGCAGCATACTACGCAAAACGCTAACAGTATTGATGTTGCAGTTGAAATGTAAATTAACAAGGAAGCATATGCTTAATGATCAATTTGGTCGGCAGTTTAACTATTTGCGCCTCTCAATTACCGATGTGTGCAATTTTAGTTGCACCTATTGTTTACCTAACGGGTATCAGTGCGATACCCCGCGTAACTTTTTAAATAAAAACGAAATATACACCTTAGTGAATGCGTTTGCGCAATTAGGCACAAAAAAAGTGCGTATTACGGGCGGTGAGCCGTGTTTACGCAGTGACGTAACCGACATTATAAAGCAGTGTAAAAACACCCCAGGCATAGAAAAAGTCGCCATAACAACCAATGGATTTAACTTATTTAATAAAATTGATGAGTTTTACAGCGCTGGCTTAGATGCGCTAAACATTAGTATAGATAGCTTAAACCCGAGTATGTTTAAATTAATTACAGGACACGACAAGCTAACCCATATTTTAAAAGGGATAGACCGGGCAATTGAGCTGGGCATAAAAGATATAAAAATAAATGCAGTGCTGGCTAAGCAATTTAATAAAAACCAATTGAATGATTTTTTAGACTGGGTAAAACATAAAAAAGTAACGGTACGCTTTATTGAATTAATGGAAACAGGCAATGGTGCCACCTTCTTTGAACAAAACCATTTAAGCGGGCAAAGTGTTAAAACGCAGCTTTTAGCACAAGGTTGGTTACAGGTAGTAAGAGGTAAATTAAACGGCCCTGCAGAGGAGTTTTGTCACCCCGATTTTGAGGGGCGCATTGGCTTAATTATGCCCTACAGTAAAGACTTTTGTAAAAGCTGTAACCGATTAAGAGTATCGTCATTAGGCAAATTGCATTTGTGCTTGTTTGCCGAGCAAGGGATAGATTTACGCCCGCATTTAAATGCGCAAGATATGCCAGCCACTGTAAATGCAATTCAAGCAGCAATGGGCAATAAAACCATTAGCCATGAGCTTGATAAGCGCTTAACGGGCGCCACAACCCATTTAGCAATGTTAGGCGGCTAAAATGAGTGATAAGGCTGTATTCATGGGCGTTGTACTCGCTGGTGGGCAATCATCCAGAATGGGCAGCGATAAAGCAAACCTCATTTTAAAAAATAAAACATTACTGCAAAATGCACGTGAGTTATTAACAGCAGCAGGAGCAAGTGATGTACTTATAAGCCGTAATGTACAAAGTGCTACTGCGCAATACATAGCAGATATATACCCAAGTTCTGGCCCGCTTGGCGGGATTTATTCAACCTTAATGGCAACAGAGCAGGATATACTTGTAACCGCTGTTGATATGCCATTACTTACTTGCACGTTATTATCGCAAATTGTATCTGCAGCAAGCGATAACCCCCATTTTCAAACAAATCAGCCACAAATACATGCGTGGCACTTTGAAAATGAACCGTTACCCCTGTATATTCGTAACACCCAAAGCGTTAAACGTCATTTAAAACAATTACTCATAAACGCAAATAGTCATAAATCAATTAAACAGTTTACCCGTAGTATTGGTGTGCAAACGCTAAAATGTAATAAAGCGCACGCACTTATTAATACCAACACACCGGCGCAATTTAATGCTGTTAACGAACAATTTGACCAACACAAACCTAATCTATTGAGAAGAACCCTATGAGCCACACAACTGAGTCACAAATCGCATTAAACATTGCCGTTATGACAGTAAGCGATACACGCGATGAAATTACGGATACTTCAGGCCATTATTTAATTAAAGCCCTTACTGAAGCAGGCCATCACTTAGCGGATAAAGACATAGTTAAAGATGATGTTTACCAAATGCGAGCAGTTGCATCGCAATGGATTGCCGATGACACCATTCACGCTATTTTAGTAACCGGTGGTACGGGCTTTACCGAGCGCGACTCAACACCAGAGGCATTTGCCCCGTTGTTTGATAAAAGCGTAGATGGATTTGGAGAGCTATTTAGACATATTTCGTACGGCGAAATTGGTAACTCAACTATTCAATCACGTGCGTTGGCGGGCCTTGCCAATAACACCGTTATTTTTTGTATGCCAGGCTCTACGGGTGCATGTAAAACAGCCTGGACAGGTATTATAAAAGATCAATTAGACTCAATGCACAAGCCATGTAACTTTGCCCCGCATATTACTATTGGTAAGAAGTGCGAATCGCGAGAGCAATAATATGCTGAGCCACGTAGATGAAAACGGCCAAGCAAACATGGTTGATGTATCGCTAAAAGAGGTCACTCTACGCGATGCATCTGCCGAGGCCTACATTAAAATGAGCAAACAGGCTTTTGAGCAAGTGTTGCTTAATCAAAATAAAAAAGGTGACGTGCTAGGCGTAGCCCGAATCGCGGGTATTCAGGGCGCTAAAAAGTGCGCCGATTTAATTCCGCTTTGTCATCCGCTTGCACTGAGTAAAGTAGCCGTTGATTTTGAGCTTGATGAAGCTCATAGCCAAATTAAAGTCACCAGCTACTGTAAATTGGCGGGCAAAACGGGCGTTGAAATGGAAGCACTCACCGCTGTGTCTGTGGCGACCCTTACACTATTTGATATGTGTAAAGCCGCCGATCCGCTTATGGAAATACACGGTATGCGTGTAACGCAAAAAGCAGGAGGCAAGCATGGCAGCTGGCAGCGAGACTAATTTAAATAATACGAATGCAGCTGCAGGGCATGTTATCGTACTGTTTTTTGGCCAACTAAAAGAGCGGCTAAAGTGCGACAAGTTAACCGTTGATATAGCGCATACCCTTAGCATTAAAGCGTTTAAACACATGCTGGTTGAGCAAAACCCACATTGGCAGGCATGGCTTGAAGAGCGTGATGTATTGTGTGCGCTTAATCAAACTATGTCATCAAGCGATGAGCTTGTAAAAGCAGGGGATGAACTTGCTTTTTTCCCACCAGTGACAGGTGGCTAATGAGTATAAGTATTAACGTACAAACGCACGATTTTTCAGTAGGCGAGCAACATGGCGCACTTTGTAGTAATAACAAAAGTGATGGTGCCGTAGTTACTTTTACAGGGCTGGTGCGAGAATTTAGCAGCGGCGATAACGTAATCGCCCTTGAACTTGAACACTACCCAGGGATGACGGAGCAACTACTGCAATCGATAGCCGAACAAGCACAAACACGCTGGCAACTTGCTCGCATAAGTATTATTCATCGAGTAGGTTATTTAGCCCTTGGTGAGCAAATTGTATTTGTTGGCGTAACCAGCCGCCACCGCCAAGCCGCGTTTGAAGGCGCACAATTTATAATGGATTACTTAAAAAACCACGCCACATTTTGGAAAAAAGAGCATTTTAAAGACTCCTCAAACTGGGTCGAGTTTAAACAAAGCGACAAGCAAGCACTAAATAAATGGCAAAGTATCGAACAGGATGCAATTTAGTAAATGCATATAATCTCTACCAATATCTCTAAAATAAAAACGGTCGTGCATAACGGCAAAGAGGTCAAAACCGGTATATTTAAAACGCCAACCAATGAGCCGGTTATTATTGAAAAACTAAATATAATAGGTGATGAACAAGCCGATATAGTTAATCACGGCGGTATTGATAAAGCGGTTTATGCGTTTTCGCACAATCATTATGATTACTGGAAACGCACCCTTAAAAATGATGATTTAGCAGTCGGTTCCTTTGGGGAAAACTTTACAATTTTAGAGCTTGATGAGAAAAATATTCATATAGGCGATCGTATTCGTGTAGGTACAGCACTACTTGAAGTAAGCCAGCCGCGAGTGCCGTGCTTTAAGCTTGCCATTGCACTTAATAATAAACAAAGCCTAAAACTGTTTACTCAGTATTACCACACGGGTGTTTATTTTAGAGTGCTTGAGCAAGGGATGGCTAAAACGGGCGATGCCGTGACTATTGAACATAAAGCCAAACACAACATTTCGGTTAAAACGTTGTTTCAGGCGTTTTTTGATAAACAATACCCAGATTATGAAAGCGTATTATTAGCAGCACTTGAACTCCCCGAGCTTGCACTTGAGTGGCAAACTAAAATTAAAAAGAAGCTTTTATTATAACTTCACAAATAATTTATTTTAAAATTAAAAGGTGACTATGCGTGTTTGGGCTCATTAGCCTTTTATTTTTATTCACACTCACTCA
The DNA here is from genome assembly GCF_046535955.1 of Pseudoalteromonas sp. SIMBA_162. Lineage (NCBI taxonomy): Bacteria > Pseudomonadati > Pseudomonadota > Gammaproteobacteria > Alteromonadales > Pseudoalteromonadaceae > Pseudoalteromonas > Pseudoalteromonas sp. SIMBA_162. Next base: position 53,887 of record NZ_JAWJBQ010000005.1, on the reverse strand, counting down.
GTTCAATTATTTTTTTAGCCACTGCATACAGCGAGCTATGCGATTCCATAGCCTGTTTTTGAAGCTGTTTATGAGCGTGCTCTTCACTTATTTTTAACTGCTCGATTAAAATATATTTAGCTTGATGAATGACTTTTTGTTCGCTTATTAGCTGTTTGGCATCTAATAAAGCTTGGTTTATTTGTTTTATATGTTGTGCTTGTTCAAGTATTAAATCGTACATTGTTTTATTACTACTCAGCTTACTTACCGCCGAATTTGAAGGCTCACCTATTTTAAGAGCGAGTTGTCCATCTGAAACTGGAATATACTCTTGTTCTAGTGAGCTTAATATTTGCTTGTTTGAGTTAAGCTTTCGTTGAGCGCCAGCAATCCGCATCGCTGCGCTATCAATTAAATGGTCGCTAATATTTTGCTCAATTTTATGCATTATATCGATGCGAGTAGTCGTTACCTCATACCACACTTCACTTAACTGAGATAAAGGTTGTGCATTTTGGTCGTCTAGTTTTTGTAGCAGGCTTCTTAGTTGATCAACTTGTTTATTAACCGGGTGCTCTATAAGTGATGAGTAACATTTTAATAAATGATTGTCGGCGTATTCACTAAAGAAGGAAAAACGGTTTTCTTGTTCTTGCATAAAATGAGCAAGTTGCTGTTTTTGTTCGCATGAAAACTTACTTTCGGCAAAGGCTTGAGCGCCACAGGCACGCTCTTGTCCAGCATACTCTTTGCCTTGCATAAAGTTAAAATAAGCCACTAAAAGGCGAATAACTTGCGGATCGTTTGCACCATCGGCTGCTTCTAAAATTATATTTAACAAGCCGGCAATTAGGTTTGTAAATGACTGGGTAGCATGAACGGGTGTAATGTTTTGATTCGCTATTTGATAACGAAGCGAGGGTAATGCGTCGAGTGATTGCAAGCTATGAGAAATTAAATTATACAGCCGCGAATGACCATTTAAGGAGGTGTCGGTAATAAAAGTTGTTTTTAAAGAATTATAAAAATAACGTTGAGTCGTTTGAGTTACCGTTATTTGCTCTTTAAGTTCGCAATTAAATTGTAGGCTTTTAGACGCTAAAAATATATTGCTCATAGCACGTTCTTTCTGCAATTGATGAACAAAGTCGCCTAATTTTGTTAACGACGCACAGCTATTTTGTAATTGTTTTAGCGCGTCTATTTCTTGATATTTAGCCGCAAGTAAAAATTGTTTTGTGAGAGGGTTTGCTGTTTGCATGGAGTTATTTCCGCACTTTTTTGTTTATGAAGTGCAACCTCTATTCCATATATGTAAAGATTTTATTATTCAAATTAAAATCAATTTAAAACAGCTGCTTGTGTATTACTTTAAACTAATAAAGTAAAAACAGATTTATTTTAGTAACACGAAAAGCCCCTTTTTGGTGCATTAAAAAAGAGTTTTGCCACACGGTGTACCGGTATTAAAAAACGCGCTTATTCCTGGGGAAGAATAAGCACGGATAGTGCGTTAAGCGTTAACATGTTGCACTAAAAGCGCTGGGTCAATATTCATTGTATGATTAACTACTTCACCAATGATAATGAGCGTTGGCCCCATTAACGTAGCTACTGATTCATTATTCGATATATCGTTAATAGACCCTGTTATTATTTTTTGGTTAGTTGTTGTTGCATTTTCTATTAAGGCAATAGAAGTGTTGTCGGGCCAACCTACTGATTTTAAGCCTTCACATAATTCGTTAAGCCTACTCAGCCCCATGTAAACAACAAGTGTTGGGTTGTTTTTACCTTGCATAAATGTGTAATTTTGCCAATTAGGTAACTTTTTAGGATCGGCAAATTGAGCGGTTAAAAAAGTTACACTGCGAGCTACATCACGAGCAGTTAAGGGAATACCCGTATATGCCGATGCAGCGCAAGCGGTTGTCACACCAGGAACAATTGCAAAACTAATATTATTTTGTGTTAGCGCGTCAGCTTCTTCATTTATACGAGCAAAAATGCTCGGGTCGCCGCCTTTTAAGCGCACTACATTTAACCCTTGTTGAGCATACTTAACTAAAAGATCACAAATATTCGCTTGCGACATAGAGTGTTTACCAGCGCGTTTGCCTACGAATACTCGCTGTGCTTTTTTAGGTAGTGTGTTTAGTAAATCTTCACTTACTAGCCAGTCATACAAAATAATATCGGCAGATTGAATTAATCGCTGAGCTTTAACTGTAATTAGCTCGGCATCGCCTGGGCCTGCACCAATAATATAAACATGGCCATTTTTAGCTTTTTTGTCGGTAAACTTAACCCCATTGGTTAGCTTGTTAATTACTTTGTTTAACCAGATGTTTTCAACACCTGAAAAATAAGAGAGCACACTCATAATTATTCCTCTAAGCTACAGCTGCTATTGCTTTAGGCTCAGCGTTTATAAATACGTTGCCGTCTTCAATTTTAATATCAAACACGGGGACTTGAATTGACTCATCTTCAAAACATTGGCCTGTTTCTAAACAGAAATGCTGTTTATATAAAGGTGAAGCCACAACAAATTTATTACTGAAAGAGCCTATAATTCCGCGCGATAACACATTCGCTTTACCGATAGGATCATAGTTACCGACTGCGAATAAAGGGCATTCATTTTGTGGTAGGTAAAAAATAGCCACTTGTTGGTTTTTAACTAGTGCGCATACGCCGCTGTTAGCAACAAGGCAATCGGTTGTTCCAATATTATGCCAAGACATCAGCTTGCTCCTCTTGTATTTCTGTTACCGCAATACGGTTTTGATTTATCTGTTGTTCGCGTTTTTCAGCGTCTGTAGCTGGGCGAATTTGATTACGTTCTTGCACAAACAAAATGTTGTCATCGGTTTGTGGGCTATTAACAAATTGGCGAAAGCGTTTTGTTGCTTCTGGATTGTCTACTGTTTTTTTCCACTCACATGCGTATGTATTCGCTACCAAATCCATTTGTTCTTCAAGCTCTCGACAAATACCTAAACTGTCGTCAATCACTACACTTTTGAGGTAATCAAGGCCGCCCTCTAAGTTCTCCATCCATACTGAAGTACGCTGTAACTTGTCGGCGGTTTTTATGTAAAACATCAATACACGGTCAATGTATTTTATAAGCGTGGTTGTATCTAAGTCGGTAGCAAATAAGTCTGCATGGCGAGGGCGCATACCACCGTTACCACACACGTATAAGTTCCAGCCATTTTCAGTTGCTATGATACCAATGTCTTTACTTTGTGCTTCAGCACATTCGCGGGTACAACCTGACACTGCCATTTTAATTTTATGAGGAGAGCGCAATCCTTTATAGCGGTTTTCGATATCGATGGCATGACCTACACTGTCTTGTACGCCATAACGACACCATGTACTTCCTACGCACGACTTAACCGTTCTCAGAGACTTACCATAAGCGTGACCTGTCTCAAAGCCAGCTTCAATCAGTCTTTCCCAAATAACAGGCAGCTCTTCTAATCGTGCACCAAATAAATCGATGCGTTGTCCGCCAGTCACTTTACAATAAAGATTAAAGTCTTTAGCTACTTGACCGATGACAATGAGTTTGTCGGGTGTAATTTCACCACCAGCAATACGCGGTACAACAGAGTAAGAGCCGTCTTTTTGCATATTGGCAAGGAAGGTGTCGTTTGTATCTTGAAGACCTACATGTGTTGGCTCTAGGATAAAATCGTTCCATGTTGAGGCTAAAATAGAGGCCACTGCGGGTTTACATATTTCACAGCCATGGCCGCTGCCATGTTTAGCTATTAAATCATCAAAGGTTTTGATGCTTTCTACTTTAACCACATGGAGTAATTCTTGACGCGAATACGCGAAGTGCTCACAGAGGTGATTATTTACTTCAACGCCTCGACTCGCTAGTTCGTCGTCAACTACCGATTTAAGTAACGCTGCACAACCACCGCAACCGCTGGCAGCTTTGGTGCATGATTTAACTGAGGCTAAATCGCAAGAGCCACCATCAATAGCTCCCACAATGTCGCCTTTACTCACGTTATGACACGAACAAATAGTGGCTGTATCGGGTAGGGCGCTGCCCGCAAGAGAAGGGGCGCCGGTGCTATCTGGTAAAATTAAACATTCAGGGTGCTCTGGTAAGTCCATGTCGTTTAACATGTATTGAAGTAGCGTATCGTAATCACTGGTATCGCCAACAAGGACAGCGCCTAAAAGCTTATCGCCAGTTTCATTTAATATAATTTTTTTGTAGCAATCTCTAATTGGATCTTGATAAATGAGCTCTTTGCAGTTGGGCGTTTTTGCATGTGCATCACCAATAGATCCGACTTCTACACCTAGTAGTTTTAATTTAGTGCTCATATCTGCACCTAAAAACTCAAGCTCGCCGCCACTTAGCTGGCTTGCTGCAACGCGAGCCATGTTGTAACCCGGAGCCACTAAGCCAAATAACTTTTTGTCCCATAGGGCACATTCGCCAATAGCCAAAATATCAGGGTCTGATGTTTGGCACTGGTTATTGATGACTATACCGCCACGCTCCCCAAGCTCTAGATCAGCCACTTTACCTAGCTGATCATAAGGACGAATACCGGCAGAGAATAAAATTAAGTCGGTTTCTAAATAAGTGTCGTCTGAAAAGTTTAATCTAAAGCGGCTAGTTTCACCTTTAACTATTTCGCTGGTCGCTTTTGATGTATGAACAGTCACACCCAGTTTTTCTATTTTATTTTTTAATAGCGTGCCGCCTTGCTCGTCTAGCTGGACAGCCATAAGCTGCGGCGCAAATTCAACAACATGTGTATCAAGTCCTAATTGTTTAATGGCGTTCGCGGCTTCAAGTCCTAATAAACCACCACCAATAACTACACCACTTTTACTGGCTGCGGCACTGGCTTTTATTTGCTCTAAATCTTCTAGGGTGCGATAAACTAAACAATGTGGTTGATCGTTTCCCTTAATCGGCGGGACAAACGGGAACGAGCCCGTAGCAAGTACAAGCTTATCGTACGGGTATTGATCGCCTGTTTGAGTATTAACAACTTTGTTTACTCTATCTATGCCTTCAACCCATTGGTTAGTGAATACATTAATATTGAGTTGTTGATAATTTTCTAAAGTTGTTAGCGCTAAATCGTTTGCTGTTTTACCATCAAATACGCTTGATAAATAAACACGGTCGTAAGCTAGATTTGCTTCACCACACAAAACGGTGATGTTTGCGTTAGCATCGCTTTGGCGCATTTTTTCTACAAAATGATGTCCGACCATACCATTGCCAATTATTAGTATTTTTTGCGCGGTTTGCATTAGGCATTCCTTCAGTGACGGTTTAAATTTTACACACAAAAAAGCCCGTCACGATTGTAATTAAATACAATTGTGTACGGGCCTCTTTGCCTCTGGTTGCTTTTTCAACCAATATGTATGCCGTTAATTAACGTGCTTAGTGTTCAATAAAGCAATAACCTAGCCATAAGTTTAAGTTGTTGATTAATAGTGATATTAATGTTCTTTTAGGGTTTAGAGATTTAAAAACGAACACTTTAGGTGCAAGGTTAGTACTAATTAGTGCAGTAAAAAATATATTTAATGGTTTTAAAATGAGTGAGAGTTATCCCCATTGTTTTGTTAAATTGTGGGAGATACTCATATGGGTATGTTGCGTGCAACATCCATTTAACCAGTGATAAGCGCTAACGTGTTTTTTAGCTATGTAGTTAACTATTAATGAAAGCGAGCAGGGTAATCATAGTTATATAGAAGCCAACGCCTAGCGCAATAACCGGCACTACTTTTTTGGATTTTCCTTGTTTAAAACTAGCATAATCTTTAAATTCCATTCTATAGCTTCCAAACGTTATAACTTTTAACAGCATACAACCTGTTGTATAAAACAAGAAACCGAAGGCTGTTTCAATTAAAAGCCATAAAAATATATCTGTAACAATGCTCATTTTTCCCCCTTAATCAAAAAGCTCAGCTAATTAGCGTAAACCAATAATAGTAAAGCATAGTTATTGGTAAAAAATAGTACTTAAATTGTAAGTAAACGTGCGAGTGTATTCTCTCACATTTTGCAAAATGCAAACTTGTCAATTGCAAACTGCATTAGGATTATGCTGAATTGATTTTATTTTTAATAAATTCATATGGTTAAGTTTTGGAATAGACCCTGCAACAGTTTAATTACTTAACTTTTTAAGGGCTAAATTATGAAACTAAATAAACTTGCAACAGCATGCTTAGTTATATTTCCATGCGCTGTGCTCAGTCAACCATTCGAGTCCTGCCCTAGCCAGGCATTTTTAATGCAAGATGCTAACGCGCAACTATACGGAATAGATTTAGTTTCAGCTAAACCTACCGTTTTAGCATCGCAGCTAACGTTCGCTAACGAATTAAATACTAACAGCGTTAATGCAGTCGGTTTTAATTATAAAGATCAATACATGTACGGTTACAGTAAGCAATCACCAGGCAGTGTGGTTCAACTTGGTAGTGACTTTCAAATGAACCGACTAAATGTACAAGGTTTACCCGCCACTAATTTTTACGTCGGTGATATACAAGTTGTAGGTGAGGGCAATGACCAACGGGCTACCTATTATGTTTATCATCCTAACTTTGGCCTGTATGGTATTAATTTAGATGGTGATTTAAATGCATCTATTACGGCAAGTTTGTTACCCAATACAAACACTTGGAAATTGTCTATTTATGACTTTGCTTTTCACCCAGCTAGTAACCTTTTATATGCGGTTGAGCCAAATGGTAATTTATACGAAATAGATATTGCAGGAAATACCCATACGTTAATTACTCAAGTTGATGTAGGCGATGATACTGGTGCATTTGGCGCGGCTTATTTTGATGTGAAGGGGCAATTTTATTTTAGTAACAATAAAAGCGGTAAAATCCATAAAGTTGATTTAAGTGTTAGCCCAGTCGTTGGCTACACCCCGGTGGCAAATGTGTTTACATCGGGGCCTAAATCAAGTCAAAACGACGGTGCGCGCTGTGCCATTGCGGAAGTAAAAGTCACTGACAGCTCAATTGATTTTGGTGACGCGCCAGCGCCATACAACACAAGCCTTGAGCAAAGTGGCGCAAGGCATTTATTTGACCCTGATAGTACCGGTTCAGATTTAATTTATTTAGGAAGCTCGGTGGATGGTGAAAACGTTAATACCAATGCCGATTTACTATTGTCTCCTATTGACGATTCAGACGATGGCGTAAGTTTTGTAACGGCGATTTCGGCAGGGCAAGACTCGCAAATTATTGTTAACGCGTCTGCTTCTGGCTTTTTATATGCGTGGTTTGATTGGGACCAAAATGGCCGTTTTACTGAAGACGAAAGAATGGTAACTAAACGTGCCATAAATGAAGGCGATAACAGCATTTTAATCACGGTGCCAAGTAACACTAAAGCGGGCCAAACATGGGCTCGATTCAGAGTCACCGATGGCACAGAGGCGTCGCTGATCACGGCAACAGGCGGTGTGCTGGGCGGCGAAGTAGAAGATTACGAAATTACCACTTATGCAAGTGCCGTATACCCTGGCGAAAATGATTGGGTAACCCTTGCATTTGAGGATAGATGGCCGTTTGCGGGTGATTACGACTTTAATGATTTAGTACTCAATTACAGAACCACACAGCTTATGGAAGGCAGTAATGTGGTTGGCTATAAAATTGATGGTCAACTAATTGGTATTGGAGCCACATACCATAATGGCTTTGCTGTGAGATTAAAAGAAACTGTCAATAATACCACTCACACTATTTTACGAGACGAAGTCGATGAAGATGCAATTAGCTTTATTATTGACGGGCAACCGCAAACAGCGAGTCCTTTGGAGGCAGGTAGAAACGAAGCTATCCTCATTTTCATGCAAGATACCTGGGCTCACGTTTCAAAAGAGTCGGGCTGTAGTTACTTTAGAACAGAAGATAATTGCGATGAAAACGTTAAAGTTACCTTTAGCATGAGCATTCCTCTAAAAGAACCAAAAGCGAAAAGTGCATCTCCCGGTACGCTACTTGACCCGTTTATTTTTGCAACTAATGGCTTTTACCACGGTGATTTTTTAGTCGGTAAAAACGCCCGAGGATGGGAAGTACACATTAAAAACCAGGCACCAACTGAAGCGTTTGATACATCACTCTACAGCGTTACAAACGCAGATGATGCCAGCGTACAAAGTAATGGTTTGTATTTTCTTAACGAAAACGGTTTACCGTGGGCAATGGAGGTCGGTATGCAATGGCTGCATCCCCTTGAAGGGGTAGACATAACCGACGCTTACGGTAGTTTTGCTGACTTTGCTCAATCATCGGGTAAACAAAAGCCAACGTGGTTTAACGATTACAGTATTAGTAATGTTGTTGTAAGAGGGGAACAGTAATGAAAAAATCACTATTAATTTTATCACTATCAATAGGGTTAACAGCATGTGGCGGCGGTGGTTCAGAAGAGACAAAAGCACCAGCAGTCGCGACGGTATCTTCTACCTCTACACCAGCAAATAATCCAACAGGGATTAACGCAATCACTGTTGATAACGAATTTAATTTATCTACTAAATATTCACTTGATGTTGATGTTGACCTAGGGATGGGCGATGTAAGAGCCTACTTAAATGTGTGCCAAAAAAAGGTGGCATCTCAACGAGCAGATTATAACAACTGTATTTACAGAGGGCCTCTTAGTAATACCGCTCTCGATACGCAATTAGTGTTAAGCAATCAAGATATTGAACTGATTGCTGAAATTTGGTTTTACGATGAGTCGACCGAACCGCTTTTATTCACTTGGCAGTACGAACCTGCTCAAGCGCAACAACAGTTTGTTATCCGATAATAGTTATTAAAAAGGTTAGGTTTAAAAAGTAATGTCAAATATCCCAGAAAGTAATAATCCGCACTATTTAGTTTTGCGGATTATTTTTATATGTGCAGCAGCCGTATTTATCTTACTCGCGTTTAATCCCTTCACTAGCTTTTATGCCGATGTGTTTTCATCTTTACGAATACAGATGTTAATTGCGGCGTTGATATGTGGGTGCGCACTTGTGTTGTTAAAACTGTACAAATTAGCTGCAGTGATAATCATACTTTGCGCGCTGGGGCTAGGCCCTATTTTGGTGTCTTTTCCCGTAACATCGTCTGTTAATTCAGAGGCTTTATCAATCAAGCAAATTAATGTTAATTATAGTAATAAATACCTTTCAACACATTTACTAAGTTTGCGTGATGAAAGTTGGGATGTACTGATTTTACAAGAGTTTAGTGACAAAAATCGCCACCTGTTAACTCAATTTATAACCACTACCGACATGTTTGGCTATGAGGAGGTTGAAGGAATACCCTATGGTATGGTTGTTTTATCGCGAATACCTATGGTTTATAAGCAACAAGTTAAATTAGATGGCGACAAGTTAGGGTATTTAAAACTTAAGTTTATGGTGGGTAATACGGTGTTGACTACGTTTATTGCGCACCCGCCTTCACCACGCTCTAAACGTCATTGGCAAAATAGAAATACGCTATTGGCGGCATTAAAGCTTTCAACACAAAATGAAAAGGGCGCATGGCTCGTCGCAGGGGATTTAAATGTAGTACCTTGGTCTTCATATTTTGAGTGGCAGCAAGCTCAAACCTGCTTTGGGCAACATCGATACTCAAGCTTTATGCCTTTTAAAAAAGGGCACTCTATTTTGACTGGCTTACCTATAGATCACTGTGTAATGAGCGAACAAGTTTTATTACAAAGCCTAGTGGTCACGGACTTTAAAGGCAGTGATCACAAAATGTTAAGCTATAAAATAAGTCTAAAATAAAAGGCGCTCAATATAATAAGCGCCTTTTTAACCTTAGTGTTTTACATGTATTTTAAATTTATTTAATAGATTGTTTTATATCGTGCATTAAGTGTTGAAGATTTCGCCTATGGGGAAACAATAAAAATGCAGCAGTGGCTAAGCAAAAAGCTTTAAACTTATAACCTATTTCTCGGTAGTATTCGCTATAACATTCGAGCATTCTGGCTTTGGCTTTAAACCGAGAAACCACGCCAATATCGTTTTTACAGCGATCTATTATTATTTGCATCGCAGTTAAACGGTTTTGTCTGTTGGCAGTAATAGAGCCTGCTCTCATTAAATAGCCCATTGATACCTGGTTAGAAAAAGCCACATTACCAATACGTGCAAGCTTAAGCCAACAATCCCAATCGCTTGCGCTATTGAGTGATTTATCAAACTTACCTACATAACAAATGGCTGATTTTTTCACCACAACAGACGAGGTACCTATAACGTTTGCAAACAGCAGTAAATCCATTGGTGATTTAAGGTTTTGGTAACCCTCAGTGTTCCAATTAATAAATTTTGTAAACTCAGGCCAATAGGAAAAACAATCAATAATGGGTTCGTACTGCTCATTAACATGCATGTAATTGGTAAAGCTCAGCACACAATCACGATTATTTTGCATGTAGGTAACCTGGTTAAATAATTTATCTTCAGTCCAGTAATCGTCAGCATCTAAAAAAGCAATGTAGTCGCCTTTGGCAAGTTCAATGGCTTTATTTCTGACACTAACAACCCCGCAGTTTTGCTGCTTTATAACACGCATATTAGGAAGTGATTGTTGTAATTTATTTAACCATTCAACGCTTCCATCAGTTGACCCATCATCAATAATAAGTATTTCACACTCAATATTATGCTGCCTAACAACACTTGAAATAGCCTTAGCCAAATACTGCTTACAGTTAAAGTTAGGAATAATAACGCTTACCTGAATACTCATAGTACTCACCTTTTGTGTTTTTCATTAACGTTAACTACGCAAGATAAGCGCCAACCATTAATAGGCATTTGCGGGCTGTTTTTTGTTTTATGATTTGCAAATTGCGATAAGCCTTCGCAAATTGACTTTTTATAGGGGGTTTTTAGCGTTTTTTGTCGGGCACAGATTTTGCGATGTAACCAGTAAGTTTATTAGGAGTTTTAACTATGAAACATATTGGTATCGTTGTACCTAGCTTTCACATACCTTCAGAAACGTTTGTTGTAACTGAAATTAACGCGCTGGTGAATGCAGGGCATAGAGTGACCGTACTGACGTTTGAAAATTTAAATTACTGTGTTCATTTAAATAAAAATGTGCAGGTGATTGTTATTAAAAAATCAACACCATCGGCAGTTAACACACTACTCAAAAGCCCACTAATGGCAGTAAAAGGCGGTGTTATTGCAAGTCGTTTTAAGTCTATTTCGGTCATGTCTTTAATGGGCTATGGGTTAAATATTGCTGAAATTATTCGTACAAAAAAAATCTCTCATATTCATTGTCATTTTATGCATGCACCACTGGCTTACTCCATTATTGCTAGCAAAATAGCAGGCGTGAGTGTGTCATCTATTGGCCACGGTCACGATGTTTATGTGAACGATGATGATTTAAAGCTTAAATTATCGCTGTGCGATTTTTCGGTTGCTGTATGTAAAGACATGGCTGTAAAACTGAGTAAATACAGCGAAGGAAAAATACAGCTACTGCATTGTGGTATTGATTTGAGCTTGTTTAATAATAAACCAAGTCGATTAACAGAATCGGTTAACCTTATTTTTGTTGGTCGGTTAATTGAAAAAAAGGGATTGCAATTTTTACTTCCGGCAATCAAAAAAATTAGCAAAAAACATTCAATTACATTGGATATAGTAGGCGATGGTCCTCTACTAAATGACCTAAAATATTTTTGCGAACAGCTAGGAATTATGAATGAGGTCAACTTTTTAGGCTCAAAAAGTCCACAGTGGTTAGCAATAAACACCAGCAATTATTCGGCTTTAATTGCGCCGTTTTGCGTGTCTAAAAATGGCGATCGCGACACGGGGCCGGTTGTACTTAAAGAAGCCATGGCTAGCGGTATCCCTGTTTTAACTACTGAGCTAATGGGTGCAAAAGAAATTGTAAATGACGATGTTGGCGCTAAATGTGCGCCTTCAAGCATTACTGGTATTGAGCAAATGCTTAATGACTTTTGTGCACTAACGCCTTACCAGCGCTACGAAAAAGGGCTAAATGCAAAAAGGTTAGCGACAAAACGCTTTAATGCAAATTCGCAAGCCAAAAAGTTATCTCATTGGGTTCAAGGGATATAGGTGTTGCTATGAATGGGATTAAGCAAATTGCATACTTTGGTATATCCACTTTATTTCTTAAAGTATTAGGGTTTGCTTTATTACCTATAACTACGCGTATTTTAAGCCAGGCAGAATTTGGTGAGCTAAATTTTTTGGTGTCTATTTCGGCGGTTATGTCGTTGTTATTGTGCTTAGGTTTACCCGATTTATTGTTTAAGCAACAAATGAACAACCCACAACATAAACGTGCATTATTCAGAGATGCATTATTAGTGTGTGCCATTGTTAGTAGTGTATTTGTGTGCTTGGTTTTTTACTGTATTGATTATTTAAGCGCGTTATTACCGGTAACGCTAAATGCACTAGATATTAAACTGTTAGCTATTAACTTAGCGCTTTCATCTCTACTTTCTATTTTATTTTGTTATTTTAGATATTACGAAATGGCAAAACAATTTTGTATTTTGGCTGTGCTTCAAGGTATGGGGCAAACACTTCTAACCGTTGTTTTACTTTACTCAGGCCATGGTGTTACTGGGGTAATGGCATCGGGTGTGGTGTCGAGCGCTTTAGTATTATGTATTGCTATCGTTTTGGTATTGAAGCCGCTGGGTATCAGCTTTAAACGTGTTTCATGGAAAATAAGTTATAAAAACGGACTTTTTTTAATCAGTATTGTTACCTCGTCTTTATTTGTGTATGCAAATAATGGGGCCGAAAACTGGTTTATAGTTGCCACTGAGGGCAAAGAAAAACTGGCTCAATATTATGTCGCTTTACAGTTTGCCGTTATGACCTCGTTCGCTTTTGAACCTATTAGAATGTGGTGGTTCTCACGTCGTTTTGATGAATTGGCTAAAAACCGAGAACGTTATGTCGAGCTGTGCACGCTGTGTTTAGATTCGGCCATTTTACTATGCGCGTTTATGCTTATCATCACCCCGTCTATTTTTAGTTTAGTGTTACCACAAAATTATCAGTTGCATACTTGGTTGTTACCAAGCCTTATTTTTATTGTGGTTATTAAGCACCATAGTGATTTACTCAATATAGGGTGTTACATCCATTACAATGGTGCGTTTGTTACTGTGGTTAATGCAGTTAGCGCATTCGCTGTGCTGGCTTTGTTAGCCGTTTTAGTTCCTCGGTATAACGTATACGGCGTAGTGGTTGCACTTTGCATTGCGCAGTTAATTAAAACCAGTTTACTTATTGTTATTAGCCAACAATTAGAAAGTTTAACGTTTAGTGTTACGCGTTTGCTGCCCAGCTGGGTGTGTTTTTCTTTAATATACTTTTTAAGCATTACACAAACTGCCTATTTTGAGCTTATTCAATGCATTGTTTTTATCTGCTTTTTAATTGCTTTGTTTTATAAATACAAACCCGCAATTTTAGCACTGACCCAGCAAACAATGCGGGGTAAAGTGTATGATTAGTTGGTATAAAAAATATTGTTTGATGATCAACGGGTTATTTGTAATGACATTAACATTAATGCTTTACATGCGCTTTGGTCCCATTGCAGCCTTTGCTTTATTATTATTACCTTTTGCAGGGTTTTTAGCCGTTAAAATAAGCACGGTATTTATTATTCTTTTTATACTGTTTAGCTACTTTAGGCTACATGAAGTCTTTGTTGTATTAATGCCCCTTAAAATTCCTAAAATGTTGGCCTTAGCTTCATTACTGGCTATTGCATGGCATTTATTCATTTCAAAATCGTTAAAACCTCACTGGAGCTCAACACACTTAGTGTTTGTAATTTGGTTTGTTTGGCTCACCGTTTGCGTATTTAGTGCCTCCAATAAAGGTATGGCCATAGAGTATTGGACTGGTGTGCTAGTGAAGGTTTTCATTATGGTATTTGCCATTAGCTGGTGGTTAACCCGATTTTCGCATTTTAGTTTAGTACGAATGGGCATAATGATTTCGGGTATTTCGGTGGCGTTGGTTGCACTAAGTAACAAAATGAATGGTATTGGCTTGGTTGAGGGCACGCGAGTCACTATTTCTCGAGAGTACCGCTCGCAATTAGGAGACCCTAACGATCTATCGTTAGTGTTGATGTTTCCGGTGTCTTTTTTGGCAGCAGAGCTGTTTGATAAAGGTGCGAATAAATATCGTCGTTTATTTGCAGCCGTAGGGTTGTTGTTAGCTATTTCTGGTGTGATAGCCACACAAAGCCGAGGCGGCTTATTGGGTATTGCTGCTATTTTAAGTTTCTTTTTATATCAAAAAGTAAAAAATCCTTTAGTAGTCGGGCTGTGTGCAGCTGTTGCCATGCTTGCAATGATGGTGTTTGCAGGCATTGGTGATAGGCAAAGTGGAGGCGCAGCAGAAGACGGGGTTGATGCGTCTGCAATGGGTCGAATATATGCATGGCAAGCGGCAATTAATATGGCGCTTTCTAATCCGCTAACGGGTGTGGGAGTCGATAACTTTTACGTAAATTATTATTTTTACAGTCCGCATTGGGATGGCAAGAATCATGCAGTACACAGTACATGGTTTCAGGTATTAGGCGAAACAGGCTTTGTAGGTATAGGTATATTTGTATTATTAATTGCCAGTATATATCGCAGCTTATCACGCGTGTATTGCATCAATGCGCTTAACCATAACGACCAAGTTGCAGTTAATGCAAATGCATTAAAAGCAGGTTTAATAGGCTTTATGGTTGCAGGTACTTTCCTAACACAAGCTTTTACTTGGCCGCTTTACATTATTTTAGCGCTAACAATCGCACTCGAAAAAATCACTGTTGAGAGCAATAAGGAATAAAACTATGATCATACACGTTAAACATTGGCTTAAATGTAGCCCTCATCCTTTTGCAAAATCACTTTTTCAATTTGCAAAAACGATTCGCAATCCACAAATGATTGTTATCCCGTTTTTTCATTCATCGCTTTATTTTGTTCATCAATTTTTAAAACAATTTATACACGAATTTTTACGTATCACTTATTTTACGCCCCTTTTCAAAAGCCAAATTAAAGGCAGTAAAAAGCAGCTTTATTTATATTCAGGTATGCCGCAAGTGCTGGGTGAGCTTAATGTTGTGTGTAAAGACAACGTGAGAATGTCGGGTATTTCTACCTTTTGCGGGCGGGTAGGAGGGCAAACAACACCCACTTTAACCATTGGTAACAATGTTGATATTGGTTGGCAAAATGCGTTTTCGGTAGGACGTACTATAACCCTTGAAGACGACGTTAGGTTAGCAGGGCGTGTATTTTTAGCGGGTTTTCCAGGGCACCCGATTGATTCTGAGCGCAGAGCCCAGGGTCAAAGTGATGATGAAAACCAAATTGGCGATATTATTATAAAGCGCGGGGCATGGCTTGGCACCGGAGTAACCGTGCTTGGTGGCGTTACCATAGGTGAAGGGGCGATTATTGGCGCAGGTAGTGTTGTGACTAAAAACATACCCGCCTTTAGTATTGCTGCGGGCAATCCAGCAAAAGTAGTTAAATACATAAAGGAATCATAATATGAGATTTGTTGTTTTTGCAGAGGATTGGGCAAGCCACCCGAGCAGCACACAGCACTTATTTGCTGAACTGGCTAAAAATCATGAAGTACATTGGGTTAATTCAATTGGTATGCGAAAGCCAAGCCTTAAATTAAACGATTTAAAACGTGTGTTTAATAAATTAAAACAATTATTTAGCGAATCAACTAGCGCAACGATTGAAACGCCAGAAGCATTGCATGTTTACAAGCTCCCCGTATTGCCTTGGCATGACAACGCATTAGTAAAACGTTTCAATAAGTGGGTGTATTCTCAATACTTTAAAAATATTGATGATGAGCCTGTTACTTACTGGTTAAGCGTGCCCACAGCCGAATATTTAATTACAAAACAAAAACGCGATAGGTTAATTTATTACTGCGGTGACGATTTTAGTGCATTGGCCGGCGTTGATGCGTCACTTGTTGCCCCTTGTGAAAATAGCTTGATACGAAACGCCGATTTAATTTATGTCATTAGCGCGTTTTTAATGAACAAAATGCCTAACCACAAAACAAAAATGTTAAGCCATGGTGTTAGTTACGATTTGTTCACCTCAAAAAGTGAAATTGCACCAGAGATAAGCCACTTAAATGGTCCGATTATTGGTTTCTATGGCAGTATTAATGCCTGGTTAGATATTGCATTACTCACTGCGTTAGTCGCGCAGCGACCCAGTTATCAGTTAGTGCTTGTTGGCGATATTGTGGGGCCTACAGCGCAGTTGCTGCAATTTAAAAATGTAACGCACATTCCTGCAATTGAGCATGCTCGGTTAGCGAGTTTTTCCACACATTGGAACGTGTCTGTTTTACCGTTTGTTAATAACGAGCAAATTAGAGCATGTGACCCATTAAAGCTTAAAGAATATTTAGCGGCAGGTAAGCCTATTGTTGCTACCGATTTTCCCGCAGTAAAACAATATAAAACTGAAATTTTTATTGGCAAAACGCATGATCAATTTATTAATAAAATTGATGAAGCCGTTAGTTTAAACACCATTGAGCGCAACACCCTAAAATTATCGCAACAACAATTAGCAAAGAGCCACAGTTGGGAGTCAAAAGCGCTAAAAGTGCAACAAGACTTATCTATTTTAAATCACGCTGTGTAGCGTGATTTTTTAAACCAAAACCCTCTAACATGTCATTTAATTAGGTCTTTGAGAGCTGAGTCTCAAAAGCGTGATCCCCGCTAATAAACTGATTATTTTTATTAAATTCACAACAGTTGGCGCACCCTGTGCAACACCTTATGTATAGCGCGATATTTGCAGTTTAAATTATTAATTTGCAAACAAACGCCACATTTCGCATAGCAATATGCAAATTGATAGGTAGGGATTATGTTAGTTAGAGAGCAAATAAAACGATTACTTTACTTAACCTTGTACGCTGTATACACACGTGCAAAATTATTTGTGATCCCACTTTTAGTGGTGCCTTTTGTCATTATATTGCTCACAGTGACTGCACAAAAAAAATATATAAATCATGCCACTATTTTAATAGAGGAGTCAGCATTACTTAACCCGTATCTTGATGATTTATCTTTTTCATTTGATTTATCTAATCGGATGGCAGCACTTCGTACACTCGTTATAAGCAGGAAGGTACTTATTGCAGTAGCAAAAGAAACGCAATTAGTGCCAGAAAATGCGACGCCTGCGCAAATAGAAAAAATTCACCAAGAGTTATCTCAGGCATTGTCTTTGTCGTTGGTAGGGGATGAGCTGGTACGGGTTAATTTTATATGGCATGAGCAAAGTAAAATGAAACTGGTGCTTGAAAAAGTAGTCGAGAAGTTTATAGAACGTTTACTTGCGCCCACCCGAGCATCGCTTGATAGCTCTGAGCAGTTTTTTTATCAGCAGCTGAACAGCATTCGTGATGAGCTTGAATTATCTGAAGAGGCACTTGCTGCCTTTAAATCAACAAACAGCAATACCTTGCCGGCTGTGCTGCACAGTAACCGTCAAACGTTTGATAAATTACTGAGCGATCAACAACAAAAAACAATTGTACTGTCGGGTACGCAAGCAAAATTAAAAGCACTGGCTACTAAAATGGGCCAAGCAAACCCAATTTTAGGGCGCATTGAAGAAAAAATTATTGTTGCGGAGTCAGAGTTAAGCTTTTTAAAAACACGATATACCGAAAAACACAGTAAGGTTATTTCAAAAAAACGAGAGCTACAAAGTATACGTAATCGCCAGCAATCACTATTAGAGAGCGCAGAAGACTTAGACCCCACCAATATTGAACAGCTATGGCAAATGGCAAACACACTGCCTAGTGGTAAAGACAATGAAAGCAGTGTTTTGGTTTCGCAAATTCTAAAATTAGAAGAGGCCAAAAATGAAGTAGCTCAACACCAACAAGAGTACGACATGCTAGAGCAACAAGTAAAACTCGTTGGTGAAAGGCTATTAGTAACCAGTGATGTAGAAAAGCAGTTAAGAAAACTAGAGCGAGATTACGATGTTAAACAATCGCTTTATAAAGATATGTTAAGCCGTTATGAAATGGCAAAAGTGACAGGCAAATTGGTTAAGTACGAAGGGCCAGATAAAGTAAAAACCATTGAACGCGCATACAGTCCAACGCAGCCAATTAACACGTCGTTAGTCGCATCCATTATTGTGGGTCTTGTTTTAGGTGTGTTTACAAGTAGCACAATTGTGTTTGTAGCGACCTTATTTGACAGCCACTTAAAAGATATTCAAACCATAGAAAAACTATCTTCTTTAGAGGTAGTTACCATTTTACCAATTGTTAAAAATACACCTGTAGATTTGGTGTTTAGCTCAGCGATTAACTCTATTGAACAGGGGAAATAATATGAACGTTTTACATCTAGTTCAGCACTTTAAAATAGGTGGCCTTGAAAAAATGGCCGTCACGCTAATGCAAAAAAGCCAATTTGCAGACTCAAGTGTGGTTGTATCACTTGAAGGAACGTTGGGCGAGGCTGTTGAAGGTTGGCCACAATTAGCATCGTTTGAAGGGCGGATAATTTGTCTAAATAAGCCTGCAAAGTTTGATATGAATACGGTAAGCAAACTTACCGAGGTTATTAAAAAGTTCAATATTGATGTAATACACAGCCATCACATAGGGCCAATGCTTTATGCAAGTATGGCATGTATACGCAATAGACGAGTTAAGCATGTATCGACTATTCATGACGCCTGGTATTTAAAAAGTTTTAAGCAGCGTTTAATTACTAAAGTGCTTAACAAATTGACAAAAATTAGTTGGGTTGCTGATGCACAGGTAGTCGCTAACGATTTTTATAACGAAACAGCTATTAAAACCGATAAAACAATACTCAATGGTATCGATTTTAAACAATTTGTTTGCGGGGATGAACCAAACGCCCGTAAAGAACTGCACTTACCGCAAGATATTAACTTAATTGGCTGTTCAGCACGGCTAGAGCCAGGTAAAGGGCACTTTGCATTATTAAGAATTCTTAATTCATTGCCCATTTATACAGAACTTGTATTTGCTGGTAGCGGTAGTTTACATACTGAATTGCTGGATTATGCCACTAAGCTTGGCATTAAAGATCGCGTTCATTTTTTAGGTAATGTAAAAAATATGCCGCTATTTTATTCAGCAATTAATGTGATGTGTCTGTATTCGCAGCGTGAAGGGTTACCGCTATCTATTTTGGAATCAATGGCGTGCGGAAAAAGCATTGTTGCCACCGATGTAGGCGGAATTAAGGAGGTACTAACCAGCGAGCAAGGTGTACTCGTAAAGCCTGGCGATGAGGTTGGGCTCAAAAAAGCGCTGATTGAAGCCATTTATATAAAACATGGAGAGTGTATTCGTCAGCACGTATTTTCAATCGCAAGTGCTACAAAAATGAGTGCAGAGTACGACCACTTTTACAAAGGTATTACATCGTGAGGAAAATATAATGACTTATTTATTAATAATATTAGCGGTGTTAATTGCGTTAGTTATATACCACCACGTGGGCTATGTAGCACTTTTAAAGTTATTTAGTCATGGTAAGCGTAAGCGATTAATTAGTGCAAAGAATACCAAAGCAACCACCCATTTTGGTATTTTGATTTGTGCCTACAATGAGCAAGATCACATTAAAGAAAAGTTACATAATTTGGGCGCCATGCTTTACAGCACAGATATGTATGCGATTCATGTATACCTTGATGGTTGTACAGACAAAACATACGAAGAGGCGATGCTTGCCCAGGCTCATTTAGCAACACAACACGTTGAGTGCCATTTGCACTTTAATAAGCATAATTGTGGCAAAGCACATGGTATTAACGAATTAATTAAGCTAACCAAAACGAATTACGATGTTTTATTGTTTACTGATGTAAGCGCGTTATTAAGTATTGATGTACTGACTAATATTGATGCTGATTTTAAAGATAAAAAAATTAATGTTATTACCGGGGTGTATGTTTTAGACGAGCAAGCCACACAAGAGCAAAAGCACTACTGGCAATATCAAAACAACGTTAAAAGTATGGAGTCATCTTTAGGGGCGGTAATTGGTGTGCCAGGTGCGATGTTTGCTATTCGTTCACAGTACACAGATTTGCTGGATGAAAGTGCCATTAACGATGACTTTATTTTATCAATGAACGCATTAAAAAATGGCGGTAAAGCAATTGTAGATAAAAACATTAATATTGTTGAAAGAGAGTGTGATGAACAAAGTCACGACTATGCAAGACGCGTAAGGTTAGGCGCGGGTAATTGGCAGCAAATAAAGGTGCTGTTAACGCTTTTTAACCCTAAGTTGGGCTGGGTGAGTTTTAACTTTATTTCGCACAAAGTACTACGGGGTATTATGCCGTTGTTGCTGGCTTTAATTTATGTTTTGGTTTTTTCAATGGCGCTGTTTTCAAATGTTATGCTGGCAAAGTTAGGCTGTGGGGCTATTGTGTTACTTCATGGTATTGAACTGACTAAAAAGGTTTTTAATATCACGACGAAAATACCCGTTGTAGATAAGGTTAACTATATTCTTAATGCCTATTTTTTAGCGTTATGGGGCATTATTAAATATGAAAAAGGCGATTACAAAAGCCACTGGCAGCGGGTGCATACAGGCAAGAGCCAACAAAACGGTACCATTAAGTGTGTTAAACGCGGTATTGATATAATTGGTTCCGCTTTAGGTTTAATTGTGTTGTCGCCTGTTATGTTATTGGTTGCACTAACAATAAAACTAACTTCACGCGGGCCGGTGTTATTTAATCAGCTAAGAGTGGGTGAGAGCAGCGACAGTTTTGTTGCACTGTTTAATGTGCTTAAATTTCGATCTATGGTTGTCGATGCTGAAGTAAAAAGCGGTGCAGTATGGGCATCAAAGGACGATCCTAGAATAACGCCAGTGGGTAGGTTTATTCGTAAAACACGGCTAGATGAATTACCGCAGCTGTGGAATGTGTTAGTAGGGGATATGTCACTGATTGGGCCGCGCCCAGAACGCCCCGTATTTTATTCAAAACTAGAAAAAGATATTCCTTATTTTTCACAACGCACTTATGGCATAAAACCCGGCATTTCAGGGCTTGCACAAGTAATGAATGGTTACGATGAAAGCATTGATGATGCAAGAAACAAAATAGGCTGGGATTATGCCTATATGCTAAGTACGTCATCACCTCGCAGCTGGTGTTACATGGAATTGACCATACTATTTAAAACCCTTGTTGTTATTTTTACTGGTAAAGGCCAGTAATCATGCATTGCATAATGCAATAGGATGTTTCAGTCTTAATTGCATTATGCTCTAACTTCCCTTTCAACTATGTACCCTTCATTAAAACCTATTAATTATCAGTAGCTTAAAGTTGGTTCGTTTCTTGTATTAGTAATAGAGAACTTTACTCATTAATAGGTAACTACCATGACTAATTTAGCCAATTCACAAGAACAAACCGTAATTTCGCTTCCTGCTGATTTTTCAGGCTTTACCGTTGACGGATTTAAAGATGAATTTGAAGGGTTGGTGGGAACAGACACTAATTTTATTATTTTAGACTTTTCAAAAACAGAGTTTATAGATTCGTCTGGTATTGGCGCAATTGTATTTTTATACAAACGAATTGAAAAGAAAAACCATCAACTTTCTTTACTTAATGTGACGGGTCAGCCTTTCAAGTTAATGAACTTGTTAAGAGTAGATAAAACAATTCCATTTATTGATTCAATCTAACAGTTTAAGGAGAGGGATATGAAAGCACACATTTTTATTATCATTACTTTATTTTTAAGTGGGTGTGCTTCTTGGCCTGATGAAGGACAAGGAGGTTGGGCAGAAAAGTACCAAAGCTACCCGTTAGATGATGAGCAAAAAGATTTAAATTATACACAGCCCGAAGAGGTGGTTCGTAGTGAATTTGAGCATTTAGTGCTAAAGCTTGAGCTGTTAAAGTCTCAAGACATTAAAGCCTGTATGCCTGCACAATTGTTAAAAGCACAAATATACGAAAACCGTATTCGCAGACTTATTGCAGCTCAAATGTGGGAAGATGCAGAACACGACTTACTTATTCATTATCATGGGCTTAACCAGTTAACGCAGCATTTTGATACTGTACAGCAGTTAACTCAATGTGCGGTGGTTAAAGAAGATAAACCTGCTTTATTTAGCGTTAAAAAGCAAATTACCGATTTACTCAATAGTGATAATCAATTTGCGTTCAAGGCGTTTGAGATCACACCTAAATACGCAGTCAGGCTTGCACAAGCAGCTGATTTAGTAAAAGAGCTTGAAAGTATTTCTATATTGCTAGTCGGTCATACCGACTCGATGGGAGAAATGGCCAGCAACTATGAACTTGCTTTAAAACGCGCTGAAACGGTTAAGCATTGGTTAGTGGTTTATGGTGTGCCAGTGCAAAGTATTACAACGCTTACTCAGGGCAGCTTAAAACCTTACAGCGATGAGCCACAAACCGACTCAGTGCGTCATTCAGACCGCCGTGTAGAGGCCATAGTACTTGACGCTAACACCAATAATTTACAGGACAATAAAGCTAAATCGTTAGTGAGTTGGACCAAAATTATTAAAAGTAAGCAGGAGTAAGTTATGAGATATTTATTAACAATCGCATTATTACTTTTTTCGTTTCATGCTTTCTCAGCTACTAACGCTGATGACGATACGGTGCAGGTAGGCAATAAATTATTTTTGTATATTCCTGGAGAAGTCGATTTTGATAAAACCTTTGAAGTTGACAATAAAGGGCAAATTAATTTGCCCGAGGTTGGGCAATTTGTTGTAGCTAACAAAACTATATCACAAGTTGAGCTAGAGCTTACTCCAGTGTTAGGTGGCTTATTTGTAGCAATGGATGACTTTTATGTAGAGATACGTAGCAGAGATATTTTTATTAATGTTATGGGGTACGTTAATACGCCATCGCAAGTGAGTATTCCTGCAGATGGTAATATCCAAATGGTGATTTCGAAAGCAGACGGTTTAAGGCCAGGTGCTCAGTTAGATAGATTGCAAATAAGACGTGGCGAAGAAATTATTGAGTTTGATTACAAAGCGTATCTAGATTCTGGCAATATTAGCTTATTACCTGCGCTTAAAAGCCAAGATACCGTATTTGTGCCCGTTTCACCGTTACTGGGTAATGTACAAATAGACTTTGATGCCCAAACACTCAGTGCAACTGGAGATGCCAACGACGGTAATGCGGTCACTATTTTAGGCGAAGTACATAACCCGGGAAGTTTTTCATACAAAGAAGAAATGACTATTTTAGATGCGCTTATGCGCGCTGAAGGGGTTACGCGTTATGCAGATGTTACTAAAATTAGGGTGATTGTAGATAAATCGCCGGTTATTTTTGATTTAAAAGCGTATTTAGATAAACCATCAGGTAGCACTATGCAGTTATTGCAGCCGGGTTCGACAGTATATGTGCCTATTATGGTTGATGATGTAAACACGACTTCTCGTACCGTTTATATTATGGGTGAGGTTCAAAAACCAGGTGCTTATGAAGCGGCAGACAGTACCAACTTTTTGGATATTTTAGCGAATGCTGGTGGCCCAACTCGATTTGCTGAAACCCGCCATATAAAAATATTAACACCAGAAGGGGAAAGCATTTTATTTGATTTACAAGGCTACAGTGAAGGCATGGTAACCACAAAAGTGCCCGACTTAAACCCGGGCGATGTTATTTTTGTTCCAGAAAAAACAGACGTCAATGAAAAAAGCTGGCTTAAAATTCCGACCAAACGCGCCATTAAAATAATTGGTGCCATTACTTCTCCGGGCAGGTATGAGTGGAGTAATGAAATGGACTTTACCGATTTATTAGCACACGCAGGCGGACCTACCAAAGGCGCTAATATCAACGATATAAAAATACTTAGAAACGGTGATGTAACCCAGCGTTTCGACCTTGAAAAATACACCATAACAGACGGTGAAACACCATTGCCAAACCTAGTGGCCGGAGACACTGTCATTGTAGAGGAACTCCCAGTTGACCCTGCTGATAATAAGTCGCAGTGGATACGCCAAGAGTCAAGTAAGTCTATTTATATTATGGGGCAGGTTGGTTCACCTGGTCGCTATTCGTTCAACGAAAACATGCATTTTATCGATATTTTAGCGGCTGCTGATGGCCCAACAGGGACTGCAGATATTCGTAATATTAGAGTAACTCACAGAAACGGTAATAGAGCTAAAGTGAGTAAGTTAGATTTAGCGATGTACTTTGAAACCGGTGACGAAACATTATTTCCTGATGTATTACCAGGAGACACTATTTTTGTTCCAGAAAAAAATAAAGACTGGCTACGCACACCTAAAGAACGCGTAGTACGCATTATGGGGGCGGTGCAAAAGCCCGGTAGATATAACTTTGACGACACAATGAGCATTTTAGATGTATTAGCTGAGGCCGGCGGCCCTTCAAACTCTGCACTCATTGATAAAATAGTTGTGGTTAATCATTCTTGTTGTAAAGAGCAATCAAGAGTGTTTGATTTAGAAGCCTTTATTAAATCGCCAAACTCAGCAAATATTCCAGTCCTAAGAGCAGGGGATACCTTATATGTTCCTGATAAAGGGCAAGATTTACTAAGCCAGTTTAAAGAAAATTTCCTGGATGTAATTACCATACTTGCGTTAGTGGTGGGCTTATGAAATTAATACCAAGTCAATATCATGAGTTAGAAGTGATATGTAATACCATGATTGATAACGATGCGCGATGCGTTACATTTATATCTTTATGTGGGGCTGAGGGGGCATCTACCGCATGTGTGAGCGTTGCAAAACGCTTACAAAGCCAAAATAAGTCGGTGCTTATCATTGATTTAAACCCAATTAATACATTTAACTCAGACGATAAGTTACCCGATACGTGCAGCCCGTGGCGCTTTGATGATATTTCGTGCCAATTAGGTGTTACAAATTACCAAGAGGTAAATTTGCTTACAATTAAGCATTTAGCGGCTATTGAGCCTGCTAAAAACAAGCATGTATTAAATGACGCGATTGCTCGCTTAAAACAAGAGTATGACTATATTTTAATAGATATGTCGCCGGCATTAAAACTAAACAGAAACAATGTACCGCTTCATTCACTAAGTTTGTGCAGTGAATTAACCTTTGTAGCCGTGGCACTTGGTGTAAATGACGAGGAGTCATTATGCAAAGGTATAAAAGAGCTAAAGCAAGCTGGTCATAGCAATATTAAATTACTAATAAGCCAACATAACTTTGCTCCGCTGGGGGAACGTATTATTAGTGTTTTAAATAAGCATAAAAACAAATGGCCTAAATTATGTAACAACCTTAAGTCGAAAATTAATAAACAAAGGTGGTTGTTTGAGCACCACTAAGGGCAATATGGATATTTTATTTGAAAGACGTTTTGAATTGCTTTGGCCAACGCTTAGCGAGATCAGATTGGTTCTTAAACATGTTTTAAGAGCACTTAACGTAAAAAAAGATGAAGTAGATGCTGCGGGTTTAGTTGCAACTGAATATTTAACTAATTTGATAAGGCACAACGAGGGATCAGAACAGCATATTTTTTTGCGCATAAGCCAAGCGGATAACGATGGTTATACACTCACATTTATTGATGAGCTTACGCCTTACAATTTATTTGAAAAAAATAACTCTCAGTGGAATCTAGGCTCAGGTACTCTGGTTGAAGGTGGTATGGGAGTTGAACTAATTCGCCACTACTTCAAAGAGGCAGAGTACGTATCAGATAAAGGTAAAAACTATTTTACTTTCCCACTAGAGCACATAGATAAACGACCCACCGTTATATACGTTGACGATGATGTTACCCAGCTCGCACTTATGAGCGCCTATTTAAAAGATCACTTTCAAGTTGTTCCTTGCGAAAGTATTGAAGCCGGCTGGCAAGCAATTTTAACTGCCGATGCACGAATATTGCTGCTTGACCACAAGCTAAAAAATGGAACGTGTGAGCCACTTTTAGAAAAGCTCAACCAGTCAAATTTAAAGTCACAGTTATCGGTTGTTATGCTAACAGGTGACGATAGCGAAGAAGTAATAAGTAAAATTAATCGGTTAGGTGTAGATGACTATTTAATTAAGCCAGTTAAAAAAAATAAATTGCTGCAAAGCATTGAACGAGTAACACACCGTTTTGCTTACTTATCGTATCAAACAACATTTGAATCTACACCGTCTAAAATTCATTTACAAAATGATAAAAGCGCGCACCTTTTTGGGTCTATTAGCTTGGGAAACGGTGGTGACTTTTTTATGCCCATTAACGATGAGTGCAGTGCATTTGTGCTTGGCGATATGATGGGGCATGGTTTGCAAGCGCTTAAAGAAAGTTTTGCAATTAAAGGGTTCATAAGTGGTTTTTTGGCCACCGGTTTGCCTTATCAAAATATGTTAGCGGCGCTTAATAACGCTTTGTATAAGCAGCAACTTTGTAAGTCTAGTTTAGTCACGCTTGTTATTTGTTTTATTGAAGACAATAAATTATTTTGGTTAAATGCCGGGCACCCGCCGCCAGTTGTAATACTCAATAATGGCAAAGTACACCAATTAACAGGCACAGGACCACTGTTGGGCCTGTCAAAAGAGCATAACTACACACTATACGAAGCAGGGCTTGACGATGTTGAACATATTTTGTTGTACACCGATGGCTGGACTGAAAATCGTTTCACCGATAAAGATGAGATAGGTGAACTAACTAAAATTATTCCTCAAGATTGTAAAACGTCTGAAGAGTTTGCACATTGCTTGTGGAAAAACTCACAAGTTACCCTTTCTAAAGAAATTGACGACGCCTCATTAATTATAATTAACTGAGTTTGCATTACTTGACACTTTATAGCTATATTAAAGGCATATATTCTATCTGTTTGAATTCATGGCAACTTGCCAACTGAGACGACTTTATGCCACCTACAGTTCTAATCGTTGAAGATACGCAGTCTTTAGCAATGATGTACCAATCCTACTTATTACCAACGGGTGTTAATACACTTGTGGCAAGTGATGGCCAAACGGCCATGGATATAATAAATAAGGTTCACCCCGATTTAATTGTACTTGATGTTATGCTGCCTGATATGAATGGGCTTGATATTTTAGCGACATTAGAACCCGATAACTCGCCTCAAGTGGTTGTATTAACTGGTCATGCAACAAAAGAAATGGCTATTCAGGCAATAAAGCTAGGTGCAAGTGACTTTTTAGAAAAGCCAATAGAAGCAGACCGCTTCAGAATAACGGTTAACAACGCGCTTAAAATTAAAAATTTAAAGCAAACCGTTACACAATATAAAAATAAATACGAAAACGGAAAATACTTTGATTTGATTGGCAGCTCAAAGCAAATGCAGTCTGTTTATCAAATTATAAGTTCGGCGTCTGCCAGTAAGGCCACTGTTTTTATAACAGGTGAAAGTGGCACGGGTAAAGAGTTGTGCGCACGGGCTGTGCATCAAGCGTCTAATAGAGCGAATAAGCCCTTTGTCGCCTTAAATTGTGCAGCAATACCAAAGGATTTAATTGAAAGTGAAATTTTTGGGCATTTAAAAGGGGCGTTTACTGGCGCCATTGCTAATAGAGTCGGTGCTGCAGGGCAGGCTAACGGCGGGACGCTGTTTTTAGATGAATTGTGTGAGATGGACATAAATTTGCAAAGTAAACTTCTGCGATTTATTCAAACAGGGAGCTACCAGCAAGTGGGTAGTGAAAAAGAAGTAAAAGTTGATGTTAGATTTGTTTGTGCAACTAATAAAGACCCGCTTATTGAAGTTGAAAACGGCCGTTTTAGAGAAGATTTATATTACCGACTCCATGTTATTCCTATCGAGCTGCCACCTCTAAGAGCGCGCGGAACAGATATTATTGAAATTGCCGAAGCCTTATTTGTAAAATTAGCTTTAGAAGAAAATCATCCTTATAAAAGTATTTCAGAAGGCGTAAAACAGTTGCTTATGCAGTACAGTTGGCCAGGCAATGTAAGGCAGCTCGAAAATGTGATCCGTAATGTATTGGTACTTCATCCTGAACAATATATTGATACGGATATGATCCCCGCATTACCGGTCAGTACAAAAACGCAGGCGCAACACACGCCAATTATTACTGAGCAGCCAGTAAGTACTGAAACCCCCGCCTTTGATATGGCAACATCACAAAGCGAAGTTAAACCCCTATGGCTTGCAGAAAAAGAATACATTGAGCACGTTATAAAAATATGTGTTTCGAATGTGCCTAAAGCCGCATCACTGCTCGATGTAAGCCCATCGACACTTTACAGAAAAATTAAAAGCTGGGAAGAGCTCGAGTAACTTTATGTACCTGTGTAAGCTTTTTGCAAGATCAAAAATTGTTGTTTTCCCGAAAATCGCTCCTCAAGGATTTTATACGCGTTATTGATAATGTTTTTAGTCTGTTCTTCAGGAAGTAAAAGCAGCTTTTCGACCTGATATTGGCAGTGCTGTGCATTTGCCTCCAACATTAAAAAACCTGTTTCATCGTGTTTGATAATGCTAGGAATGGCACCAACAGCACTGCTAATTATAAACTTTTGCTCAGAAATAGCCTCAAGCAATGCCATGGGAAGTCCTTCTTCCCTAGAGCAAATGAGCAACACATCAATTTTGCTCCATATATCATTACGTTCAACAAGGCCATGATACTGCAGATTGTGTAAGTTCGGTACCTCACCTTTTAGTGGGCCATCTCCAAAAATATGAAACTTAATGTCTAAATCTTGCTGCATGTTTTCAGCTAATCTACAAAATATATCTGGTCCTTTTTCAAAAGATAGTCGCCCCACAAAACCAATATTTAAGGTTTTATTATCACACCGATTAAAGTGAATGCTAGAAGAGTTTATTGCGATGAAGTTTTCGAGCAAAGTGGCGTTTTTTAATGATGCTTTTATTTGCTCTGATACGGCAAAATTGGTCGATAATGGAGAAAGTAATTTATCTAGCTTATTGTAAATTTTTAACTTACCGGTACCCGCTTCGCCAGCATGATAGGTACTAATGCAGCGATGCTTTGTTACTATACATGCTAAACGGCCAAATATTCCTGCTTTGTAGCCGTGGGTGTGAACAACCGTTTTTGAGTCAAACGTTTTTAACTTTTTAAGTAAGCTGCTTAAGTTTCCTTTTAAAAATTCATACCTTATATTTTCTTTATTAAGCAGAGCATAAAATGCTTGATTTTTATGATCCTCATAAAACATAATGTTATTACTAATGCGGTTTTGAGTAAGAAGCTTTGACAGTTCAACGAGGTGTGTTTCTATACCACCGAGCATCGAAGAGTCGACAAATAAAACAACGTTGTAATCCATAACTGACCCCAAAAGATATATATGATTAATTACTCAACAATTGAACAGCTCAAAAGTGATGTAGGCAACGAGTTAGCAGTAGAGCTGCTAAAAACGTTTATAAACGAATCTAAAAAAACAATTGATATTTTGATCAATACACAAAACCTCAGTGAAATTGAAATTAGCGCGCATAGTCTTAAAAGCAGCGCGTACAGTTTTGGCGCTTCGGGTCTTGGAGACACGTGTAATTCAATCGAGTCCATTGTAAAAATTGAGCATAGCGCTGAGGAGCTCAACAGTTTGTTAAAAATAGCTGATGAGCAAAGCGCAGAGACGTTTAAACAGCTAGAATCCATTATCCAAAATATTTAAAAATGATTACTCAATTGAATGGGCATTTTTAGTAATCCAGAAAACACATTGTTTAGCTCATCTGTGTCATGCAAATGAGCTCTGTTCTTAATGATGTTTTTGCTGCCCTGTAATATTTCTTCAATTGCAGAAGGCGGAATGCTCAAGTCGTACAACTTAAATCCTAGTTGCTCTGCAAGCCAATCCACACCAGCGATTTGGGTGTTTTTCATTACGCTTTTTTCTTCTATTGAGTTTTCAATAAAAATACGACACGCCGATGTTTTTTGAATAGCTGCTGCTATATCATTAACTAAAAATGCGGGTAAAATACTTGTGATAATGCTGCCTGGGCCAATAATAATTAAGTCGGCTTCTAAAATGGCGTTTACACAGCCCGGACCTGCAGGAACATTTTTTGATAGTGATACACTTTTAGGTAAAGAAGTCAGTGAATCAATTTCACATTCGCCCATTATTTTTTCATTGTTATTTAATTCAGCAACAAGGTCAGTGGGTACTTCTGTCATGGGTAAAACGGTTTCTGTATTGCCAAGCATAATATTAAAATGCGCAATGGCTTTGGTTGCAGATCCGGTCAGCTCCATTAAACCAAGTAGTGTTAAATTACCTAAACAATGATCAGCAAGTTGCCCTTGTGTAAATCTATGTTCATAAATTGCGTTGAACGTAGATTTTTTACCTGCAAGCTGCAAACAGCAACGGCGTATATCTCCAAGCGCAATGGTTTCTTGTGAAGCTCTAATTTTACCTGTGCTACCACCATTGTCTGTGGTTGCGACAATAGCGGTTATATTACTACTCATTGGCTTAATTGCGCTTAAAACCTGAGCTAATCCGTGTCCGCCACCAATACACACTATTTTCATTTTTGAGCCTTTGTATTTTTATTTATTTCAAATGTAAGCTGCATTTATTATTCCAAAAGTTTTATAGCAATTAACATGATGATTTATATTGTTTTTTAATCTATATTTAATTGAGCAAAGCCCGTTTAAAATTTCTCTTTTGCAAAACGCGATGCATATTGATGAGGAAAATGAGTGTGAATAAAACAGAACATCTGTGTGTATCTGAATTACAAAAACATTTAATAGATTTAGCTAATTGTGAGTACGGCGCTGATTTGTTGAATCTGTTGAGATCGGTATTTGAGTCAAGGCTTAAATATACTGACTGTATAATCATCAATAGGTACAAATATAGGTATTACGAGACAATAGCGACCACTAATGACCAGTTTAGTAATAAAATGTGGTCTGAGTGTTCTTTGTTTACACAAACAGCTGAGCACGGTTATGTTATATGCCAATACCCTCAACAAATTGAAGAGCTTGAATTTTCGATTTTATATTCAATTCAAACATTAAAACTAAAAAATTCTTTATTGTTTAGTGTGAACACACAATTTGATAAAGGCATATTTATTTTTACAAATGTAGATGCACAGCAGTGCGAACAACTTGTTAATTCAGACACAATAAAAATATTGTTGCAGCAGGCGTTTTTTACGTCAATAAGTCAAATTAAGTTAGCTAAACAAACGAACAAAGCTTTATCGCTTATACATAAATTTACGACACTCTCTAGCCTATTTAAAGAGTATGGGTCAGAGTGGTTTTGGCGATTAAACCCGCTAATGGTATTTGAAAGTATTAATAATATTGAAACTATAGGGAATGTGTACGATCAGCTTTTTATTGGTCATAAAATTGAACACATCATTACAGATAATGAAAAGCAAAATACAGAAAAATGGCAGCAATTTAACCAGCTAATTGATGACCGTAACGATTTTCATAATTTTGAATTTGAGATTGAAGCCGATAAAAATTTTTGGGTCATATTAAGCGGTAAACCTCTTTATAATAAGTTAGGACACTTTTTGGGTTACATGGGGCTTGCAAAAAATATTAATATTTCTAAACAGCGCGAGTTTGAACTTCAGGCACAAACCTTAAGGGCAGAAGAAGCAAGCCAAACAAAATCTAAATTTTTGAGTGTGATGTCTCATGAAATTAGAACACCTATTCATGCCGTTATGGGTATGATTGAGTTACTACTTGATACAGAGCTTAGCCCCGAGCAACAGCAACTTGTTAATTATGCTAACTCTAGCACTGAGATCTTATACGGTCTGATAACTGATGTGCTCGATTTTTCAAAAATCGAATCAGGCACGGTTTCATGTCTAAAAAAACCATTTGATATAAAGCTACTAACTGAAAATATAGTAGGGCAGTTTAATATTATTGAAAAGTCAGATGATATTCTTTTTACAACGCACATTGACGAAAGCATCCCACAATACGTTGTTGGAGATCAGTACCGATTAGGACAAGTATTATTTAACATAATGAGTAACGCGTTTAAGTACACAACACATGGTCAAATAAATTTAAATGTAGTTTTACAAAATGAGCAGCTCGTTTTTGAAGTGAAAGACTCGGGTATTGGTATAGCTAAAAAGCATTTAGATTTAATTTTTAAGCCATTTAGCCAAGTGAATGACAGTATAAACCGCAAAAGTGAAGGGGTTGGCTTAGGGTTAAGTATTTCAAAAAATTTATTGGGCATAATGGGAGGAGAAATAACAGTAGATACCCAGCTTGGCTTAGGTAGTACGTTTACTATTT
The DNA here is from genome assembly GCF_046535955.1 of Pseudoalteromonas sp. SIMBA_162. Lineage (NCBI taxonomy): Bacteria > Pseudomonadati > Pseudomonadota > Gammaproteobacteria > Alteromonadales > Pseudoalteromonadaceae > Pseudoalteromonas > Pseudoalteromonas sp. SIMBA_162. Next base: position 21,394 of record NZ_JAWJBQ010000005.1, on the reverse strand, counting down.
CTATTCCATTTGAAGAGGCCCACACAAGCGATATTGTTGATAATGTAATTTATACACAATCGGCACTGGTTATTTTAGTCGCTGAGGATAACAAAACAAATCAAGTCCTTATTAAGGCGTATTTAGAAAAGCTAAATCATAAAGTTACGCTTGCTAATCATGGGCGTGAAGCGATTGACTTATTTTCGCGTAAAAAGTTTGATTTAGTATTAATGGATATCATGATGCCTGAAATGGATGGTTTAACAGCAGCAGAATATATAAGAGATGAATTAGTCAGCGATGTACCAATTTACGCATTAACCGCTAATGCAGAAAAAGATAATAAAGCATCCTGTTTTAAGGTGGGAATGAATAAGGTGCTTACTAAACCAATTAAATTTCAAGAACTCGAAGCTGCTTTAAAAGGGGTCTTTCCACGTTGAAATAACGTAATTGATGTGTAGACACTATAAAAAATAGAACTTAGGATAAGTTAAATTTTATAGTTTAAGATGATTTGTATTTTTAGCTTTAGCCCAACCCACTATTTAATTATTAACTTGCTGTTTGCTAATAAATTTATAAGGAATATTATGTTTTTTGCCTTTTTCAGAGTTTTTATTTCAGCCCTTGTTATACCAGTTATACTCATCTTAACTACAACCAAAAGCTATGGGGTAGGATTTGAAACGTTGCCTAAAAAACAATTTAATGTCCTTTTATTCACCAAAAACGAAGGGTGGCATCATAAGTCTAAAACTAACGCCGTTAAAGCAATTGAAGGTTTAGCTAACAAACATCATTTTAATTTAGTTTGGCACGAAGAAAGTCATTATTTTAATGACAAATATTTAGCTAATGTTGATGTCGTGATCTTTTTACTAACCACGGGAGATATTTTAAACACTCAAGAGCAAAAAGCATTTGAGCGATTTATAAAATCTGGAAAGGGGTTTGTTGGAGTTCATAGTGCGTCTGATACTGAGTACGATTGGCCGTGGTATCAAAGGTTAGTAGGGCGCTCTTTTAGTATTCACCCAGTTATTCAAACTGCAGTTTTAAGTAAAGTGGCTAATACTAGCTTTATTGGTTTAAATCATATGCCACAGCAAATGTTATGGACTGACGAATGGTACGAATTTGGTCCAGAGCTGAGTAAATTAAACTATTTACTAACGGTAGATGAGCAAAGTTATAATCCACATGTTGACTGGGGCAATAATAAAATAGGTAAAGGTATGGGGGCGTTTCATCCAATTTCGTGGTACCAAAACTATGACGGTGGCCGCTCATTTTATACGGCTCTTGGGCATACAAGCGCGGTTTATAACAGTGAGTTTTTGACCGAACATATTTTTGGTGGCATATACTGGGCTGCAACTGGGAAAGGCTTAAATAAGAAGTAATTATCTCACGTTTGAAAGTTTGATGAGCTTCTTTGGCTGTTTATCCTTACAGCAGTTTGATTATTGCTTTAGTTTGGTGAAGTTAAATGTCTATGCGGTTTTTATTTATTAGCTTATAAACATTAAACGATGATTTATGCTCTCACTCAATGCTTTGCTGCCGCCTGATAACGTACATATCTGTTCATGGGCTATTTTCAGTATTTTATAACCAAAGCTCCTTGTTAAAATCTAAAGTAATCTATAGCAAAAAACCTCAACGTTACTGTGTGTATTTTGGTGATTTTGTAATTGTGCATTTATAATAACGTAATTTTTTAGATTATATGAACAACCAAAATTTAATTTTTATCAACAGGTTAGGGTTTTTTGAGGCTGAAAAACGCCCGTCTCAATAACTATTGTGAACATTTCTGATCTGTGTGATTGGTTCTTAATAAAGTTTGCCTCGGTTTTAAAACCGAGGCTATGTCATTATAGGTAACGGTTAACAATATTCTCAAGCAGTTCTTGGCGTCCTGATACCTGCTCTGGGTTTATATTTTGTCCATGTACTAAGGCTGAAAGGCTCTCAAGTGATTGCTCACCATTTAGAATGCTTTGACCTAGCTCTTCTTTCCAGCCAGCGTAACGTTTTTCAACAAAGTCAGACAGCTCGCCACCTTCAATCATTGCTGCTGCATTGAGTAATGCTTTAGCCATTGTATCCATACCGCCAATGTGACCAATGAATAAGTCATCGCGTTCACATGATTGACGACGAAGCTTAGTATCAAAGTTAAAGCCACCTGTTGTAAAACCACCGTTCTTTAAGATTTCATAAACGATAAGTGTGCACTCGGCTACATCGTTAGGGAATTGGTCTGTATCCCATCCGTTTTGCATATCGCCACGGTTAGCATCAATACTACCCATAATGCCTTCTGCACAAGCAACCGCAATTTCGTGATGAAAGCTATGACCCGCAAGTGTTGCGTGGTTCGCTTCAATGTTTACTTTAATTTCGTTTTGTAAGCCATGCTTATGTAAAAAGCCTGCCACTGTTGCTGTATCGTAATCGTACTGGTGTTTAGTTGGCTCTTGTGGTTTTGGCTCAATTAATAATGTGCCTTTAAAGCCAATTTTTTTCTTATGCTCTACCACCATTTTTAAAAAGCGTGCGTACTGTTCGCTTTCTTGTGCAAGGTCTGTATTTAGTAGTGTATCGTAACCTTCACGGCCGCCCCAAAGTACGTAGTTTTCACCGCCTAAACGATGTGTAATTTCCATTGCATGTTTAACTTGCGCTGCTGCATATGCATACGTATTAGGATTAGGGTTTGTTGCACCCCCTGCACAAAAACGTTTGTTTGAGAATAAGTTAGCAGTACCCCAAAGTAATTTTACACCTGTACGCTGCATTTCTTTTTCGATAATGTTTGCTATGTGCGTTACGTTATCGTGACTTTCTTGAAGTGTTTTACCTTCAGGGGCAATATCAACATCATGAAAACAAAAGTAAGGAACGCCTAGCTTTTCGAAAAACTCAAAAGCTACTTTTACTTTTTGTTCCGCAAGTTCTAATTGGTTGCCGACAGGTTGGATCCAAGGACGGTCGAATGTACCTTCACCAAAAATATCAAACCCTGTAGAACAAAAGTTATGCCAGTAACACGCTGCAAAACGAAGGTGCTCTTTCATTGTTTTACCAAGAACGACTTTATTTTCGTCGTAGTAACGAAATGCAAATGGGTTTTTAGAGTTTTCACCCTCAAATTTAATTTTTTCTACGTTTTTAAAAAATTGCTCATTCATGATGTGCTCCATTAATTTTATAATCGTGTATTAAAAGTGTTTTTTTAGACTCTGGTAAAGTGCTTTGTATGCGGTGTATTGCTGTGCGTAAAAGTCTTGCATGATTGGGTCTGGCTCAATGGTTTGCGTTACTTTGCCGTTAACACACACTTGTTGTGCAGAGAGTTGTGTTACTGCTATTCGGGCAAGTCTTGCTGCGCCAAATGCGGGACCAACTTCTGAGCCTTCTCGGTAAATTAGGGGGCGGTTAAGTACGCTTGCGATGATTTTTCCCCACAGTGGGCTTTTAGCGCCACCACCAATAACGGTTACATCGTCAATTTGTGCGCCGGCATCAAGCAGTACTTGTTGGCCATCGGCAAAGGCAAAAGCAACGCCCTCCAGTACTGCACGTCCAAGGGCAGCTGCATCGGTATCACTGTCTAAACCAAAAAACACGCCTTTGGCATCGGGGTTATTATGCGGTGTACGTTCGCCAGTTAAATAGGGTAAAAATATCACTGAACTTGGTTTGCTAAAGTCGCATTTACTCACTTGTTCAAGAAGTGCGCCTTCGTTTTCAAAACCGGTTAATTGAGTAACCCAGGTTAAACAGCTTGCTGCGCTTAATACCACTGACATTTGGTGCCAGGTGTTTTCAATACAATGACAAAAAGTATGTACAGCACCTTCAGGGTTAGGGAGGTATTTTTCGTTGGCAACAAAGTAAACGCCCGACGTGCCTAACGATAAAAATGCTTGTTTAGGTTTTACTACGCCAACACCGGCAGCGCCTGCGGCATTATCGCCACCCCCTGCAACAACGGGGACTTGCTCCATTCCCCATTCTTCAGCAACTTGGGCTGTTAATTTGCCTGTAATCTGTGTGCCTTCATATAGGGTAGGCATGTGTTGCGCTGTTAAGTCGCAAGCACTAAGCATTTTTTGAGACCATGCTCTTTTTTCTACGTCTAGCCATAATGTGCCTGCAGAGTCAGACATATCTGATGCAAAATCACCGGTCATTAAAAAGCGTAGGTAGTCTTTTGGTAATAATACTTTGGCTACTTTTGCAAAGTTTTCTGGCTCAAACTCTTTTAACCACACCAATTTAGGTGCAGTAAAACCAGGCATTGCTATGTTGCCGGTAATATTACGAGAATTTGGTTCGCGTTTCTCAAGCTCTACACATTGCGCTGCGCTGCGCCCGTCGTTCCATAAAATGGCGGGGCGAATAATATTATTGTTTTTATCAAGCAGCGTAGCGCCATGCATTTGCCCAGAAAGGCCTACTGCCTTTACTGATTTTAGTAATGCAGAGTGAGTATTTTTAAGCTCCTCAATTGCACTACATGTTGCAAGCCACCAATCTGTAGGGTTTTGCTCAGAAAAAAGTGGTGCAGGGCGTGAAACGCTTAAAGATCGACTTGCTTGAGCAAGCAATTGATCTTGCTCGTCTAAAATAATTACTTTTACACCTGAAGTGCCTAAATCTATACCAAGATACATAATTGATGTACTTAAATGTTGCTTTAGTGTTAGCGCTAACATAATTGATTTAATATTGTTAAGTCAAGCTAGTTTTTAAAGTATGCTTTATAATTAACATTTAAGTTTGTTACATAGTTAGTGATGAATTTCAGAAGTCAAAAAATAAATTAAGGGAATAAATTTTAAATTATTGGCGAAAGACAATCTAAATTCATTATATTTTCAAGGGCTAGAGCAAAAGGCCATTAATTTATTCAAAATTAAATGTAATATGCTGTTCGGGTTTATTTTTAAGTGTGTTAATGAAAAGGTATTTGTTGTATTTTTACTGACTTTGTTGTCGCTAACATCTGATATTATTATTTTGATTCTGTATTAATAGTAATTATTTAAAACACAATGCAAACAATATTAGACTTCGCCATTATGTATAATAAAAAATTAAAGTTAATTATAATAACCGATTGATTGTGAGTAGGTAATAAGAAATGGCCGACCTTAAAAGAGCAAGAATACAAGATGTAGCCGAAAAGGCGGGCGTATCAATGATGACGGTTTCGCGCGTGCTCAACCAAGACAAAAAAGTAAGCGACAAAACCCGCGAAAAAGTAATGACGATTGTCGAGCAATTAAACTACAGACCTAATGTGTCAGCTAGGCGCCTAGCTAGTACTAAGTCATTCTTTCTAGGACTGCTGTACGATAATCCAAGTGACTCTTACATAAGCCAGTTTTTATTGGCAGCACTTAAAAAATGCCGCGCATTGGGCTATCACCTTGTTGTTGACGAAGCGCATACCGATATTGACAAAACAATTGAATCGGTAAAGCAACTTATTGATGTTACACAGGTTGATGGCATGATTTTACTGCCTCCAATGTGTGACAACGAACAGGTTTTAGATGTACTAACTAAAGCAAATGTTCCATTTGTAAGAATAACGCCAGATACAAAATTAAATCGCTCCCCTTATATATGCATGGACGATTACCAAGCGGCGTTTGATGTTACAGAGCATTTAATAAATCAAGGGCATAGCAAAATTGCACATATTATTGGTGACACTAAACAAGGTGTAAGCCGTTTACGTTACCAGGGCTATTTAGATGCATTGCGCTCTAATAAAATAATAACGCCACCTGAGTATATAGAGCAGGGCAGTTTTACCTATCAATCGGGTATGGAAGCGGCAATGAATTTACTTTCGCTTGATGATAAACCTACAGCTATTTTTGCTGCAAACGATGATATGGCAGCCGCCGTGATCTCAATAGCTCAAAAACAAGGCATTAATATTCCAAGCGAACTGTCGGTTGTTGGTTTTGATGACACGCAACTTGCAACCATAGTGTGGCCAAATATTTCTACGGTAAAACAGCCCATTAATGAAATGGCTGAGCTTGCGATTACTTTACTTGCATCGGGTCAGTATAACGATTTAAGCAATGTAAAAAGCGTAGACTTAAGGCATATTTTAGATTTTGAACTAATAGAAAGAGAATCAAGCTCAGCCAATAAAAACAACTAAATAAGCGATTATTTAGTATTATGTAGACGATTTAGAAAATTTGCTTAAAGTTAGTGTTAATACTTTTTTATGAGGTTCAATCAAAAAGAAGGCAATGCGTCTAATCAATTAACAGAATAGACGCAAAGGGTTGTAGTTCTAAGTTAAATAATTCATGACGGTAAAATTATACGTTTTCTAGTTTCGTTCCTTTGGTTTCAGTTACTAAATAAATAACAAAAAGTACTGATATAAAAGCAAAAAAAGCATAGAGCGAATACGCAAGTGCAAGCCCTCCGCCAGCTAGCAGTATCGGAAAGGTCATGGTGACTAAAAAGTTAGCGAGCCATTGAGCAAGTCCTGCAACCCCTAAGCCTAATCCCCTTATGTTATTTGGAAATATCTCGCCGAGCATTACCCACATTACTGGACCCCATGAAAGATTAAAAAAGAATACATATAAGTTGGCCTGTACAAGTGCGGTAAAGCCCCAGTCGCCAAGTTGTAATTGTCCTTGAGGGTCTATAGTGCCGTTAGAAAATGCAAGGACTAAACCGACAAGTGAGAAGGTCATGCCTATTGATCCAATTAGTAAAAATGGCTTTCTGCCTATTTTATCTATAAGCGATAAGGTAATGAAACAGGCTACCAAGCTGATTACGCCACTAATAATATTGATAAAAAGCGCATCTGATTCTGAAAAGCCAACTGCTTGCCAGAGTACTGCTCCGTAATAAAACACCACATTAATACCGACTAGTTGCTGTAGTATGGCAAGCCCAATTGAAATATAAACTACAGGTTTTAGGCTAAAAGTACCTGTCTGAAATAAGTTAGTTATTTTTGTTCTTTCGCTGTTACCTAATGACTGCCTAATTTCTTCCCACATTGACTTGGCGTTTTTAGCACCAAATAACTGTGATAAAGTTTTCAAGCCTGCTTGTTGTTTGTTTTTCATTGCTAAAAAACGCGGGCTTTCTGGAATAAAAAGTAAAGTGACTAAGAACATAGTTGCAGGAACTAGCTCTATCCAAAACATCCATCGCCACGTATCAAAGCCAAACCAAAGTACGTCGGTGGAGTTACCAGATATTTGTACTAATGAATAGTTACTTAAAAAAGAGAAAAATAGTCCTAGAATAATAGCAATTTGCTGAATAGAAGTAAGCGTGCCACGTAAACGTGCTGGGGCAATTTCGCTTATATAAGCAGGTGTTATTATAGAGGCTGCACCTACTGCTAACCCACCAATTAAGCGATAAATTATAAACTCTCCCGACGCCCCTGCAATGCCTGAACCCCATGCACTGATAATAAAAAGAACAGCGGTCGCAAGTAATACCTTTTTACGACCAAAATGGTCGGCACTTTTACCTGCTATTAATGCACCAATAGCACAGCCTAAAAGCATACTTGCTACATTAAATCCTGTTACTACATTGTCTGAGTTAAAAGCACCTATAAGCCCATCAACTGTGCCATTAATTACACCGCTATCAAAGCCAAATAAAAAACCACCAATCGCAGCTACGCACGCAATAAAAAATATACGTAGCAAATTCTCATTTTCATTATTTGCTAATTTAATAGATGCACCACTGAGTGTGGGATCTGTTGCTGTATTTTCCATTTTATATTTCCTAAATTTTTATTATTTTTATAAAACAATGTTAGTCACTGTAAATTTATCTTTTGGTATTTTAATACCCTGTCCAGAGCCTACTGTTATAATTAAGCGTCCTTTGTAGGCAACGGCAATGCCTTGCTCATTAATATAAGAGAGTTTATTTTTAGGAATAGTAAATTTAATATCGTTTTTCGATTCGTTTTTTAGGGTAATGTGTTTAAAGCCCACTAATTGCTTATTTGGTGTTTTTATCGGCGCATCAGGCATAGAGACATAAACTTGAACAACATCGTCAGCTGAAAAACTACTTTGGTTAGTAATTGTTGTTGTTAGGTTTAAATCTCCTGAGTCTGCGCTTATTGAATGACGTGTGTTTTTGTATTTCAAGTCAGCATAACTTAAGCCAAAACCAAACGGGTAAAGTACCTCACCTTCATAGTACTTATAGGTACGGTTTTTCATTGAATAATCTTTGAAGTCAGGTAGATCAGATACAGACTTGTAAAATGTAATGGGTAATTTACCTGATGGGCTATAGTCGCCGTAAAGTAGGTTTACTAGGGCACTTCCGGCCGCTTCACCTGGATAGAAACCTTGGATAATTGCGTCAATATTTTCGTTTTCCCAATTTAATGCCATTGCACTACCGCTCATATTTACAAGTACGATAGGTTTTCCTGTCTGCTTTAGCTTTTTGAGCAAATTAAGTTGGCTTTTAGGTAAATTAATATTGGTGCGATCACCATGAGAGAACCCGTCTATTTGCAGTGGCATTTCTTCACCTTCAAGATTAGCACTAATGCCTCCTACAAATACAATTACATCCGCTTCATTAGCATTACTGAGTGCTTGTTGTGTAAGCCCTTGAGGGTTTTTCAACCAAGTAAGACTAGCCGTTGGATTAATAACGTTACTATGCCAATAGTGGTTAAATTTAGATTCAGCGTTTAGCTCGTAACTTTGATTTTTTTCAAGTGTTATAGCGCCATTTACGCTCTGGCCATTAAGTGTGAAATCAACGTTGTTTGATTTAAAATGATACTCAGCAGTTTCTTGGGGTTTAATGATTCCTGTCCATTTTACGGCAAATTCTTGTTCTATAGAGTTGTCAATAGGAGAGCGCTCCCAGCTAAAATCTAGGTTTTTTTCTATTTGACGCTTTACAGGTTGGCGGTCAAAATTACTTGAAGGATAGTATTGTGCAATTAATCCTGGTTGCATTTGATTATTATGATCTAGATGAAAAAAGTGCTTTGCTTCAATAGGCTGGTAATGTGTATAAACTTCACCGGTAATACTTGAGCCTGCAGTATACGTAAGGTTATTTTTGCCTAAACGTTGTTCAAGTGCTAGTTTAGGTGTTATTGGAACTATTGGCATGCCATTGTAGTTGCCTAACAAAATAGCTTCGTTATCAGCATTTGGACCTATAAGGGCTATTTTTTCATTTCCCTTTAATGGTAGTACTTGCTCATTTTTTAAAAGTACTAATGATTTTTGAGCTGCTTCTTGTGTTAAAGCTAAATGTTTATTAGAGCCTACAACATCTATAGAAGTGTCTGAATATGGTACATTTTCGGGGTTATCAAACATGCCAAGTTTAAAGCGGGCATACATCAACCGTTTTAAGGCTTTATCAACATCTTTTTCTTCTACTAAACCTTCTTTTACTGCTTGCGTTAAATAACTGTATGTATTGCCATGGTGGTCACCGCAATTTAAGTCAGTACCGGTTTTAAGCGCCATCGCCGCTGCTTTTGCCTCAGTATTTACGATGTTATGTGACTTTACATCGTAAAAATCTGCAATAGCACCACAGTCCGATACAATATAGCCATCAAAATTAAATTCATCCCTTAGTTTATTTTGAATAAGTTCGTCGTTTCCACAAGCCGGCGTGCCATTTACGCTATTGTAAGCACACATTACAGATGCAACTTTTGTTTGTGCAATGACATCTTTGAATGCAGGGAGGTAGGTTTCAGCTAAGTCTTTCTCGGATGCTGTATAGTCGTCGCTATGCCTTGAAACTTCTGGGCCACTATGTACTGCATAGTGCTTAAGTGTTGCAACTGATTTTAAATATTCAGCATTGTCGCCTTGCAAACCATTTATAAAATTAACTGCAATTCGCGTTGTTAAGTATGGATCTTCACCGTAAGTTTCTTGTCCGCGTCCCCATCGTGGATCTCTAAATATATTAATATTTGGCGACCAATAGGTAAGGCCTGTGTACATAGAACGGTTATTTTCTTCTAAAAAAGCATGATGTTTAGCTCTGCCTTCATCAGAAATTGCGGTACCAACTCTTAACATCAAGTCTTCATCAAATGTAGCAGCAAGACCAATTGCTTGCGGGAAAACTGTTGCTTTCCCCGCTCTTGCAACACCATGCAGCGCCTCGTTCCACCAATTGTATTCTGGTATGTTTAATCGCTCAATTGCTGGGGATTTATCAAATAGTTGAGCAACTTTCTCCTCTAATGTAAGCCTTGTTACTAAATCGTTTACGCGCTCATCAATAGAGGCTGATTCGTTTAAATACAGTGGAGGGGTCTGTGTTGATTGTTCATCTTTAGCGCAGCCTACTAATACAGCAAATGCTGTAAGTACAAAAAGACTTTTTATATTTTTATTAACCATTGTTATCAACTCTTTATTTGTGTGTGATAAAAATAAATTAACAAAGGAAATTATTAACGTCGTCTAAGTGTAAGTTAAATATGAATTTGAACGTATAGATACACGTATTAACGTAAATTTATACATCTCTTAAAGATAAAAATAGTTAATTTTGTTAATATATTGTTTATTTTAAGTTTTATTTTATAAGCTTTTGATTCTCATGGTTAATATATCAAGATGACAGTATTTAAACTCAGCGTCATGTTCAAATAAAAACTAATTTTGGCGTTCAAATAGATGTATTTGTGGTTAGTTAGGCGATTTTACCCGCTATTTATCTGATTCTAGCTTTGCATGATAACCACACACACTAAAAGGGTTGAAATTTAAAAAATACGATCAGTACTTTTTGAACTTCAATGAGGGAAATTAGAATGATAAAAAAACAGAACAGTACATTTAAGCTGTCCGTAATTGCATCTGCGATTATTGCAACGTCTTTATCCGGCAACCTATATGCAGCTCAAGAAGATGACAAAAAAAAACAACAAGACGAAGATATTGAAGTAGTAATAGTTCAAGGAACACGTTCAAATTTAATCAATGCACAGAATATGAAACGTGAAGCTGAAACCGTTCTTGATGCTATATCTGCAAAAGATATTGGGTCTCTACCGGATAGAAGCGTCCTTGAGGCAATAACCCGTTTACCGGGTGTTTCTATTGAACGATTTGCTGCTGCAAACGATCCTGATCACTACGGCGTTGAGGGAAGCGGTGTTGTTGTTAGAGGATTAACGCACACACGAAGCGAGTTTAACGGTCGTGATACGTTTACTGCCGATTCAGGGCGAGGGTTAAGTTTCCAGGATGTTCCACCTGAATTAATGGGTTCTGTTGAGCTGTTTAAAAATCAGTCGGCAGATATGATAGAGGGCGGCATTGCAGGCACGGTGAATCTAGTGACGCGAAAACCTTTTGATGCAGAAGGGCGTGTAGTTGCTTTTACACTAGATGCTAGTTACAGCGAATTTGCAGACGAAACAACGCCGTCATTTTCTGGCTTATACAGCGATATATTTGATTTAGATGCTGGCAGATTCGGTGTACTCGTTAATTACTCGAACTCCGAGTTAAAAGCGCGATCGGATGGCGCCCAAATAGGTCGGTACGAGCCACAAAACGAGTTAGTTAATGGGCAAGCAATTTTTGCTCCTCGTACAACGCGTTTGACACGAAAAGAAGATGATAGAAAAAGGGAAGGTTTTGCTGGTGCGCTTCAGTTTGAAAACGAAAGCAAAACCCTTTTGGCCACTGCTCAATTTATACGTTCTGATTCGTCATTAGCATGGACTGAGCATGCGATTGAGATGGCGGATGATGCTGTAATTAATGACTTAGTTGCCTTAGAAGGCACTGAGTTTGAAGTAACAGATCAAGGCTTATTTGAATCAGGTTTCATTACATCAAATGCGGGTTGGCGCGGAAACGATGCGCAGCGACAACCATCTGGAGAGTTTGGTGCACAGCATGCCATGGTTACTCGCTTTAGAGAGCAAGATAATTTAGTTGACGATTATGGCTTTAATCTTAAATATCGACCAAACGATTCATGGTCGTTCAATTTTGACGCCCAATACGTTGAATCTACCTCTGAAATTTTTGATTTTTCGATTATGGGAGCAACAAGAGCTGTAGTCGGTATAGAGCAAAACGGTGATGATTTACCCGATATTACATTATTAGACCCAGCCAATAGCGGCGACACTGGTTTTTTCACTGATCCAAATAATTATTTTTGGCGCAGTGCTATGGATCATATCTCTGATAATGAAGGTGATGAAGTTGCTTTTGCTGCTGACACACAATATACATTTGATAGTGGCTTTTTTACCAGTGTTAAAGTAGGCGCTCGGTATGCTAAACGCGACCAAACAACACGCCAATCTACTTATAATTGGGGTTGGTTATCTGAAGCATGGGCTGGCAATGGTAATGCATGGTTTGATGCAGAAGGTGATGAGCTAGGTGCAAGCTTAAACAATAGCTATGAGCAATTTACATTTGATAATTTTGCTAGAGGGGGGGTACTCAATGTTGCATCTGAGGGCGCTTTTTTATTTCCTAGCGAATCATTAGTTAGAGATTACGCTAATGCTGAATCAGCGTTTGCATCTCTGTCGCCAAATTGGCAGCGTTTATCAAGTCGTGGGGACGCAATAGGTAACTTCTTAAATAACGAGATTAATGAAACCTCTGAAATAAATAATGCTTTTTACATCAAGGGTAATTTTGAAGGTGAATTAGGCAGCATGTTTTACAGCGGTAATGTAGGACTTCGTTATGTAAAAATTAAAAATGAAACTGATGGTTTTTTAACATTTCCAGATACAGTGGGTGACGTTAATGACCCATCAGACCCCGATAACTTTTTACCATCTGAACAAGCCGCCTTTGGTAATGCTGGATTTACTGAGCAAACAGCAAGCAGTGAATATACTAATATTTTGCCAAGCTTAAACGTTAAACTTAATTTAAAAGACGATTTAATTTTGCGATTTGGTTTTTCAGAAGCCATTGCATTACCTGATTTAGGAAACTTAAGAAACTTTGTAAGCATAACACCGGAAGATTTGGTGATTACTTATGATGAAAGCTCAAGTGATAGACAAATTACAGACGCTCGTTATTCTCGTTATACGGCAAATTCAGGCAATCCATTCTTAAAACCAATGGAGTCGTATAACTACGACTTAGCGCTTGAATGGTATTTTTCTGAGGGAGTGGGGTCACTTACAACATCATTTTTCTATAAAGACATGAGTAACTACTTTATCAATGGTTCAGTGGATAGAGAATTTACTAATAATGGCGCAACACAGGTGGTACAAGTAAACGGTGCTACCAATGGTGATGAAGGTTCTGTGCAAGGGTTTGAACTGGCTTACCAGCAGTTTTACGACTTTTTACCTGGTGCCTTTAGTGGCATTGGTATGCAATTTAACTATACCTATATCGAGGAAGAAGGATCGCCAAATGCAGGGCTATCGCCAGATAAACCTGACTCAACAGAAGGCGATAATGTGGCATTTGAAGGATTACCTCTTGAAGGGCTTTCTAAGGATAATATCAATTTAGTCGCTATGTATGAAAAGTACGGTGTTAATGCGCGTTTGGCATACAATTGGCGTTCTGAATATTTATTAACAAGTAAAGACGTTATAACGCAGCTTCCCATTTATAATGAGGCTGGAGGCCAACTTGATGGGTCTGTCTTTTATAATATCACTGAATCGTTTCAATTAGGTCTGCAAGCCACTAATTTAACTAACGAGGTTGCCAGAACTTCAATGCAAATAGACAATGATGGCAATCGAGCTTCTCGCTCTTGGTTTGCCAATGAGCGAAGGTTTAGCATTATTTTGAAAGGTAATTTTTAACCCTCTTAATAAAAGCACGCGTTATTTTTTATTTCGCGTGCTTTATTTTTTTTAGGTAAACATTATGAATGATGCAAATAATATAAAATCGATTGTTATTGTAGGTGGTGGTTCAGCAGGTTGGATGACCGCCTCTGCGTTAGCGAAGGTAATTGGCTGCGATAATTGTCAAATCACTTTAGTGGAGTCTGCAGACATAGGTACCGTGTCAGTAGGTGAGGCTACAATTCCACAAATTCAATTATTTAATACCATACTTGATATAGATGAATCTGAGTTTATACGTTTTACTAATGCGACGTTTAAATTAGGTATAGAATTTATAGATTGGAAAGAAAAAGGACACCGTTATTTTCACCCATTTGGAAATTATGGCACTAATATGGAGGCACTGCCTTTTCATCATTTTTGGTTGAAAATGCAAAATGAGCCAGCGTTTTCAAACTTATCTAACTACTCACTTGCATCGGTTGGTGCGTACGCAAATAAATTTATGCATCCGTCAACTCAGCAAAATAGCCCATTGGCAGGTATTAATTATGCCTACCATTTTGACGCAACTCTTTATGCTAAATTTTTAAGAAATTATGCCACAAGCAGAGGAGTGTGTCGTATTGAGGGCAAGGTTGACGAGGTAAACCTAAACCCAGTTTCAGGGGAAATTGAATCGTTAGTTCTTAATGATAATACGGTATTAGATGGTGATTTATTTATCGATTGCTCTGGTTTCAAGGGCTTATTAATTGAGCAGGCTCTGAAAACTGGATACGAGGATTGGACTCATTTATTACCGTGTAATAAAGCTATTGCAACGCCGTGTTTATCAAAAAAGGCACTTAACCCTTATACTCAGTCTACAGCACAAAGTGCAGGTTGGACGTGGCGAATACCACTGCAAAACCGAGTAGGTAATGGGTATGTATATTCAAGTGAATTTATGAGCGATGATAAAGCACACGCTTTACTTTTAAATACAATTGAATCTGAAGCTTTAGCAGATATTAACCAGCTGCAATGGGTAACGGGTATGCGCAAAAAGAGTTGGAATAAAAACTGTATCGCTATTGGTTTATCAGCAGGTTTTGTAGAACCGTTAGAATCAACCGGTCTGCATTTGATTCAATCGGCGATAGCAAAATTAATGACATTATTCCCTAGTAAAGACTTTACACAGTGTGATATTGATTTATTTAATCAGCAAACTGAGACGGAATATCATCGTATACGTGATTTTATTATTTTACATTATAAACTAACAAATAGAGATGACAGTGAGTTTTGGCGTTATTGCAAAAACATAGAAATGCCTGATTCGTTGAAGCAAAAAATAGAGATGTTTAGTGAAAACGGGCGTATTTTTAGACATGATAATGAGCTGTTTAACGAAACATCTTGGCTTGCAGTCATGCATGGTCAAGGGATTAAACCTAAAAGCTATCATCCATTGGTTGATAGGCTATCCCGAGATGAAATAAAGCGTAGGCTTAAAAATATAGAGTCGGTTATTAGCCGCTCTGCTGATGTTATGCCTGATCATGAGGCGTATATTTTAAAAAACTACACGCGCTAGCTTTAGGGGTTTAACTCGAATTTTTGTTTTGGCTTTCCCAGTATTCTTTTCTAAATTGAGTGGGTGTTACGCCCACAAGTTTTTTAAAAAATGTATTGAAAGTTGCTTTGCTGTTAAATCCTGCTTTATCCATAATGTCTAACATGGTCACTGTTTTATTTTCTTCTAAAAGTAACAGCCGTTTACTTTCTTCAACTCTGTAATAATTTATAAACTCAAAAAAGTTTTTACCAAAGTGCCTATTAATTATAGATGACAGATTTCTCGATCCCATACTTAACTGACTTGCTAGGTTATCAAGTGTGAGTAAATGGTTTAAATAAGGCTTATTTTGCAGCAAATAGGTTTCAATTTTTTGTATTTTTTCGGGTTCAAAGGAATCTGGAGCTTTATGTTGTTCAGCTGTTAGTTCATCGTCAATACCCTGAAATATTCTTGAATGACCTGCACTAAAGTAGATTAAACTTGTGATTAATAAAAGAATTGCATAATTAGCTGTAAGCCCAAGTAATTCATGGTCAACTAGAATACCTATCTCGTAAGACATAATAATACCCAAAGAGACAAATATTGAATTTAGGTGCACAACTAAAAAACCAATCACAAGGAATTTAAGCCAAGTTAGGTCGACACTCTCAAGCTCTGCAAACTCATTTTTAATGTTTTTTTGGTATTTTTGTAACTCTAAAAAACATAAAACGCTAATTGAAAATCGAAAGCACTCCCGAAAAAAATAAATAGCTCGGTCAATAAATGCTGTGGTTTCAATTGTGTCATTTTTAAGTACATTTAATTTGATGCTATTTTCTATCATAAGCCAATCAACAGTGAAATAAGCGGCATAAAAAATGAATGGTATGAATAATAGCGAATCGTGTTTTTTTAGCTGATAATTTTTGTTAACTAACGATTTGATATAAAGCAGAAGCAAAGGGACTTCCAACCAAAAAGCTAATCCAAATGTGTAAAATAGATTTGGGGATAGACTCAACGCAAACGCTCGAAATGCCTCACCAAAGTTAATAAGGTTATCCGTAGGAATTGCAGCTTGAGTTAATAAAAAGCAGGCAAGTAAATAGTTACTAAGTTTATTACCCTTTTTTAATGTTACTAAAAATACACTAAATGATAAGCATATAAAAATGGTAAAAATTAAAGCGAGATCGTGAGTGTTAAAAAGTA
The DNA here is from genome assembly GCF_046535955.1 of Pseudoalteromonas sp. SIMBA_162. NCBI lineage: Bacteria > Pseudomonadati > Pseudomonadota > Gammaproteobacteria > Alteromonadales > Pseudoalteromonadaceae > Pseudoalteromonas > Pseudoalteromonas sp. SIMBA_162. Next base: position 4,790 of record NZ_JAWJBQ010000005.1, on the reverse strand, counting down.
CTTCTTTCACAATTTAATACACCTTTATTAAAATTTTTGTTTGGTACACGTGTGTTCTCATTGTCGTTGTATGTTATCTAATAATCTTTAATATTTGAAATAGCCGGGCGTTCAAATAGAGTAAATTGCGTGCATTTATACGCTTAAAACCTCTATTTGAACGACATTATGCTGCATTTGTTATAAAACTGTTTGCCACACTAACAAAGTATCAGGTTATTAGATTAATGAAATTAACTTATTCTTCATTTTTACTTGGCTCTTTTATGAGCTTTGCGTCTGTTAACACAGTTGCTAAAAACGATATAACACTTTGGCCAACTCTTGAACCAGCAATAAAAAAAAATGCAGAGTTGGAAACACGTATTACTCATTTAATAAGCCAAATGTCACTAGAACAAAAAGTGGGACAAATGGTACAAGCAGAAATAACCTGGGTAACGCCTCAAGATGTAAAAAAATATCATTTAGGATCGGTTTTGAATGGTGGTGGAACATTTTTACACAATAACCGTAATGCGAGTGTATCTGATTGGGTGTCTTTTATGGACGAGCTTTATTTAGCCTCAATGGATACATCACAAGGCGGTTTAGCTATTCCCGTTACATATGGCATTGATGCAGTACACGGCAATAACAAATTTATTGGTGCTACTTTATATCCACATAACATTGGTTTAGGTGCAACACGTAACCCAGATTTAATTTATAAAATTGGAGAAGCAACAGCGAAAGAAGTATTACTTGCAGGTATAGACTGGACATTTGCCCCAACACTTGCCGTTGCAAGGGATGATCGATGGGGGAGAACCTACGAAAGTTATTCTGAAGACCCTGAAATAGTTGCCAGCTATGCAAAAGAGATGATTGAAGGCCTTCAGGGGAAAGTAAACACAGCTAACTTTTTAGATGACGATCATATTTACTCTACCGCAAAGCATTGGGTCGGTGACGGAGGCACTTATCAAGGCATTGATCAAGGTGACAACCAAGAAAGTGAAAGTGATTTAATTAAAAATCATGCGGCGGCATATTTGCCAGCTCTTAAAGCAGGTGTGCAAAGTATAATGGCCTCTCATAATATGTGGAATGGCTTGCGCTTACACGGCAGCAAATATCTCCTTACCGATGTTTTGAAAACGCGACTTGGTTTTGATGGTTTTATAGTGGGTGATTGGAATTCGCACAGTAAAATACCCGGATGTAGCAATGATAGCTGTCCGCAGGCTGTTAATGCCGGACTAGACATGTTTATGGTTGTAGAAGATTGGAAGGCTTTTATAGGTAATACAGTAGAGCAGGTTAAAGATGGAATTATCCCTGTTGAACGTATAGACGATGCAGTTAGGCGTATTTTACGCGTTAAAATACGTTCGGGGCTATTCGATAAAGGGCTTCCATCAACACGTAAATATGCTAACCAAAAACAGTTATTAGGTGCTCCTGAGCACAAAGCAATTGCTAGGCAAGCAGTTAGAGAATCGTTAGTGTTGTTGAAAAATAATAATAACCTTTTACCACTTAACCCAAATAGTGAGGTATTAATTGCGGGTGATGGTGCTGAAAATATGAGTAAGCAAACGGGTGGTTGGACAATTAACTGGACAGGCGAAGGTAATGTTAAATCTGATTTTCCAGGGGGAACGTCAATTTTTGATGGTATAAAGCAAGCGGTAAACAAAGCGGGCGGCAATGCAGTGCTAAGCCCTGATGGTAGTTTTGATGTAAAACCAGATGTTGCCATTGTTGTGTTTGGTGAAAATCCGTATGCAGAGTGGATTGGCGATCTAAAATCAATTGCTTATCAGGCTCATTCTCACCGTGACGCCAAATTAATCGAGTCATTAAAATCACAAGGTATAAAAGTTGTATCGGTGTTTTTATCGGGCAGACCTTTATGGGTAAACAGAGAAATCAATGCATCAGATTCGTTTGTAGCAGCTTGGCTACCTGGTAGTGAAGGTGTTGGTGTAGCTGATGTTTTGTTTAAAGATAATGAGGGCAATATTCAATTTGATTTTAAAGGTAAGCTTTCCTTTTCATGGCCTAAATATGCATCACAAGTTGTATTAAATCGTTACGATGAAAACTATGATCCACTTTTTGCATATGGATTTGGGTTAACCTATAAAGATAATGTGATGCTTAATAAATTAAGTACAAAGAATGACTTTATTTTTGAAACACCTGTCAACACCCCTTATCAAATAATGCAAGGAAGAGCGAAAGGGGACTGGAATTATCAATTGCAGTCGGGTGGACAAACAAAAGACATCCACACGCCATCAGGAAATATTAAAGGCTTAACGATGATTGAAGCCGATAAAAATATTCAAGGTGATGCAAAAGAATTTACGTGGAGTGGTGCTAATAATGCTTCTGTACTGATTAGCTCATCCTGGTACCGAGAAGATCTATCTCAATATTTGATCAATAAAAGCGCGCTAACGTTTGATGTGAGAGTCGAAACCCCTCCTAGAAATGAACTTTATGTTCAAATGGGATGCGCAAAAGGTAAATGCGCAGAGCTGAATATTTCGCCCATGCTAAAAGAGTTTAAATTGAACACCTGGAATACCGTTTCTATAGATTTATTATGCTTTGCTAAAAGTGGAGTGGAGTTTGAACGCTCGAGTGCCCCCTTTGTGTTAACAAGCGAAGGCGCAGCTAAAATACGAATTGCTAATGTTCAATTTGAACCCAATGCGCAAAAAATGGCCACTTTAAAGTGCAGTGAATAATAAACAAGAGCACTTATTATAACTCAATAGCAAGTGCTCTATTTTTTGCTTCGACATTATTTATACGAAAGGGTCATATGAAACATATTATTTTATCGTTACTGCTACTGAATGTGCTTGCTCTGACCTCTTGCTCGGTATTAGTAAAAAAAAAATCCTAGTAAATTAAGTAAGTTATCCTCAAATCAGCAAATTGCAATTAATCAATTAGGCTACTTAAATAAAAGTGAAAAAATTGCTGCAATACCGAACGTAACAGCTTCGCAATTTAATGTAATTAATGCGAAAACGAACAAGGTGGTTTATACCGCTCAGTTGAGCGCAGCTAAAATATGGACTCTTTCTGGCAATGATGGTCACAAGCTTGCCGATTTTTCTGAAGTTGTCACTTCGGGTCACTATTTTTTGCGTGTAAAGGGTGTTGCAGATTCTTCATTATTTCGAATTAGTGATGATGTTTATGATTCACTTAGTAAAGCCGCTTTAAGATATTATTATTTGAATCGCTCTAGTACTCCTATTGAAGAGAAGTTCGCGGGAATTTATGCAAGACCAATGGGTCATAAAGATGACATTATTGGTTATCATCCTTCTGCTGAGCCAAGGTACAAAGGCAAACGAATAGACTCACAAAAAGGTTGGTATGATGCAGGTGACTATGGCAAGTATGTTGTTAACTCAGGCATTAGCACTTACACATTACTTGCAGCGTTTGAACATTACCCTGATATTTATAAAAAACAAAATTTAAACATACCTGAATCTGAAGATAGCGTTCCTGATATTATAAATGAAGCCCTATGGAATCTTGAATGGCTAATCTCTATGCAAAGCAATGATGGCGGTGTATACCACAAATTAACAACACGCGATTGGCCTGGTTATGAAATGCCACATGAGGATAAACGCCTACGCTTAATGATAGGCAAATCAACAGCAGCAAGTTTGAACTTTGCAGCTACGCTTTCCATGGCCAGCCGGGTGATTGAACCTTACTACCCCAATAAGAGTAAGCAATATTTAAAGGCAGCTATAAAAGCATGGCGTTGGGCGCTTTTAAACCAAACGCAATATTATGTGCAACCAATTGATATTAAAAGCGGTGAGTATGGAGATCAGTACTTAAAGGATGAGTTTGCTTGGGCCGCTGCAGAGTTATTTATAACAACTAAAAATAAACACTTTTACACTATCTATAAAGAGATAAACATCAATTACACGGCTCCAGCATGGCGAAATGTATCGTACCTTTCTTTAAGTAGTTTGCTGTTTAAAGCAAAGGATTTATTATCTGAAAAAGAATACGCAGCCCTACAAATAAAGCAAAAGCACTTAGCTGATAAATATTTAAACCAACATAAAAGTAGTCCCTACAATGTTGCTATGCAAAAATCTGACTTTGTATGGGGAAGCAACTCAGTCGCGTTAAATAAAGCGATGGTTTTGCTACAAGCCGCTCAGATAAATAAAAATAACGATTATAAAAATGCAGCTCATGGACTTGTCGATTATGTATTAGGGCGAAACCCTACGGGTTACTCTTTTGTTACTGGGTTTGGCACTAAAACACCTTTGTATCCACATCACCGAATTTCACACAGTGATGGTGTGGTTGCTCCTATTCCAGGAATGCTTGTAGGTGGTCCTCATTCAGGCCAGCAAGATAGCTGTAACTACTCATCCAATGAGCCCGCAAAATCATATATTGACGATTGGTGCAGTTTTTCAACAAACGAGGTTGCAATTAATTGGAATGCGCCACTTGTCTATGTACTTGGTTCGCTCTCTGAATAGCAACTTTATAAGTTTTAATTTGCACAACTCAATTGATTCTATTTATTCACCCAAGTAAAGCGTTATAAAAGTAGGGAGAAGTTTTTTGCATTTATATTTTTGAATTGGTACGACTGAGTGGATTCGAACCACCGACCCTTGGGCCGGGTTATTCAGAGTGGGTAGTGCTTTTTTTGAGTTTATATTTTTTGAATTGGTACGACTGAGTGGATTCGAACCACCGACCCTTGGACCGGGTTATTAAGAGTGGGTAGT